>NZ_REFY01000002.1:333441-666883 GCF_003841485.1 Natrarchaeobius halalkaliphilus | reverse complement strand
GTAAACAACCACGGGTCAGGTGACCCGTGGCTTTTGTAATTCCCTCAGCCTACGTCGTAAGCACTCCACGCGAAGCGATTTCGCGGGATGAGGATGGGCGGTTTACAGAGCGCCCCGACCCAGACAGGCTCACCTTCCGAACAAACGGTTGGGTTTTGCGAGTCCGGTAATTAACTGATTCAACGTCTACACCAGCGTGTTTCGCCCACGATCGCCACGCCACATTCACGCTCGCGTTTCGATCAGCGTGATCTTGCTGAACTGCACACGAGTCGTTCGTACACCGAAACCGCCGACCTTGGCGGTAGCCACGGTGTCCACAGCACGAACACGACTTCGAGTTGTACGGCGACTCAACCGTCTCACACGGAATCTGATTCCACATTGCTTTGTATCGAACTTGTTGCTCGAACTTGTGGAACGGCAGTTTGTGCAGACGACGGTTCATGTACGTGCCGTACTTGATGGCGTCTCGAATCCCGCTCAAGTCCTCGAACACGATGACCGGGTTTGAGAACTGTTGGGCGAACTCCACCACGACTCGCGACAGTCGGTGAAGAATCCACTCGGTGTAGCGTTCTTCTTTTTCACCGAGTTGGTTGTGGATAGAGTGTTGCCCATGTTCTTGACAGCGTTTCGTGATGGTGTGGTAGCGTTGGCGTTCGGCTTTCACCGAGCCGTAATCAAGCACGAGTGTTCCGAGCGTGTCCATCGTCTCACGGTTAAGAGCGGTGAGAGCGATGTTGCGTTCGTTAATATCGACGCCGACGAGTGTGTCAGCGTCTTCGGGTTCAGGCACTTGAACTTCTGTTTTGACCGTGACGTGTAGGTAGTACACGCCATCTCGGTACAGAAGCTCGGCCTGTCCCAACGACCACTCCTCTTCGGTCAAGGCTGCCTCGATGAGGTTGAGGTCTTCTTGTCTCCCTCGAAGATGTCCTCTCACCTTCTTGTACGGCTTCGGACTCACACGAAACCTAAGACGGTCAGTTTCGTCATTGTAGGTGAGGCGGTACCCTTCGCTGTGTGCCATGACGAGTGGGTAGGCTCCTTTCTTGTCTGTGGCTGGTGGCGACGGTTTTCCAACGTTGGTGTCGTCTTGGTCGTACCACCAGTTGAGGAGTTCTTTGTAGGAGTCCCACGCTTGCAGGGCTTTGCCGACGACCGCGCACTTGTTGTTCCGAAGGAAGTCATCGCGGTCAACCTCGCGTTGAATCTCGGTCTTGTTGTAGCCTTGTTGTTTGAGTCGGAGTGTGTCGTTGGCGATGTCTCGTGCGGTGTAACGGGCATCTTTGAGCCACGACCGCTCACCAGACTCTATGCAGAGTCGGGTGCGTGCGGTCTTCGTGACTTCTTCGATACCCATATCTTGACTATCGTATCAAATGATGATAAAAGTAGGGATTATGGTGGAAAGTTACAAGAGTCATGCACATTCGATTAGTTTGTGTAAATATCATTTCGTGTGGTGCCCGAAGTACCGGCACGAGGTGTTGGAGTTAGTTCAAGACGAACTTGCGGAATTGTTCCAAGGAACTGCTGAACGGTTCGGTCACGAGATTGTGTCCAGAGAGATTGCCACCGACCACGTTCACTTGTTCGTCGAGGCCGACCCGAAATGGAGTCCTGCCGAGATAGCGAAGCAATTCAAGGGCTACTCGGGACGAACGATTCTCAAGCGTCACCCCGAGATCAAACAGCGGTACTTCTGGGGAAGTGGTCTGTGGAAGGACGGATACTACGTCGGGACAACGGGTGCAGTTTCTGAGGATGTGGTTCGTCGGTACATCGAGGAGACTGAACATTAGGCAAGCGTACGCGATTCACCCACGGGTCAGGTGACCCGTGGAACTCTCGCTGTTCCCTTTAGATTTTCATATCCGTCAGCGTCTTCGATAGTTACCGTAACTTCTATTTCTTCACCATCATTATCAAACTGATTAGTGCTGTACCTTGTTTGACCATGAGAATCGTTATTTGACATCTCTAAATTACCCTCACTATTAATCCGTTTACCGTTCTCAGTATGGTTAGATTCAACCCCCCAGTCGTCTTTAGCAGGATAGGATAGAATTACAGGTTCACCATCTTCATCGTTAATTCCATTTTCACCATCAGTTTGGTCATCGCTCTGGTCGGTTCCATCATCAGTTTGGTCATCGCTCTGGTCGGTTCCATCATCAGTTTGGTCATCGCTCTGGTCAGTTCCATCATCAGTTTGGTCATCGCTCTGACCCTCCGACACCTCTGGAGAGCCTGAACATCCTGAGAGACTAACGGCTGTGGCAGAGCCAACAAAGGCAAGTAGATCTCTGCGGTTCATGGTGTCAGTAGAGACTTATCCAATAAGTAACTGATGACATAATTCAGCCTAAAACCGTGCTATGGCATTATACGGGCGTCAGTAGCACATACAAGAAATGTGGGAAATAGAAGTGACATAACTGACCGGCGAGATGATGACGCATTAGCGACTCCATTTTCGGCGAGAGATACCCCACGATCTCCTCGACTGTCTCCTCGTTCGACTCCGCTTCCACCTCAAGGTCGCAAGCCTTAATTTTCAGTTTGTTCGGCTTCAGCGTCTTCTTAGATGGTTTTGAGGTATCGTTGCCACTCTCGGAGTTCGGGGTCTCATCAGTCATATTCGCAGTTGAATATTAGAGTGAAGACTACTTCAGAATGTAGTTAATTCAACAAATATGTTAAAACCCAGGTGTAATAAAGTACAAATGAAGTACCCCAGCGTTTATTTGCCCCAGAACGGGTCGCGTTTTCGCTGCCTGTCTAGGTACATGTTCAGCGCCTCGAGTTCGTCGCCCGGAATCTCGCTCGTGAGTTCTTGCTCCAGGATCTTCGCGTGTTTCTCGGGAATTTCGATCCAGAGTTCGTCGTCCTCTTCGATCTGGCGGCCAACGGTTGGCCCGTCGATCGCGACCGAGACGCGGTTGCCCGCACGGGCCTCGTCGACGTCTTCACCCTGCTCCTGGATGCCTTTGACCTGGCCGACGCGCTCGGGCTCGGTCCCCTCGAACTTCACGACGTTCGCGTTGTTCTGGATCGTTCCGGCGTTCACCTCGACGCCGACCACCGCGGGGTCGTTCTGGCGGAACGTGTGATCCGGCAGGATCCGGAACCGGGCCGGTCGCACGATGTTCTCGAGGATGGTGTCTTGCTGTGCGCGCTCGAGTTCGTCGACGAACTCCTCGTACTCCTCGATCAGCTGGTAGATGACCTCGTCGGTAAAGACCGTCACGTCGTCGATCTCGGCGCGTCGTTCGGCGTCGCTGAGTACGTCGACGTTGAAGCCGAGGATAACCTGCTGTTTGGGGTCTTCGGCCGTCGAAGCGACCGAGACGTCCCGCGGGGCGACGTCACCCACCTCCGCGTGAACGATCGGAAGCTCGACCTCCGAAAGCGCGTCGGCCATCGCCTCGAGACTCCCCAGGGTGTCCGCTTTGACGACGACGCCCTGCTCTTCGGTGTCGACGGCGATGTCCGCGAGTTCGGCTTCGACCTCGTGGACGACCTCCTCGAGCTCTCGGTTTCGAACGACGCGAACCGGTGCGCCGGCCATCGCATCCGCCAGATCGGGGGCGGCGACTTTGATCCCGGCCGCAGCCGACACCTCCTCGACCTTTTCGAATCGGCTTTCGGTTCGGATCTCAGCGAGCGGCCGGGGCTGGAGCAACGCGCGAACCTCGGTGACGATCGGATCGTTCATTCCGCCGATGACGACCTGATCGTCGGCGCGGATCGTCCCGTCGTAGAGGACGGTGTCGATCGTCGTCCCGAACCCTTTCTCCTCTTTGACCTCGAGGACGGTACCGACGCCCGGCCCCTGGACGTCGATCTCCATTTCCGCTTTCATGTAGCGCTGGGAGAGCCCCATCATGACCGCGAGCAGGTCGGGGACGCCCTCGCCCGTCATCGCGGAGACGGGGACGACGCCGACGTTGCGCTGGAAGTTCTGCACGCGCCAGTAGAGGTCCGCGGAGAACCCTTCGTCCGAGAGGTTGCCGATGATCGTATAGAGGCTCTCGTCGAGC
Organism: Natrarchaeobius halalkaliphilus; assembly: GCF_003841485.1. NCBI lineage: Archaea > Methanobacteriati > Methanobacteriota > Halobacteria > Halobacteriales > Natrialbaceae > Natrarchaeobius > Natrarchaeobius halalkaliphilus. The sequence continues at coordinate 662,834 of NZ_REFY01000002.1, read as the reverse complement.
CGACCGGTGACGCGGTCGCTCTGGGCGTCGTAAGTCGCGTTGATCGGTGAGTCCTCGTTCGGGTTCCAGCCCGGGACGGTATCGATTTTGTTCGCCGCGACGATGAACGGCGTCTCCGAGCGCTTCAAGATGTCGAGGGCCTCGAGCGTCTGTGGCTGGAAGCCATCGTTGACGTCGACGACGAGGATGGCGATGTCCGCGAGCGCCCCGCCGCGCGAGCGAAGCGTGGTAAAGGAGTGATGACCGGGCGTATCGATGAACAGCAAGCCCGGCAGGTCGAAGTCGTCGGGGTCGACGAGATCACCCGCTATCGTCGAGATGATGTCGAGCGGGACCGCCGTTGCACCGATGTGCTGGGTGATCGCGCCTGCTTCGCCCTCGATGACCGCGGAGCCGCGGATCTTGTCGAGGAGACTGGTCTTTCCGTGATCGACGTGTCCGAGGACGGCGACGATCGGAGTTCTGAGGGATGTAGGGTCGAGAGTGTCTGCGTCCGGTTCCGACATGGTGAACCACCAAAGAAGGTCTTGTCTAGAGCGTCCGCAGGGCGGTAGTTAAACCCATCGTCACGGCGCTCTCGGAGTTCACCGTCGTGTGGGGTCCCCGTGGTATTTAATACCGATTAGTAAATACGGGTATGCATGAGCGATATACTCGCTGAAAACCTCTCGGGTAAATCCGTCATGGGCTCCGACGGAACCGAGCTCGGATTGCTCTACAACATCACGATGGATCTCAAATCGGGATCCCTTCACAACCTCATCGTCGAACCCGACGAGGCACTCCCGTCCAACGCGATCGATTTCGACGTCGACGAGGCCGGTCGGTTCCTCGTCCCCGTCAACCGCGTTCAGGCGGTCAAAGACTACATCGTCGTCAAGCGCTAACGGTATGTACATTCTCGACTCCTCGGCTTTTATTCACGACTTTCACACGACAGAACAGACTGCAACGATCCCGCTCGTTCGCGACGAACTCGAGGACGAGAGCGCCTATCGCTACGACGCGATGGAAGGCTCTGGGATGCACATTCACATCCCCAACGAGGATACGACCGAGAAGGTCAGACGCGCCGCAAAAGAGTCCGGCGATCTCGAGGTGCTCTCGGATACCGACGTTCGACTCGTCGCCGCGAGTTTCGAACTCGACGGGACGCTCGTCACCGACGATTACGCGATGCAGAACGTCTCCGAGAAGTTAAACGTCGCCGTCGAAGTCATCGCCCGGGAGGGTATCGACGAACAGCGCCACTGGACGTTCCAGTGCCAGGGCTGTGGACGCGAGTTCGACGAGGAGAAAGATCGCTGTCCGATCTGTGGCTCCGAACTCACGCGGAAAAACCCCACCTGATCGGGATCAGTTCTCGAGCCACTCGCACACCGTCTCCGGAGCGATATCTGGACGCTGACCGCGACGAGACAGTCGATACAGGACACGTCGGTTGTGACGAGTCAGTCGTTACAGACTCGTAGATCGTGACGAGACGGCGGGCTCACGCATACATCGCGTAAAGGTTCGTAAAGAGAATCGCGTTGTAGATTCCGTGAATCACGGCGGGTACCACGAGGTTTTCCGTCCGCTCGTAGATCGTTCCCAGTACGAGCGAGAGCCCGAAGATGACGCCGAGACTCGCGATGACCTCGCCCGGACCAGCGGTGCCGTAGGCCAGAACGTGGACGATCGCGAACACGACGCTGCCGACGACGACGGCACCGTAGCGAGAGAACGTCTCGTACAGGGATTTCTGGATCACGTTCCGGTAGAGCAACTCCTCGAAAGGGCCGATGATCAACAGCGAGGCGGGGATCAACACCAGGAGGATTTCCGGATTCGTCTGTGCTTGCTGGGCCGTTCCGTGCTCGGAGCTCTCGACACCGACGGTGTAGAACACCGCCGAAATCGCCATGAGCGCGCCAAAGAGGACGAATACGCCGGCGACGATCCAGAGAGCGTCCCGAACCGTCGGCATCTCGAGATCGAGATAGGACAGTCCGTCGCCCCGATAGACGAGATAACCGATCGCGACGGCACCCGTTCCCAGGGCCATCCCCAATTGACTCACGACGACGAGTTGTGTCAGCGAAAGCGTCCCGATGACGAGCATCAACGGGAGCGCGACCAACGCCGTCGCGACCTGTGCGGCGACAAGTCCACCGAGCCCGAGCACCGTCAGCGACGTGGTGTGCAGGCTTCGATCTTTGAGCCCGCCTCCGTCGATTCCGACGAACTGTGCGACGCCGATTCCGGCGGTGAGTCCGGCGGTGAAGAACGCGACGAAGACGAGCGAAAGGGACCAGCTACCGATGGGGAGAGGTACCGAGGCGGTGATCCCTTGATTCAGCGCGTACGCAGAAACGATCACGACGACGGCGCTCGAGACGGCGGCGACGGCGGAGACGATCCGTCGGTCGATTCCCGTGCGACGACTGGCGAGGAAGGCGAGAACGCAGACGATGGCGAAGGCGGCTCCGGCCCACACGCTGGGTGCTTCGACGCCGCGACGGATCGGAACGACGAGGGCTGCCATCGTCACGGCCGCGAATCCGGTTCCAACGCCGGAAACGACCGCGGACGTACCGGAGCCGGCATCGGTCCGCACAGTCTCGGTCATGGGTCGACGTTTCGCCTGCGATCACATATGGCCTCCGCAACTGGACGATCGTTCCGGTTCGGCCGCCGGTTGGACGGCGACGGATTATCGCTCGATTCGGAGTTCGGTTTTCTCAGCGACGGCCTCGGCCTCCTCGAACGCGCCGCCGCCGAGCAACCCTCGGGTCGCCTTCTTCGCCCACTCGACGGCCGGCTGTTCGAACGTGTTCACACCGTACAGCTCGCCCGCGAGCACGCAGGCGGCCTCCATTCCGTAGAGGAACCCGCCGAGTTCGTACTCGTCGACGGACTCGAGTTCGATGCGGACGTTCGGCCGTCCGGCAGCGGCGAGACTCGCTTCCGTCGCTTCGAACTCCGCCTCGAGCAACTCCCCGAGCGTCGCATCCCCGAGGTACGCGAGGTCCTCGACGTCCGTTTCGGGGATCGATCGGTCGCGGCGCTGGCGGGTCGTCACGAACGTCACGAACTTGTCCCGCGGCCCGGCCCGGTACAACTGGAGCTGCGAGTGCTGGTCGGTTACACCGAGTGCCCGAACCGGCGTCTGTCCGAGATCGTCTTTCCCCAGGCTTTCGGCCCACAGCTGGGCGAACCACTCGGCGGAGGTCTCGAGCGACTCGCTGTAGGGAACCATCGCGTTGATGCCCGCACCGCGCGCATCGAGTGCGTACGTCGTCGCTCCGTAGGCGTACGCCGGACACTCGAACAGCGATCCACTGAGCGAGTCGGCTTCGGCCGCCGCGCCCTCGAGTAGCGCCTCGAGATCGTGGCCGCAGACGGCTGGCGCGACCAGTCCGACCGACGAAAGCGCGGAGAACCGACCCGGAACGCCGTCGGGAACCTTCAGCGAGGGGAGATCGTGACGGTCCGAGAGGTCTCGAAGCGGGCCGGAGTCGCCGGTCGTGACGATCGTTCGGTCCGTCCAGTCGACGCCGGCGGACTCGAACGCATCGCGGACGACGAGGAAGTTCGCGAGCGTTTCGGCCGTCGTTCCCGAGCGCGAGACGACGTTGATTGCCGTCCTCTCGAGCGGGAGTCGCTCGAGGCGACTCGAGACCCATTCGGGGTCGACGTTGTCGAGGTAGATCGCCTCCGTCTCGCTTTCCCCAGCGAGCGCGTCCGTGATCGTCGCCGCGCCGAGTGCGCTGCCGCCGATTCCGACGGTGATGATCGCGTCCGCGTCGGCGATCGGCTCGACGGCCGATCGGATCGTCTCCGGATCGGTCCGGTCGGGAAGATTCAGGGCTTCGTAGCCGTGTTCTCGGTTCGCCCGTCCGGTTTCGATGCGCTCGTGTGCCGCGGCTACCTGTTCGTCCAGGGCCTCGAGCGATCCCCTCGAAACGCCCGGTGCGGACACGGACGCGAGTGCGTTACCGATATCGACGTTCATACTCCAGAGCGCGGCCGCCGGAGCTAAAACCGTTCCGTCACGGACTGATACGGTCTACTGTCTGCTATCTCCACGGTCGTTGACAGTTAGCGGTTGCATCGGGTTATCGGCCCACCAATCCGGTGATCATCGAACCCCGTACGGTCCTCCGAAGCGGGTGCCGGCGGCGAAGGCGGACGTTCCCGGCGGATGCTGGATCGCGGTTCGTTCCTCTCGAACCCGCACCGATCGTCGCGACATATTCTCGGACGAAGACGAAACCCCGAAACCGATCCTTCGCGTACGAACACCCATGAGCGAAAAGACGAGCACGTTCGTCGTCACCCACGCCGAGGACGAGTCGGCCATCGTTCGCGACGTCGAGACCGCACAGGTCCACACCCTCGCTACCAATCCCGGCCTCGAGGTTCACGACGTTCTCGAGGCGACCGTCGCGCCCGATCCGCCACTCGAGGTCACCTGGCAGGTGATCGCGGTCGAAAACCGGCGATCGATCGACCTGGTCGACACCGATCTCGAGCCGACCCAGCACTCGAAGGAGCTGGCGGCCGGCGTCGATGTCGGCGAGCTCGTTACGGAAGAGCGAGCCGGTACTGGCGCGATTCACGTCGTTCGCGTCCCAGAAGACGAGGTTGACGCTGCGGCACAGGACGTCCTCCACGACGACGAAACGATCGCGAGAGCGGCTCGACTCGAGGCGGTCCGCGTCGAGGTGCGACGATCCGCCGACGGCGTCGTGAGCGTTCGCTACCTTCCCGATTGAACTCGAACCGCTGTTCCCAAAACAGCTCTCGATCGTTACAGGGCGGGGGTTTCAGCCTTGCAGGTCCCATATGATCGAGACGAAACATGCCGTAGAAATTGAGAAGGCTTACTTCGGATGACTACAAGTGGTCCGATAATGGGCTATTTCGACGTACCGGAGATTGAGTACTCCCGGTACAGCAATCGCCAGCTCGCGGCGGTTCCGCTTGCGATCCTTGCGGTCGCGTTGCTCGTCCTCAGTGGCTCGTTTCTGGTCACCGGTGCGCCAGTACAGCTGGGGATGGACTTCGCTGGCGGAGCGGAACTGACCGTTCAAACGACGTCGTCCGAAGCGGAGATTCAGGAGACGTTCGACATCGAGCCCGACTCGGTTCAGGCGATCCAGGCACCCGGCGTCGACAACCAGTACACGGTGCAGTTCGCCGGTGTCGAAGACAGGGACGCGATTCAGGCACTGAGCACGCAAGCGGAGACGAATCTCGAGGCCGACGGCGACGCGGCGATCGTCCAGTCGGAGTCGACGGTCTCCGCGAGCTTTGCCGAGCAGACACAGCAAACCGCACTGTTAGGGATCGCCGTTGCCTTTCTCGGGATGAGCGTCCTCGCGTTCGTGCTCTTTCGGACGTTCGTTCCCTCCATCGCGATCGTCGCCTCGGCGTTTTCGGACATCATGATTCCGCTCGCGTTCATGGCGGTGGCCGGCATCCAGCTCTCGCTCGGAACCGTCGCGGCGCTGTTAATGTTGATCGGATACTCGGTCGACTCGGACATCCTGTTGAACAACCACATCCTTCGGCGGAGTGGTGACTTCTACGAGAGTACCCACCGCGCGACGCGAACCGGTATCACGATGACGGTGACGTCGATGGCGGCCATGCTCGTCATGGGGATCGCAGCGACGCTGTTCGGCGTCGAGTTGCTCGCGTCGATCGGGATCGTCCTCTTCGTCGGGCTCGCGGCCGACTTGATGAACACGTACCTGCTGAACGTGAGCCTGCTTCGCTGGTACAAGTTCGAGGGGGTGAGATCGTAATGAGTCCCGTCTCGTTCCTCAAAGAACACTGGCGGATCGTCCTGCTCGTGGCGTTCATCAGCGTCGCACTCGTCGCGCTGTTCGTTCCCGGCGGGATAGTCGCTGACGACTCGCTAGCCGGCGAAAACGAGAGCGTCGACGACAACCCCACGAACATCGAGTACGGCCTCGGGCTCGACGGCGGAACCCGGGTGAGCGCACCGCCGACCGGAATGACCGCCGACAACCTCGACATCGAACACGACGAGCAACGGCAGGTCGCTTCGGCACTGTACGAGTACGACTACGAGAACACCGATCTCGAGACCAGGGACGCCACCGTCAGGTTCCACGAGGAAGAAAACCGCTTCACTGCGGAGATTTTCACCGACGAGGTGACACCCGCCGAGTTCGCGGCGGCCCTCGAGTCCGCGGACGTCGGCCTCGAGGTTTCCGAGGACGACATCGAGGAGGGCGTCACCCAGCAGACCCGCGACGAGATCATCCAGACGATCGAGTTGCGTATCAACGAGGCCGGTCTGGACGGCGGGTCCGCCTATCAGGAGGCGACGCTCGGCGGCCAGTACTACATCGTCACCGAAGTGCCGGGGATGACTCCGGATGAGCTCCGAGATCTGTTGAGCGATCGTGGCGACGTTCGAATCGTCGCGTACTATCCCGACGAGGACGGAAACCAGACGAACGAGACCGTTCTGCAGGGCGAAGGAATTGCCGACTCCGGCGTGGCGTCGTACAACGACGAGCGCGGATACCACTACGTTCCGATCACGGTCGACGGGACGGAAGACGAGGACGAGAACAGTCCCGCTTCCGAATACCAGGCGGCCATGAACGAGCATGGATTTACCGGCGAAGGGCAGGGACGATGTCACATTCAGGATCGCGAAGCCGACGAGTTCGACTTCGATCCCGACGATCCCCAGTGGTGTCTGCTCACGGTCGTCGACGACGAGGTCATAGACGCTCACAGCATGGGCGACGGTCTCGCTGACAACATGCGAACCGGAACGTGGGAGAACGATCCGACCTTCGAAATGATCGTTCCGTCCCAGCAGGACGCACACTTCCTTGCGGTCAACCTGCAATCCGGTGCGCTGACCGCGCCACTCGACTTCGAGCGCGATCAGACGTTCACGCTCCAGCCCGCCCTCGCCGATCAGTTCAAGCTCTACTCGCTGCTCATCGGCGGCCTCGCGGTGTTGACCGTCTGCGGGATGATCTTCTTGCGCTACCGTGATCCGCGCGTCGCCGCGCCGATGTTCCTCACCGCGATGGCCGAGGTGCTCATCCTGCTCGGGTTCGCCGCCGCGATACGCATGCCGCTCGATCTCTCGCACGTCGCCGGGTTCATCGCCGTCGTCGGGACGGGGGTTGACGACCTCGTCATCATCGCTGACGAGGTGATGGACGAAGGTGACGTCAACTCGAGGCGGGTGTTCGAATCTCGCTTCCGGAAGGCGTTCTGGATCATCGGGGCCGCCGCGGCGACGACGATCATCGCGCTGTCGCCGCTTGCGGTGTTGAGCCTCGGAGACCTCCGCGGGTTCGCGATCATCACGATCCTCGGGGTGCTCATCGGAGTGCTCATCACCCGGCCGGCCTACGGTGATATCCTTCAGCGTCTGCTGACGGACAAGTAACGACGGACGAACGATTTCGGTTCGCTGATTCTCGCGTTCGCGTGGTCGCGTTCGGGGTCTCGAGCGTCGCCCGACAGTCAGGACGGAACGACGTTCGTCGCACCGACGCTCTCGAGTACCAGCCAGCACACGAAGACGCCGTACAGCGCGAGTAGCGTCCAGGCCTCACGCTTCGAGAGTAGCATGTCCGTTCGGACGATGGCGAAGAAGACGACGGTCGCAAGGATCAGAAAGGCCATCATGGGGACGACGTGCGTAAACGAGACCGAAAGCGAGCCCGCGACGAGGACGCCGGCCGGGATCGCAACCAGGAGATCGAATGTATTGCTCCCGAGGACGTTCGCCAGACTCACGCTTGCCCGCCCTTTCCGAGCGGCGGCGACGCTGACGAAAGCGTCCGGAACGCTCGAACCGGCGGCGACGACGATCATCCCCCAGAGAAATGCGGGCGTCGAGAACGCCTCCCCGAGTCCGATCGCGGCCAGAACAAGCCCTTCGACGCCGACGACGATGAGTACGAGTCCGAAAGCGAACCAGCTCCAGGCTCCGAGACGCGACACGTCGGCTGGTTCTACGCCGGAACCGGTCGCGTCCAGATACTGTGTGAAAAGATAGAGCGCGTACAGCGCGAGCGGGAATAGCGCGAGCGGTCGGGTCACCGTCCCCTGGAGAACATCGCCCTCGACTGGGTAGTAGATAACTGCGAGCGAGAACGTCAACAGGAGCGCAGCGACCGCGAGCATGTAGAACAGCGACTCCTTGTAGACGAGGTCGCGATTGGTGTCCATCCGCCCGCCGACGAGTACCGCGATTCCGGGGATGACGAGGAGGTTGAACACCGCCGAGCCGACGATGGCCCCGACGCCGAGTTCGAACTCGCCGTGGCGCAACGTCGCGAGGAGCACGCTCGCCAACTCGGGCATACTCGAGCCCACGGCCGCGATGACCGCCCCCTGAACGATCGACGGCACCCCGTAGCCCGCCGCGAGATCGTTGGTCGCTTCTTCGAGCCACGCGCTGCCTTTCCACACGACCGCCGTCGCCACGACGGCCAATCCGAGCAGCGTCAGGACCTCGAGCACGTCTCTCCCTGCGCCGGCCACGACCATGAAACGCCGACGTGCTCCCTGAAGCGGTCGAGACGGATTCCCCCCTCCTCAACTGAGCGAAATCAGATCGATATCGCACCTACGGCGGATGGTTCGGACGACCGCCAGAACTGCTCGAGTTCCGTTTCGCCCTCAGAACTGCTCGAGCCCGGTCTGCTCTGCGGCCGCGAGCACGTCGGCACACGTCGACCACGACTCGCGCGCGAACGGCGGGAGGTCGCCGTGATCGTCGACGTAGGTCTCGAGGAACTCTCGAGTCGTCGGATCGCTCGGATAGCCGCTACCGACGTCGCCGTGCTCCGCGGCGATGGCGTCGACGTGGGCGTCGCGTTCGACCTTCGCGATCACGCTCGCCGCACCGACGATCGGAGAATCCTCGTCCGCGCCGTGGCGCGCCTCGAGATCCAGCCGACGGTCGGTCTCGGACGAACACGCCTCGGTCACTCGGCGGGCGAACCGATCCGCGTCGGTATCACAGGCGTCACAGAGGCCGCCGATCGAAGAGTCCTCCGACGGGTCGAGGTCACAGTCGGTGAACGCGTCGTCGATCGCCCCGGCGTGGGCGTCGACGGCCAGCGAGTTCATGTCGGTCTCCGGGTGATCGATCCGCGCCGGCGTGATCTCAGCGACGCCGACGGCGATCCGGTCGTCGTCGCGCAGCGTCGCGGCGAGTTCCTCCCGTCGTTCCGGCGTCAGTCGCTTCGAGTCAGCGATTCCCTCCGGAAGGTACTCGGGATCCTCGAGGGAGACGGCCGCGGCGAACATCGATCCCAGGGCGGGTCCCTTTCCGGCCTCGTCGACGCCGAATGGCATACGCTCACGGTGGGGTCCCGGCCGGTAAATCGTTTTCTGGTCCGGACGGCTCGTCCGTCGCGAGAGGCGTCACGTCGCGCGCGGTTCGTCCCGGAAGTACTCCTCGAGTTCGAAGGGTTCGTCTTCTCCGTCGACGCCGGTGACGTCGAGTGCGGTCACCTCCGCGCCGGTCTCGAGTAACCCGGCGAGGCTCGGATCCGTACGACCGTCGTCGCTACTGATGAGTTCTTTGACGTAGAGGCCGCCTGCGCCGTGAATTCTGACCTCCGCACGCGTCGGCTCGAGCAGTTCACCGCCGATCTCGTAGACGATTCGCTCGCGCGTGAGGTTCGCCCGCCGGTGGTCGACGCGCTGGGGCGTGTACTGCTCGACCGTCGTTCCCGAGAGCTCCTCGAGTACGGCCTCGAACGCGTCGCGGTCGACGGGGTTCTCGAAGACGACGTCGGCGCGGTACTGTTTGCTCGCGTCGTGTTCTTTGACGCGCTCGACCATCTCGTAGGTCGCGAGCCGGAGCCCGTCGACTTCGACCGCCCCCTCGGCCGCAGCGTTGATCTCGCGTTCGAGGTCGGCCGGGTCCGGATCGCGGATCCGCGGTCGTTTCACTTCGAGGACGAACGGTCGCCCTCCCTCGAGCATTCGAGCGTCGACGTCCTCCCGACCAGCGCCGTGGAACGTCCCCTCGTCGCCGTCCATCGCCTCGACGACGTGGGGTCTGACGACTTGCTCGACGCTCGTCTCGTACATGTAGCCCGAGCCGCCGCAGTAGTCACAGGGCTCTTCGCCGTCGTCGCCAAGCTGGACGCCGCTGCCACCACACTCCCGACAGGGCCACTCGGTCTGGGGAATGTCGCGTTCGAGTTTTCGATACCGGCCGTAGACGAACGCCGGGTTGACCTGGACGTCGACCGCGTGACTCGTGACTCGGTTCGACTCGAGCGTTTCGAACGGGTCGAACCCCTCGAGATCGACGACGGCGAGGACGTCCGGTCGATCGAAATCGACCTCGGTCCCGGTTCGTGCGCCGATCCGTCGACCGACTTCCCGGTTCACCTCGCGTTTTATCGACTCACCGACGTCTGGCTTGAGGTCGGCGTCATCGCGAAGGAGCCGCTCGTTCTCTTCGACCAGCGGCGGAACCTGCGAGCCGACCTGGTAGGTCGCGAACGCCACTCCCTCGAGCGCGTCGACGACGGCATCAGCGATCGCATCGAACGTTCCGCAGTATCCTTCGCAGACCCAGCAATCGCCAGGGGTGTCCGGTTCGAAATCGTCGTCGTCGGCCAGTGCGACCGTGGTTCGAAGCGCCCGACCGCGTTCGGCGTTCGTCAGTCCAAAGCTCCGTTCAGCGAACGGACGACCGAGACAGGAGTCACAGACGGCCCCCGTCGCCAACAGCGCGCGAACGTCTTCCGTGATCATGTCGCGAGAGTGGGTGGCCGCGGGTAACACGCTTTCCCTTCGTCTGGCCACGATGTCGAGTCGCGATCGACTCGGTTCTGGCGTCCGCTCTCGTCGTCGACGCGCGTCACGAACGTTCCCCCGGCGTTCAAATGGGTGGGGTCCTATCCGTCGAGTATGGATGACCATCGATTGAATCGCCGGCGTCTCCTCTCGCTCGCGGGTGGTGGTTTCGCGAGCGTGTTGGCTGGCTGTGCGGCACCCCAGCGCGACAGCGCCGTCGAGGGGAGTTCCTCACAGGAACAGAGTGCAACGCACGAAACCGACGGGGAACTCGAAACCGACGCCGGGTTCACCGACGTCTACGATGCGATCATCGATTCGGTCACACAGGTCCGAGTGTTCGGCGTCGACAACCCGCTCACGGGCGGCGAAGGGCGCGGCCAGGGATCTGGGTTCGTATACGACGACCGCCACATCGTGACGAACGACCACGTCGTTGCAGACGGCGAAGAGGTCGATCTCCAGTACATCAACGGCGACTGGACGGACACCAAACTCGTCGGTACCGATCCGTTCAGCGATCTGGCCGTTCTCGAAGCAGACCACGTTCCATCGTCGGCAACACCGCTCTCGGTGGCCGAATACAGTCCGTCGGTCGGCCAGCAGGTACTCGCAATCGGAAATCCCTACGGCCTCGAGGGCTCGATGTCCTCCGGTATCGTAAGCGGCGTCGAACGAACCGTCGATGCGCCCGGACGAACCTTCTCGTTCCCGAACGTCGTCCAGACCGACGCCGCCGTCAATCCGGGAAACAGCGGCGGTCCGCTCGTCGATCTGGACGGGAACGTCGTCGGCGTCATCAACGCGGGCGGCGGCGACAACATCGGCTTTGCCATCTCCGCCGCCCTGACCGATCGGGTGGTCCCTGCACTGATCGAAACCGGCGAGTTCGAACACTCGTATATGGGGATCCGACTCGCGTCCGTCGATCGGATCATCGCTGAAACGAACGATCTCGAGGAGGCGACCGGCGTCATCGTCACCGAGGTCGTTTCCGGCGGCCCGGCCGATGGCGTTCTTCAGGGTGCCGACCGGGTTACCAGAGAGCACGGAGAACCGATTCCAATCGGCGGCGACGTTATCGTCGAGATGAACGGACACCCGATTCCCGACCGACACGCACTTTCGACCGTTCTCGCCCTCGAGACGAGTCCCGGAGAGACGCTGGAAATAACGCTTCGGCGCGACGGTTCCGAGACGTCCGAGTCGCTGGATCTCGGCGCGCGCTCGCAGGGCTAGGACCCGCCGAGCGGACGCTTCAACGCACTGCTCTTCGCCGCCGAACGTTCGCATTTCGTGATCGTAGGGGTTGCCTACTCGGCGTGTTCCGGTCGTCCCACACCGAACACGTTACTTCTCGTGGAACTCTTTTTCACCTGATCGAACTGGCAGTAACGTGGCCGTCCGGAGCGGGAGTGGCTGCCTTCGCTCGAGTAATACGTCGATAACAATGGTGTGTCTGTGCGTACGCTCTGCTGGTACGTGGAGGTGCCCGCTATCACATGACTCCCGACGTCGACTCTCGCCCGTCCGATGCTCCGAACCCGTCGATCAGACTCGAGCACGCTGTCGTCGAAAACGACGATGATCCCGACGAATGCGCCGTCTTTCCCACCGATGCAACCGAAGCGGAGCTTCGATCCGCCTGGGTTACGGCGCGTGGGGACGACTTCGTCGATCTCGAGTCAGTACGCTGAGACTCTCGAAGCCATGCACCTGAACGACTCGGTTACCGCGGCCGGGTTCTGGCTCGGAACTCTCCTGCCCGTTGCGTACCTCCCGGTCTTTTTCACTGGAATCGATTCAGTGACCATGCTCTCGGTTTTTCTCGGCCTCCTCGCGATCAACGTTCTCGCGCTCGTCGTCGGCCACGAGTATCCGGCGTCTCGATCGCAATAATCCGAAGTCATTTCCGGATCGACCGGGTGCCGTCCCGTGGTCGCTCCGAGAACTCGGTACAGCCGACCGTATCAGCCAGAGCGACACAACGACCGTGCGTCGGCGGGCAGTCCACCGTCGCCGTCTCGATCTACGCTGTCGGACCGACAGGGCGTGACCGTGACGTCGTTGGCTCCGTCGATACGTACCGTGTATCCCTCGTACGTGAACTCGACCGAAACCGGACACCGGTCGGGATCGTTCGGATCGAAGAGAGATTGGAGGGCCTCCGTATCGACGACCTCGTACAGCGGAGGGGAGAGCGCTTCGGGAGTCACTCCCTCCTGCGAAGCGATTTCCTCGGCGATTTCGAGACACAGTTGCGGATGAGTCATATCCGGGGCTGCCAGACACTGACATATAAAAACGGGTGTTCGTCCACTGACGCACGTCTGCTCTCCGTCTGACGCCGTTCGTTCCCACTCGAGAGCATGTCGAGTGTTCACATTAGCACGATTCGTCTGGCGGATTGGAACCGTAGCGGTCGCTCTCGAGTCGGCACAGAACTTACTTTACGGTGAACGCGAAAGTGGACGAGTATGCCCGACGGAGAATTCGACGGCTACGGTGGGAGATACGTTCCTGACCCCCTTCAGGACCCACTCGAGCAGCTCGCGAGCGCCTACGACGACGTCGCCGGAACCGACGCGTTCCAAGACGAGTTTCGCGACCGTCTGGAATCGTTCGCCGGCCGACCAACACCGCTGTACTACGCCGAGAACCTGAGCAATCGGTACGGTGCCGAGATCTATCTCAAGCGCGAGGACCTCCTCCACGGCGGCGCACACAAGATCAACAACTGTCTCGGACAGGCGCTGCTCGCAAAACGCGCCGGTCGAGGGCGGATAATCGCCGAAACCGGTGCGGGCCAACACGGCACTGCAACCGCGATGGTCGGTGCCCTGCTCGGCCTCGAGACGGAGATCTACATGGGAAAAAAGGACGTCGAGCGCCAGGAGATGAACGTCTTCAGAATGCGACTCATGGGGGCCCGGGTCAACGAAGTGACCCGCGGTGGCGAAGGGCTTGCCGACGCCGTCGACGCCGCGCTCGAGGATTTCGCTCAGAACGTCGACGACACCCACTATCTCGTCGGGAGCGTCGTCGGCCCGGACCCGTTCCCGCGAATGGTTCGGGACTTCCAGAGCGTCATCGGGACGGAGGCCCGCGAGCAGATTCTCGATCGAACGGGCGAGCTACCCGACGCCGCCGTCGCCTGCGTCGGTGGCGGATCGAACGCGATCGGTCTGTTCCACGCGTTCCGTGACGACGACGTGGCGTTCTACGGAGCCGAAGGTGGCGGCGAGGGTTCCGACTCGAAACGCCACGCCGCGCCGCTCGTGAATGGAACCGACGAGGTCATCCACGGAATGAAAACGCGCGTCATCGACGACGACGTCGAGGTCCATTCGGTGTCGGCCGGCCTCGATTATCCGGGTGTCGGTCCCGAACACGCCATGTTCCGGGCCGTCGGCCGCTGTGAATACCACGGCGTGACCGACGAAGAGGCCCTCGCCGCGCTCCGTGAACTCTCCGAGACCGAAGGAATCATCCCGGCTCTCGAGTCCAGTCACGCCATCGCTCGAGCGATTCAACTGGCCGAAACAGGTGAACACGAGACGATCCTCGTGAACCTCTCCGGGCGGGGCGACAAGGACATGGAGACCGCCGCGACGAAGTTCGATCTCTGATACGGTTTACTGTAAATCATTGCCGACGCACCCGCCGCCCGGGTCGCGGGTGCGCCGGTAAATCGTCACAGTAATCCGTATGAAACGACCTGCTCTTCAGGAACCGTATACCCGGCCGTGTCGCTCACACGGCGTCCGTTTTCAAGGCGTTTCGAACCCGTGACGGTCGCCGCCTCTTCGTCGTCGAACCCGTGTCGCGACAGCGAGACGTCGTCCGTCTCATACCGAGGGACCAGATGAACGTGTGCGTGTTCGACGGTCCCGACCAGATTGTCGGTGCTGTGAAAGACGCTGAATCCGTCGGGCTTGAACGCCGTTTCGAGGGCGCTCGCGACCGTTCGAACCGTTCGAAACACCGCTTCCGTCGTCGATGACTCCGCCGTCAGCAACTCGACTTCGTGCTCACGAGGAACGACGAGGCTGTGTCCCGTGACGGCCGGCTGTGTATCGAGGAATGCGATCGTCCGTTCGTCCTCGAAGAGTACGGATGCGGGCTCGGTTCCGGCCGCGATCCGGCAGAACGTACAGTCGTCCATACCGACACGTTCTCGAGTGTCACCAGAGAGCTATTCTCTCGTGGCGATCGATCGGTGTGGGTGCTGTTCGCTCACAACAGTCCCGACGACTTCTGTAACGCACGGTAGGTGGTGAGATAGCGGTCGCAGACGTCGTCGATATCGTACTCTTCGAACCGCTCGTCGTACTCGCGGTGCTCGAGATCACTGGCCTCGAGAATAGCGTCGGCGAGTTCTTCTTCGCTCGTGGTTCGGAACCCACGGTCCCATCCTTCCACGAGTTCGTGTGCGCTCGATTCTGCGTGGTACTCGACGAGGCCGATACAGCCCGATGCCAGCGCCCACAGCATCTCCGTCGGAAACACGCAGTGCTCGGCGGTCTGTGCGAAGACGTGTGCACCCCGGTAGGCCGCGATCCGCTCGTCGAGCGGGGCATCCCCGGCGAACGTGACCCGGTCGTCGATCCGAAGATCGGTCGCGAGTCGTTCGTAGGTCTCGCGTTCGGGTCCGTCACCGATGACGGTCGCCTGCCAGTCCCGGCCGCGCAGTTCCGCGAGGCCGAGAAACAGGCTCTCGAGGTTCGCGTCCTCGTCTAGTCTGCGGGCGTAGATCACGTCGACGTTTTCGGCGGGATCGACCGCCCTGATCCGCTCGAGATCGATCGGGTTCGCCACGACGTCGATCTTACCGGGATCGACACCCAGCTCTCGAACCCAGGTCGTCACCAGGTCCGACGGCGTGATGATTCGGTCGACGGAGTTGGCCGCGCGGCGGCTCCACCAGGTGTTCGACACGCCGCCGTCGCCGTACCACTCGAGCAACGTCGGCGCGCGAGCGATCGTCGCACCCCAGCTCGCCGCGACCGCCTGGCCCGGCGGACGAGCACCGACGTGAACCACGTCCGGCGACGTCCTTGCGATTGCAACCGGAAGCCGGAGCAGGAACGAGGAACTTGCCTCGAGACTGTGACAGACGCCGTGGTAGGTGATCTCGTCGCGTTCGAAAACGTCTATCTCGCCGTCCCAGAACGCCGCACAGAAGTGGTGAACGTCGTGTCCCCGATCACGGAGCAACTCGAGTAGCGAGTGAATACGCTGGTTCGTCTCGGTGTCTCGGTGATAGATCGTCTCGAACGAGACGAACGCGACGCGCATATGCGGTCGGGACGCATCGCCGGGATAAAAAGTCACTTCTTTCGCTCGCTTCGTCCGGGTGCCGCTCCTCGTATGGCTCGGTCACCCCCGCTTTCGCCATCTCCTCCGCTCTCGAGGAGTCAGCCCAGTTCCTCACCGAACGAAACCGCATCCTCGACGACCGACGTGATTTCCTCGAGAACGTCGGTTACGCCGTCTCCGATGCCGACATCGTCGGAATCAGGTCCGGGCTCGGTATCGACGCCGGGAACCGTATCGTCGTCCGCTTCGTCAGCGCTCTCGCTATCGCCATCCTCCGCTTCGCTGTCGTCTCCACTCGCTTCGGCGGCCTCGTCGTCACTACCGACGCCATCGAGGTCGTCCGTTCCGTCCCGATCGTCGTCGGCTTCGTCCGAATCACCGTCGTCGTCGGAACTCTCGTCGCTACCCTCGGCGTCCGTATCCGCGCCCGCCTCGTCGTTGCTATCCTCACCATCGTCCGGACTGTCGTCTTCCTCGTCGGCCTCACCGTCGACCACTCCCGAGCCGTCATCCGTCTCATTCCGATCGTCGTCATCCGTCTCATTCCGATCGTCGTCATCCGTCTCACCGTCAGTTTCGTTCGACTCTTCGAGTTCGTTCGAACGGTCGTCGTCGGCTTCGCCGTCGTCGCCTTCGGAGTCGTCCGCGTCGGTTACGCCGTCCGTTTCGTCGGCGTTCTCCGGGTCCAGCGACCCGTGTTCATCCATCGGATCGGTGGCATCGTTCGCAGAGCCTGTCCCGTCGGTGCTTTCGTTTTCCGTCTCGAGGACGTCGGTGGCACTCGAGCCGCCGAAGTCGGGGCCGGCGACGGCCACAGTCAGTCCGAACGTACCGAGGACGACCGATGCGGTCACGAGTACGATCACGACCGACTCCTCGTATCCTGTCCGATCCCTGTCCGACATCTCGTCGATGACTCGCCGTTCGGTGCGCTTTGTTAGGCACACCAATTGACCGCGAATAGCGACGGACTACCGTCGACGGCGTTCGACGTCCCGTCGAATCGGCTATCCGACGAGGTGTACGGATTCGTGGACGTTTGCAAACCCTACATAGGTGTGACGTACATTTATCACCGCTCCGACAGTCGATACGAACATGCAATCGCTTTCCGGAGCGTCCGTCGTCGTGATCGGCGGCGGAATCGGTGGGCTCTCTACCGCGTGTTATCTGGCTGATTCGGGAGCCACCGTACGCGTCGTCGAAAAAAACGAGCAACTCGGCGGTCGGGCGAGCCGGCTCGAGCGGGACGGATTCCGGTTCGATATGGGGCCCTCCTGGTATCTGATGCCCGACGTCTTCGAGCGGTTTTTCGCGGACTTCGATCGGACGCCGACGGACTATTACGAACTCACACAGCTCGATCCGCACTACCGAATCTTTTTCAAGGGAGCTGAAAACGCACCTCCTGCGGACGCCCCGAGCGGCGCGACACACGAAGAGCCGAGCCATTCGACCGGCGACCGGATCGACATCACGCCCGACCTCGAGCGAACGAAAGCGCTCTTCGAGGAGTACGAATCGGGTGCGGGCGACGCGCTCGAGCGCTACCTCGAGAAGTCGCGAGAGAACTACGAGGTCGGGATGAAACACTTCGTCTACGAGGATCGCTCACGCGTACGGGACTTTCTCGATCTCGACGTGGCGCGACAGGCACGCGGCCTGTCGCTGCTCGGCTCGATGCAAGGTCACGTCGAGGAGTACTTCGACCATCCCAGGCTCCAGCAGATTATGCAGTACACGCTCGTGTTTCTCGGCGGCTCTCCGAGTAACACACCGGCCCTCTATAATCTGATGAGCCACGTCGATTTCAACCTCGGCGTCTGGTATCCCGAGGGTGGGATCGGTCGCGTGATCGACGCGATCGAAGAACTCGGCCGGGAACTCGGTGTCCAGTACGAGACCGGACACCCGGTGACGGCGATCAAAGGTCGCGAAGGCGCGTTCATCCTCGAGACGGCGACGGGACCGCTTCGACCGGATCTGGTCGTCAGTAACGCGGACTATGCACACACCGAGCGGGACCTGCTCACACCGGATAATCGGAGCTACGACGAGGGCTACTGGGAGTCACGGACCTACGCTCCGTCGGCGTTTTTGCTCTATCTCGGCGTCGAGGGCGACGTCGACGAACTGGCACATCACACGCTCGTACTCCCGCCAGAGTGGGAGAATCACTTCGATCGGATCTTCGAGGACCCCCAGTGGCCGGACGATCCCGCCTACTACCTCTGTGTCCCCTCGAAAACCGACGCGGACGTCGCCCCACCCGATCACAGCGCGCTCTTCGTCCTCGTTCCGATCGCGCCCGGACTCGAGGACACGCCGGAGATTCGCGAGGAGTACCGTGATCGGATCCTCACGGATATCGCGGCTCACACCGGCACGGAGCTTCGCGACCGGATCGTCTTCGAGGAGCGATTCTGTGTCGACGATTTTGCCGAGCGGTACAACAGCTTTCGGGGAACGGCCCTCGGACTGGCGCACACGCTCCGTCAGACGGCGCTGTTCCGGCCGCCCCACCGCTCGAGCGAGGTCGATGGCCTCTACTTCGTCGGCGGGGACACGACACCCGGAATCGGGATGCCGATGTGTCTCATCAGCGGCCAGTTGACCGCCGATGCGGTGGTCACAGATCACGGAACTCCGGAGGCAACGTGAGCGCGGCGAGTATGAGTGCGGATTCGACGACCGCGAGCGGCGAGAGCGGGAACGGGGGCGGTGACGGAAACAACGGCGGTATCGGGAGGTTTCGCGGTGAGCTTTCGTACCTGTTGACGCTGTCGCGGCCGCGATTCTGGCTCTATCTCGCCGGACCGGTTCTCGTCGGCGTCGCCTACGCGGCCGAGACGACCGGCCAGCTGTTTTCGCCCGTCACCGTTGCTCTGTTCGCGTATTTTCTGGTTCCGGCGAACGTCTTCCTCTACGGTATCAACGACGTGTACGACCGCGAGATCGATGCGGAGAATCCGAAGAAATCGGAGCGCGAGGCTCGCTATGGCGGCCAGCGTTACGTTCCCGTCGTCGTTGCACTCTGTGCAGTCGTTCCCCTCTCGTTTCTCGTAGTTCTTCCGACG
Source organism: Natrarchaeobius halalkaliphilus (assembly GCF_003841485.1). Lineage (NCBI taxonomy): Archaea > Methanobacteriati > Methanobacteriota > Halobacteria > Halobacteriales > Natrialbaceae > Natrarchaeobius > Natrarchaeobius halalkaliphilus. The sequence goes on along the minus strand of NZ_REFY01000002.1, from coordinate 643,620 downwards.
GCGGCTTGGCCGTGGCTGGTGGCCTTTCTCGTCCTCGGTGCGGCCTACAGCGCGCCGCCGGCTCGGTTCAAGACGACGCCCGGTCTCGATTCGGTTTCGAACGGGCTGTACGTCACGCCCGGCATCGTGGCCTACGCCGCCGTCTCGGGCGTTCAGCCACCGGTGCTCGCAATCCTCGGCGGTTGGCTGTGGGCAATGGGAATGCACACGTTCTCGGCGGTTCCGGACATCGAACCGGATCGAGAGGCCGGCATTCGTACGACCGCGACCGTCCTCGATGAGAATCGAACGTACGCCTACTGCGGTGCGTGCTGGCTCGCCAGCGCGGCCGCCTTCGCCGCCGTAGACTACCGGCTCGGTCTCGTCATGCTCGCCTACCCCGCACTCACCGCGGTCGTCGCCGGCTCGAGCGTGGCCGTCGACCGTGCGTACTGGTGGTTTCCGGCGATCAACACGGTCGTCGGCGCGGTGTTGACGATCGGCGGACTCCTGGTGATCGTCCGTGGGTAATCCCGAAAACACCGAATCCGCGACGGAAGCAGGCTCTGCGAACGAACGGGGAAGCTGGACGAGAGGAAGCGTACAGCACCGACTCGAGGGCCTGATTCGAGAGAACCGGTTTACGATCGCCGTCGTCTTCCCGTTCGTCGGCGCGGTGACACTGGTTGCGAGCGCCGAAGGGCTGTTACCGGCCCCGCTCGCGTACAATCCGCTGTTTATTCTTTTCGGAACGCTCGTGATGCGGTCGCCGCTCGTCGTTGGACTGCTCCCGCGAATCGGGGGATGGGCGCTGGCCTGTCTCGGCGTTCTCACCGTCTACACCTACGCGATCGAGATCGTCGGCGTTCGAACGGACTGGCCCTACGGTGCGTTCGAATACACGATTCAGCTCGGACCGATGCTGTTAGACGCGGTGCCGCTGGCGTTGCCGCTGTTTTTTATTCCGCTCGTCATCAACGCGTACCTGCTCACGCTGTTGATCCTGGGCGACCGAAGCGACGCCGCTCACTACCGGATCCCGGCCGCGATCGCCGCCGTCGTCGCGATCGATCTCGTGCTCGATCCGGCCGCCGTCGCAATTGGCTTCTGGGCGTTCGTTCCGCCGGGCGTCTACTACGGCGTCCCGGTGTCGAACTACGTCGGCTGGGTCCTCTCTGGGACGGTGGCCGTCGTACTCGTCGATCTCGCGTTCGATCGTCGAGCCCTGCTCGAGCGCGTTCGCGACTGCGAGTTCGTTCTCGACGATCTGGTGAGCTTCGTGTTGCTCTGGGGGACGATCAACCTGCTCTATAGCAACTGGCTCGCCGCCGGCGTCGCAGGACTGTTCTGTCTCGGCTTGTTCGGAACCGACCGTTACGACCTCGAGATGGTCCGAACGTCGTTCCCCGGTCGTCGCTGATACGGTCTGCTGTAACTGTTTACCGACGCACCCGGCACCCGGTCTCCGGATACGCCGGTACTGACTTACAACAGACCGTATGAAAGGCACTCGAAAAAGACGCCACTGGCACGACGCTCGTCACCGTGTCGGTATTCGACCACCGAACCTCGAATCGAGCGCTTCGGCGTCCGAGACGGGAACGGCCGAAACCCGCTGGAAGACGGCTTCGGGATCGCGGTTCCAGTGCCAGTGCCAGCGCGTCTTCGCGAGACACAGGAGTTTCCGCCAGGTCGACAGCGACGGTTCGCTCGCGAGTACGTCGTACCCCTGTGATCGAATGAGTGCGTGGTGTTCGGCGTAGAGAACGGCGGCGAGCAAGACCGGCAGTTGACAGTCTGTGGGGAGATAGCGTATACCGGCGACGCCCTCTCTGTACAGTTTCTCTGTTCGTTTTAGCTCCTCGCTCATGGCTGCTTTGAAGCCGTCGGAACACTCGAGCGCCTCGATCTCCTCGCTCGAAATGCCGTGTTTTCGGAGGGTCTCCTGTGGGATGTAGATCCGGTCGCGCTCGAGCACGTCCTCGCGAACGTCCCGCAGGAAGTTCGTCAGCTGGAACGCCTCTCCGAGCTTGATCGCGTGCGGAAGGGCGGTTTCTTCCGTCTCCGGCTCCATGATCGCGGTCATCATCACGCCTACGGCCGCGGCCGAACCGCGCATGTAGGACTCGAGGTCGGCGTATGTCTCATACCGACTCGTGGTAATGTCCGTCGCCATCGCGTCGATGAACTCCGTTATCTCCTCGTCTGCGATGTCGTAGCGCCCGCGAAGGTTCTGAAACGCTTTCAGAACAGGATTTTCGGGCTCCGTCTCACCGAGTGCCTGCGCTCGTAGCGTTTCTAGCTCCGCTCGCTGGTCTTCGGGGGGGACGCCGCCTGCGTCGTCGACGACCTCATCTGCGATTCGAAAGAACGCATAGAGGACGTGTGTCGCGTGCCGGACCCGCTCGGGGAGAAACCGGGTTGCCAGGTAGAACGTCTTTCCGGTACGCTTCTGTATCGCCTTCCCTGCGTCGATGTGTTCCTGTTGCATTCTCTATGTCGTTGACCGCTTGACAGCTGTCAGGTCTATCCCTACAACAGAGATATATAAAAGAGCTAGCCCTCACTAGTAGGGAAACACCGTAGCTCACGCCTCAGTCGTCCGTTGCTATCCATCCCGCTAACCGTTACTATTCACGGTCGCTCCCGCCCCCAAACCCCCGTCGAAGAGCTCTTCAAGCAACTTCTGCTGTGCCCCACGAAGGTGCTGGTGAAACGTCGAGCGAGCGATTCCCATCGATTCTGCGAGGTCTTCGCCGGAGACGGCGCGCGGCCACTCGAAGTAGTCGGCAAAGTAGGCCTTTCGAAGCGCCAGAAACTGTCGATCGGTTAGCGTCGACTCGAGGCGCGCCGAAACGTTCGCAGGCGTTTGTACCGGCCGTTCGACCTCGGTGTACCGTATCAGTTCGACGCGATCGAATCGATCTTCGAGCATATCGTACGTCGATCTGGCGGATTGGCCGTTCGGAAACTCGAGGACCACGTCGGTCACGTCGCGGTCGGTCTCCATTCGCTGGATCATCGCCCCGTGGTCGGCAAGCGCCGTGACGACTCCGCCTGCAAGCGTTACCTCGAGAACGTTTCGCCGTCGTGTTCCGAGAGGACTGTCACGTCCTCGAGTTCGGCTGCACTCTCGGTGACGCCGCCGACCGCATCCACGGAGACGAACGCCAGTGGCCGTCCGCGTCTTCGACGCCGAACGCGCCGGCACGGAAGTCACAGGCGGCGGAGTAGCCCTGGACGGCTTGGTAGAGTTCGTGATAGTCGCTATCCTCGTCCTCGAGTTCCGGGGTCCACTGCGTTCCGGCCCCGTCGAAGATCAGTTCGACCTCGTCGCCCTCCGCATGCGCGAACTCCTTTGTCGCCTCGAGGCCGAGCTGATTCGCCTAGAGAACACGCTCCGTGGCGTTTCGCGCGAGACGGGGGTTTCGGTCGGATCTGATGTAACCGCTGTGAACGGAGCCATCTCTTCGGCAAAAACGGCGCGATGTTCTGTCCGGTGCGTCGGTACCGTCGGTCGCTGTGACGTCGTCGGGGTAGCCGTTTACTAGCCGCTCGTGGATCGAAATCGGTGTTCGGGGCGTAGTGTGGATGTATCGATCCGTCTCACCCGAACTTTCCGGTGATGTAGTCCTCGACGCGGTCGCTTTCCGGATTCTCGAAAATTTTGTTGGTGTCGTCGAACTCGACGAGGTTGCCACCGGTGAGAAACACGGCCGTCGTATCGGAGATCCGGGCCGCCTGTTGCATGTTGTGTGTGACGATCACGACCGTATACTGCGCCGATAGCTCTTCGACCAGGTCCTCGATTTTCGAGGTCGCGACCGGATCCAGCGCCGAGGCGGGTTCGTCCATCAGGATGACCTCGGGATCGGTCGCGATCGCACGGGCGATACAGAGCCGCTGTTGTTGGCCGCCGGAGAGGTCGAGTCCGCTCGAGTCGAGTTGATCTTCGACCTCGTCGAGCAACGCGGCGCGCTCGAGGGCGCTGTGGACCTGGTCTTCGATGTCGTCGTCTTTTCCCTGAACGCGGAGCCCGTAGGCGACGTTGTCGAAGATGCTCTTCGGAAAGGGGTTGGGTTTCTGGAAGACCATCCCGATCTTCCGTCGGAGCGCAACGGGGTCGACGTCCTCGTCGTAGACGTTTTTCCCGTGGAACCGAAGCTCGCCGTCGACTCGGGCGATATCGATGAGATCGTTCATCCGATTGATCGATCGCAGAAACGTCGATTTCCCACAGCCCGACGGACCGATGAGCGCCGTGACCTTTCGTTCGGGAATCCCCATGTTGATACCGTGAAGGGCCTGATCGTCGCCGTAGTAGACGTCGAGATCACGGGACTCGATGACGGGGTCCGAGATGCGCGGCGATCCCAGCGGGACGTCGTTCGCCGTTACCGATTCGATCTCGGCGTCGTCTGTCCCCGACTTCGATACCGTTCGCGGGCCGCCGTTGGCAGTCATAGACGATAGTTCCAGAACGGCCGCCGGAGAGTAAATAGCGTGCTATGTGGTCTACGTTTTGTCATCCGTGACTATGTATGACAATGTATGGTCTTCCCCGAGAGCCGAACCCAGCGAATTCGGAGCGCGAGAACGTGTTACTTCCCGTTGTTCCTGGCCGAGACGGTCGAGCTGGACGAACTGTCGTCGGTCGGTTTCGCTACACTCGCACGTCGGTGGCGGATCCGTCGATCCACGGGGACGGAAATTCGTGTGCGTCCCCGTTCGTCCGTCACCGATCCACTCCCCTCGTTTCCAGCACGTCTATCGTCCGCTCGAGGACCGCCTCCGGCGATCGAGTCGCGTCGATTCGGACGAACCGGTCCGGGTCGCGTTCGATCAGCCGTTCGTAGTTCTCCCGGACCGACTCGAGGTAGTCGGCGCGTTCGAACTTGTTCGTCGTCCCCGCACGCTCCGCGGCCGTCTCCGCGTCCAGGTCGAGGTATATCGTCAGATCGGGCTCGATCGAGATCGGCTCGTGAACGTCGACGACGTACTCGAGCGGATCTTCGAGTCCGCGCTCGGTCGTGCGTTCGGCCCAGGCCTCGAGCGTTGCACCCTGATAGGCAAAGCGAGAATCGGAGTAGCGATCCGAGACGACGTGATCGCCCCGCGCCAGCGCCGGTTCGACGAGTCGCGAGAGGTGATCTGCGTGATCTGCGGTGTAGAGAAAGAGCTCCGCGAGCGGATCGGCATCGTCGTCTTCGATCGAGCGATAGACAGCATCGCCGTACCACGAGTCGGTCGGCTCGCGGGTGAACGTCGCTTCCGGATGGACTTCTTGTAGTGACTCCCAGACCGTCGTCTTTCCGCTTCCGTCCAGACCCTCGAGCGTGACCAGCATGCTCGGATGTCCTCGGGCCGAATACATGTATCGTTCGACCTCCGACGGGACCCCGTCTCGAGGGTTCGACACGGCGTCCGGAGCGGCAGGTGTTCGGGCCGCCACAGTCAGGGCGTCGCCGGTCAATTATTTACCGTTTCGGGACCATCGGTAGATATGAAGGTCCTCGTCGCAGGCGGTACCGGTTTCATCGGAACGAACCTCTGTGCCGAACTGGTAGAGCGCGGACACGACGTGACGGCACTCTCGCGTACTCCCGACGATGATGTTCGGGACGGCGTCGAGCTGGCGGTAGGCGACGTCACCGCGTACGATTCGATCGTAGACACCGTCGCGGATCACGACAAGGTCGTCAACCTCGTCGCGCTCTCGCCGCTGTATCAAGCGCCCGACAACGCACAGGAACGCGTCCATCTCGGTGGCACCGAAAACCTCGTCCGTGCCGCCGAGGCGGGAGACGTCGACCGGCTCGTCCAGATCAGTGCGCTCGGAGCCGATCCGAACAGCGAGATCGATCACATCCGTGCCAAAGGTCGAGCCGAACGGGTCGTCCGGGAGTCGAGTCTCGACTGGACGATCTTCCGACCCTCGGTCGTCTTCGGGGACGGCGCGGAGTTCCTCGAGTTCACCACGCAGGTGACGACGCCGTACGTGACCGGACTGCCCGGGGGTGGCCGAACCCGGTTCCAGCCGATCTGGGTCGGTGATCTCGTCACGGTGCTCGCTGGCGCACTCGAGAGTGACGACCACATCGGAGCCGTCTACGAGGTCGCCGGTCCGCAGGTCGTGACGCTTGCCGACGCCACCGAGCTGGCGTACGAGGCCGAAGACAAACCCGTTTCGATCCTCCCGGTGCCGATGGCGCTCGCCAAGATCGGTCTCGCCGCGGTTGGCCCGGTTCCGTTCGTTCCGTTCGGCCCGGATCAGGCCCGGTCGCTCGAAATCGACAACACTGTCGGAGAGAACGACGTGTCAGCCTTCGGTCTCGACGAGGACGACCTCACGACGTTGCGAACCTATCTCGGCGCTGATTCGAACTAATCGTTTGTCAACCTGGCTGCGTATAAAGTTGAACGTCCGATTCATCATAAGATAGATTATATATCAACGGTAGAGCGAAAATACCGGTGCAGTCATCCGTTTTGTGGCGACATTGTATTGTGCGAGAAATTCACATCATCAAAAGACTTATAGTCTTAATCGCACTGGTCCAATCCAACGGAGCCCCCTGACAAACAATGAAGCTGGCGATGATCGGATTCGGACAGGCCGGTGGTAAGATCGTCGATCGATTCCTCGATTACGACGATCGAACGGACAGCGGGATCGTCCGCGCTGCGATCGCGGTTAACTCCGCGAAAGCTGACCTCATGGGTCTCGAGCGCATCCCGCAGGATAATCGCGTTCTCATCGGACAGGCCCGGGTGAAAGGCCACGGTGTCGGCGCGGACAACGAGCTCGGCGCGGAAATCGCCGAAGAGGATATCGACGAAGTTCAGAACGCGATCGATTCGATTCCGACCCACGAAGTCGATGCGTTCCTGATCGTTGCCGGCATGGGTGGCGGCACCGGATCGGGCGGCGCACCGGTCCTCGCAAAGCACCTCAAACGGATCTATACGATTCCGGTTTACGGACTGGGTGTCCTGCCGGGAACCGACGAGGGTGGAATCTACACGCTCAATGCGGCGCGGTCGTTCCAGACGTTCGTCCGCGAAGTCGACAACCTGCTGGTCTTCGACAACGACTCCTGGCGACAGACCGGCGAGTCCGTCGAGGGCGGCTACGACCAGATCAACGAGGAGATCGTCCGTCGCTTTGGTATTCTCTTTGGGGCCGGCGAGGTGACCGGCGGGCAGGACGTGGCAGAGAGCGTCGTCGACTCCTCCGAGATCATCAACACGCTCTCGGGCGGTGGCGTCTCGACCGTCGGATTCGCAAGCGAGGGGGTCGAACTCAACTCCGGTGGCGGGCTCCTCTCGCGGTTTACGACCGACGACCGCAGCGGCGACGACCTCGACGCCGCGAACACGACGAATCGCATAACGAGCCTCGTCCGAAAGGCCGCACTTGGCCGACTCACCCTTCCGTGTGAAATCGAGGGAACCGAGCGCGCCCTGCTCGTTCTCTCCGGTCCGTCCGAGTACTTAAACCGAAAGGGAATCGAACGCGGACGAAAATGGCTCGAAGAGGAAACCGGAAGCATGGAAGTCCGGGGCGGGGACTTCCCGCGCGGCGAACCGGAGGTCGCCGCAGCGATCTTGCTCTCGGGCGTCACGAACGTGCCGCGGATCAAACGCCTCCAGCAGGTCGCCATCGAGGCACAGGACAACATTGACGACATCCAGTCCGAAAGCCAGGACAACCTGGAGGAACTCGTCGAAGACGACGAAGACGAACTCGAACCGCTGTTCTAACGGCGGTTCGCACAGACCAGGCCACACAGTACGTGTCGGGGGACACGAAGCGACGCGGCGACGGTTCGCGGTCGGCTCGATCGGTGTCGGTGTTCTACCGATCTGACGATCCGGTTTCGTTTCCGTGCTCACTCCGACGCCCTTTTCAGCCCGTGCGCGTAACCGTCGCCAGAAGTAATGCAGGTCGTCGTCCCGTTCGCGGCTGAAACGCCGAAAACTCGCCTTCGATCCGTGCTTTCGGCCGCCGAGCGCTCGCGGTTCGCTCGAGCGATGCTCGCTGACGTGCTCGAGGCGCTCGCGCGAACGGGCCACGATCTGACCGTGGTCGCGACGTCGCCACTCTCGTCCGATGACGACCTCGTCGGCGTCCCTTCTACCGTTCGTGTCGAGGTCGACGATCGACCGCTGACCGACGCCGTCGACGCCCGACTTCCGCGCCGTGGTCGGACCGGCGAACCAGTTGCCGTCGTTATGGCCGATCTCGCGCTGGCAACGCCGGAGTCGCTCGAGGGATTGTTCGGTCCCGACGCGGACGTCGTGATCGCACCCGGTCGCGGTGGCGGAACGAACGCGCTCGTGGTTCGCCACCCCGATTTTCGAGCGGACTACCACGGCGCGTCCTACCTCGACCACCGCGCCGCCGCGAACGGAGTGGGTGCGAGCCTCGAGACGATCGACTCCTTTCGACTCGGAACTGATATCGACGAACCCGCGGACCTCGTCGAGGTCCTGATTCACGGCACCGGTCGGTCACCGGAGTGCCTCCGTGCGCTCGGCTTCGAACTCGAGCGAACCGACGGGCGAGTCGATACCGAACGCTCTCTGGATTCCACCTCCGCGGACTCTCGAAGCCGCTGATCGAGAAAGTACGTGTCAGCCGAGTTACGTCGGAGCCGCCCCCGACCCCGGACGTTCGAGCGCCTCGAGATCGATCCGACCGTCGACGATCGGTACGCCGTCGTAGGGATCGTCGGAAAGCAAGAGTGAGCCGTCGAGGTCGGCATAATCGAGCGCCGGAGCGAGATGACAGGCAGCCGCGATCGAGGCGTTCGACTCGGTCATACAGCCACACATCACGTCGAGATCGTGTGCGCGAGCGGCGTGGATCATCCGCCAGGCCTCCCGCAGGCCGCCACACTTCATCAGTTTGAGGTTCGCGATGTCACAGCGGTCAGCTATCTGCGGGATGTCCGCGAGCGTCACACAGGATTCGTCGGCGGCGATCGGAACCGGCGATCGATCGGAGACGAACTTCAGTCCCTCGAGGTTCCTAGCCGGGACGGGCTGTTCGACCAAAGCGAGATCGTACTCAGCGAGTCGTTCGATCGTCGAAACCGCCTCACGCGGTGACCAGGCCTCGTTCGCGTCGACGAACAGCCGCGCGTCTGGAGCGACCGACCGAATCGTTCGCACGATTTCGTCGTCTCGGCCGGTTCCGAGTTTGACTTTCAGCGTCCCATGACCGCGGTCGAGAGCCGTTTCCGTCTTCTCGCGTACCGTCTCGAGATCGTCGATTCCGATCGTGTAGGAGGTTTCGAGGCTCTCGGCGGGATCGAGGCCCCAGTAGCGATAGAGCGGGACCTCGAGTCGCTTCGCTTCGAGGTCGTAAAGCGCGATGCTGACGGCGGCCCGTGCGGCGGGATTCTCCCGGAGCGTTTCGCGCATTCGCCGCTCGATCCGCGCGTGCTGGCTCGGATCGTCTACGTCCTCGACGATCGAGAGGAGATCCGGCAGGACGGCCTCGACCGTGGCGGCGGTCTCACCGTAGTGTGACGCCGGCGAGGCCGCACCGATCCCGATCCGTCCCTCCCCGTCCTCGACGTGGACGGTCACGACGTCGGTCTCGGTTACCGTTCCGCGCGCGATCGTAAACGGATACTCGAGCGGGAGCGACCGCCGGTGAACGGACGTTTCGAGGCTCATCGGTCCGACCCGGATTCCAGAAGCGTCTCGAGAACGCCGTCCGTTCCGAAGCGGATGACGTCGGTCGCCGGTGCGTCGATCGCGGCTTCGTATTCGTTGACGGCCTCGCGAGCCACGCTATCCTCGAGTCCCGAGGTGTTGAGCGCCCCCGCAACGACGCGCGACTCGCTGACGGGTGCAGCGAGGTCCTCGTAGAGGTCGATATAGCGCGAGAGCGGCGGGAGCGAGAACGATTCGTAGCCGTGAATCGCCTCCCGTCCGGCATCGTGACAGAGGACGAGTCGGTCGGCCATCGCTCCGTGGAGGATACCACAGGTGACACCCGAGTACGCCGGGTGGACGATACTTCCCTGTCCTTCGACGAAGAGGTAGTCGTGGTCGGTTCCGGCCTCGAGGATCATCTCTTCGACGGCCCCGGCGGTGAAATCGGAGACGACGCGATCGACCGGCATTCCCCAGCCTTCGATCATGATCCCGGTCTGTCCGGTCGGAACGACGGCCGCGTCGTAGCCCGCCTCGCGGGCGTCGGCAACCAGTTCCATCGTCGCCGTCATCTTGCCGACTCCGCAATCCGTTCCGACGGTCAAGATCACCTCGGCGTCGACGTCGCTTGCGATACCGTCGCTCACCGACAGGTCTTCGGGCGGCTTTCGAACGTCTCTGAGCTCACAGTCGTTCGCCTCGGCCAACCGATCGAACTCATCGTCCTCACTGAGAAAGTAATGGAGGCCGGAGATGACGTCGTGACCGCGCTCGAGTGCCTTCCGGACGTCCTCGCGCCAGCTCTCTTCGAAGCCGCCACCGATGGGGGCAACGCCGATCAGCAGTGCGTCGACCTCGTCGTCCTCGAGGTCGTCCATCCCGGTCACGATCGGTGCATCCTGAACGTCCGGGACGAACTCGTTGACCCGTCGGTTCGGATTGTCGCGATCTAACACCGCGACGATCTCGTCGTCGGCGTACCGAAGGACGCCGAGTGCGGTTTTCGCCTCGTTGGGAAACAGCTCGTGAGCGAGAATTGCAACGCGCATACACGCGGCTAGCGACGGGGAGGACTTAAGTCTGGACGACGGTTGAGGGCGTCCGCACCGCCGACCCCTCGAGACGGTTACAGAACGAGAACGTCCGTCGTCCAGAACGAGCGATGGGCGTCGTCGAGCGCCGACTTCGGATCGCCCGTCGCATCGACCGCAGTCGTCGCGTCCGGCTCGAGAGTCCCGTCGTCGACGAGCGTGTCGATTACGCCACGTTGTCCCGTCAAGTAAAGCGGTTCGTCGCCCGGACGATCGGATCGGTACTCGGAGAGGGTCGCTCGACAGCGCTCGAGATGGTCGTCGATCTGATCGTCGCGGATCCGTTCGAACCGGGCCTGCGAGAACCCTCCCTTCGAGTGCGCTCCTTTGACGTCGCTTTCGAAGCCGCGGTACGCGGTGCGTTCGTCGCCGTCGTAAACGCCGAGTGCGAACAGATCTGCTCTGACCAGCGCGAGGACGTACCGGTCGGTCCCCAGGAACCACTCGCGGTCGACGGCGAAGCGGTCGTCCCACGTCGGCTCTATCGCCGGCAGAATCGGCGGCCTCAGCGCGACCGAGACGAGGCCAGCATCGTCGACGTAGCACACGCACGGCGAGGCGTCGTCGAGGAGCGCGGCCCGTTCGCCCAGGACGTCATCGAGGTCGACGCCGCGGTGGCCCACGCCCGTCTCGCCGTCGGAGACGACAGCCGTGAGCGCTCCCTCCGGGGCGGTTCGGATCGACGCGAGCCGGTCGAGTACGTCCGCGAGTTCGGTTCCCCGCATCCGCTCGCGCGAGCGAAACTCGAGTCCGGAGTCCACGCCATCGACGCGCTCGAGTTCCCCTTCGAGTTGGGCGATCCGATCCTCGAGCCGGTTGATCGTCTCTTCGGCCTCCTGTCTGGCCGTGGCTGCTGTTGCCCTGCGCTCGGATTCGGCTTCGTAGCGCGACCGCAGGCGCTCCGTTTCGTCCTCGAGTTCGTCGATCCGCTCTTTGAGCGATGCGCGTCCGAGCAACCGGTCGACGTCGAACATCCGGGCGAACACGCGAAGCGAGGGTACTTTTACGTTCCGGCGTTCGGGTAGTCGTCGGAACTCGAGCCGGTGGTCGCGTCCGAGTCGTCACCCGACGGCTGCCATCCACCCGCGAACTCGAGCAACTGCCGGGCGCGTTCGCGTCGGGCGAGAAATACCTCGCGAAGCGATGGCGGATTTCGAATCCGGGTTTCCTCGAGCATCGTCTCCGGAACGGCGAGCGTATCCGACGGGACGGCGTCGTCGCCGTGAACCGGGAAGTGGCGGTTCTCGAGTTTCATGACGAGCGGTGCATCGAGCCGTTCTACCCCGTGGCCGGTCGCGTACACTTCTTCGTTGATCCGTTCGTGCTGATCGCTGTGCATGAACGCGGACTCCGCGTTCGTCGGCGTCACGTAGAGACGTCCCAGATAGTAGCTTCCAGAGAACACTTCGAACATGCTAACTAGGCACACGATCTCGATCGGTTTAACTATTTTCGAACAAACGTAAGTAGTCGTGCTATCAACCCGTACTGGTGACGATCCGATCGACGGTGTTTACCACCGACACTGTGAATAAAACTCTATGAGTGGACCGTAAACGCTTTCCGAGTCGCTCGGGTGTCCAAGATATCACGTGAACGGTTCGAACGACTGGTCGCCTTTTTACAATGTTCCGTCGAGGGCTCTCCCAATGCGTGGCTTTCGGATGGTCGTAGCGGTCGTCCTGATTACGGTCGGGCTAACGGTTGCTCCGGTGGCCGGTGTCGTCGGATCGGCCGCGGAAACCGAGTCCGATTCCGACGCCGATTCGAACGAAACCGTCTCCGTTTCGTCGTTCATGCAATCGAGCGCCGCAGACGCCGAATCGACCGTCGAGTCCGGGCTGTTCGAAACCGAATACGAGAGCGCGGCCAACGACACTCGAGCGGATCTCGTACGCGACCGGACGGACGACCTCGAAGAGCGTCTGGCGGCGCTTCAGGCCGAACGCGAGGAGCTTCGCGAGAACGCGACGAACCTCTCGAGTGCGGAGTACAACGCCCGAATAACGAGACTGTCCGTCGAGGTCGCATCTCTCGAGCAGTCGGTCGACCGGACCATCCCGCGGGCGAACGAAACCGGCCTCGAGAGCGATCGACTCGACGAGCTTCGGGCGAACGCGTCCGAACTCGCCGGGCCCGAGGTCGCAACGATCGCACGGGGTGTCGCCGGCTTCGATCGACAACCGGGCGGTCCGTCGACCGACGGAGACGACGGTGTTCCCGGACAGAGCGGAATCGACACGCCTCCCGGACAGGACTCTACACCGGACGACCGGGAAACCGGAGACGGTAACGGAACAACCCAGACCGCAGACGACGGACCGACTCCGAATGGGACCGATGATGGAACGGACCGGAACGAGACCGGGGCGGACGAGGACGACCGAGGGACTTCGAACGGACCGAATACCGCCTCTTCGGATACCGGTGCTGGATCGGCAGATGAAACGCCCGGACAGTGACGAGGAGGGGCGATTTCCGCCGGCCTCGTCCGTTTCCACCGACGGTTCTCCGACGAGCAGACACGCTTTTCAGCGCTGAGGCCTTACCGTCACCCGATGGACTCCGCGGCGTTGTTGGATTTGCTGGGTAACGAGAACAGAAGGCGAATCCTTCGACTCCTCGCCCGCAAACCCTGTTACGTAACCGAAATCTCCGAGTATCTCAGCGTGAGTCCCAAAGCGGTCATCGAGCACCTTCGAAAACTCGAGGAGGCCGGATTGATCGAGAGCAGGGTCGACGATCAGCGCCGGAAGTACTTCCACATCGCCCGGAACGTTCGACTCGAGGTCAACGTCTCACCCTACGGATTCGCGAGCAAGAGCGCGTATCCCGCGAACAATAGCTTCGACATCACGACCTGTCGGCACCTCTCGCTCGACATCTCCTGGGACAACACCGACGAGCTCGACGAACTCCTCGGCGCGCTCGAAGACCTCGAACAGCTCGAGAACGAACTCTCGCTCGCCCAGCGATGGGTCCAGAGCCGCCTCTGTGACGTCCTCGATCAGGTCTCGGAGGAGGTCGGCGGTGGGCCGGAGAGCCGCATTTACGCGGATCTGCTCGCGAGAATTCGAACCGAACCGCGGTCGGTCGGTGAACTCGGCGGTGACCTCGATGTCCCGCGGGAGGTCGTCGCCGAGTTACTCGAGCGGATGGCCGACGAGGGTATCGTTCGTCGAACGGAACGAGGCTGGGAGCTGACGACCAACGGGTGATCGACGCGTTTCGGCCGTCGGAACGTCGGCGCCCTCAGCGACCCCAGTCAGGGCGAGTGTCTCGACTAGTTAACGTCACGTACCAGTCCGTCACGCAGGTCTCGACCGAAGTAGTAGCCGGCGACGGTCGCGACCAGACCGACCGCCGCACCGATGGCGACCAGGAGTCGACCGGAGCCCACCACGGCGAGGGTAAAATCGAAGAGAACCATCGCCACTGCGCCCACCGAAACGCCTACGGCGCTCACCTCGAGATAGCGTCGTTTCGACGTGAGTAGGCCAACGAAGAACGCGATGGCGAACATACCGCCGATCCGTCCGATGCTGCCGATCGGAGAGAGCGTCTGTCCGGCGAGGAGACCGGCGCTGACGAGGAGGGCCAGCGCGAAAAACGCTTTGGGGGAGAAGTACTCTCCCAGTGACCTGCTCGGCCGAAATCTCGAGCCGCCGGTCGCCGTCGATGGCTCGTCCATCGGCTGATGATGTTCCGTCGCCGTCTCTCGATGTTCGTCCGCGTGCTGACGGTCCGCCCGCTCGTGCGAGCGGCGTTCGGACGACGCGTCACCGGCTTCCGACTCCGAGAGCAGTCGATCGGTTTCCTCGAGGATGTCCTGACTCGAGTCCGTCTCTCGACGTTCAGTGAGCTCGTCAGAGCGGTCGGTCATACGGTAGCTGTCTCGACCGGGCACCATGGACTTTTCCCATCCACCAGTGAACCGTCCGTCGGAACGAAACAGAGTGTTGTCGGCTGAGAAAAGGGATCACGTTTTTTCACGGCGAGCATGATAGAGGTGAGGGTGAACGTCGAACTGGTTGCGTTCGGAGTCATGTCGATCGCCGTCGGAGTCGGCCTCCTCTCCGGTGTGCGGTACCTTTATCCACGTCTCGACCTCACCGAGGGCTCCCTCGCGTCCGTTCGACTGTTGACGGCGCTGATCGTCGGCGTTCTCTTCTTGCTCGGAGTCGGCCTGATCGCCGTTGGAATTTTGATATAGCCGCCGATCCGCGACGGACGAAAGCGTGGCTTCAAGTCCGATGGGACGAAATCTCGATCCATGAACCCAGGCGATCGCGTCCGCGTCGACCGCGCGGACCGAACGTACGAAGGCGTGTTGCTCCCCTCCAGCACGGACGACCACCTCGTCGTAAAACTCGACGGAGGTTACAACGTCGGCGTCGATCGAGACGGGACAGACGTAGACGTTCTCGCGGAGGACGTCTACGAGATCGACGGCACGG
The DNA here is from genome assembly GCF_003841485.1 of Natrarchaeobius halalkaliphilus. Taxonomy (NCBI): domain Archaea; kingdom Methanobacteriati; phylum Methanobacteriota; class Halobacteria; order Halobacteriales; family Natrialbaceae; genus Natrarchaeobius; species Natrarchaeobius halalkaliphilus. The sequence continues at coordinate 628,424 of NZ_REFY01000002.1, read as the reverse complement.
ACGCCGCGGGAACGGACGCAGACGGAACCTCCGAGATCGCGTTCGACGACGAGTTGCCGACGATCTCACTGCTCTCGACCGGCGGAACCATCGCCTCGACGGTCGACTACCGGACCGGTGCGGTGACTGCCCAGTTCGACGCCGAGGACGTCCTTCGTGCCGTTCCGGACCTCGCCGGCCGCGCGAACTACCGGGGCCGGGTCGTGGCGAACATCCTCTCGGAGAACATGGATCCCACGATCTGGAGCGACCTCGCGGAGGCCGTCTCCGAGGAGATCGACGCCGGTGCCGACGGCGTCGTCGTCATGCACGGAACCGACACGATGCAGTACTCGGCGTCGGCTCTCGCATTCACGCTCGAGACGCCCGTTCCGATCGTGTTCACCGGCAGCCAGCGGTCGGCCGATCGCCCCTCCTCGGACAACGTGATGAACGCCGTCTGTGCCGTCGAAGCGGCGAAGGGCGACTGTGCCGAGGTTCTGGTCTGCATGCACGGATCCGAAAGCGACGACGTCTGTGCGCTCCACCGAGGAACTCGCGTCCGCAAGAATCACACCTCCCGGCGTGACGCCTTCGAGACGGTCGGTGCAAAGCCGCTCGGTGCGGTGGACTACGACACCGGCGAGATCAGTTTCCGCCGGGAGTACAGGTCGCGCGTCGACGGCGACACTTCGTCGGACGGATCGGACGATCGAGCGTCGGAGCCACGAGACTCCCCGATCGCGATCGAATCGCTCGAGAGCGACGTCGAACTCCTGAAGTTCACGCCCGGGATGGACCCCGCGTTCTTCGATGTCGTCGAGGGATCGGCGGGATTGGTCCTCGAGGGAACCGGGCTCGGTCACGTTCACACCGACCTGATTCCGCGCATCGAAGAGCTGATCGCGGACGGAACGACGGTCGTCATGACCAGCCAGTGTCTCGAGGGCCGGGTCTGTGATCGAGTCTACGACACCGGTCGGGATCTCCTCGATGCGGGCGTCATCGAGGCCGGCGATACGCTCCCCGGAACGGCGAAAGTCAAGCTCATGTGGGCGCTCGAGAACGCCGATGACGTCGAAGCGGCGATGGAGACGTCCCTCGCCGGCGAACTCCAGCGGCGATCCGTTCCCTGGGAGTGAGGTGACTCGCGAAAGCGCTCGCTCGAGGCAGAGGAAACGCGGGTTCTGATCCCTGATACGGTTTACTGTAAATCATTGCCGACGCACCCGCCGCCCGGGTCGCGGGTGCGCCGGTAAATCGTTACAGTAATCCGTATGAAACGCCACAGTACGTCAGCGACGCTTCGTACGCTGGTGTATCGATCGCAGCGGAACCGGATTTCGTGTTCGGAATCGATCTCACCGTGTCGCGAGAATCGCCGCGAACTAACCGCCGCTGACCGGCGGGAACAGCGCGAGTTCGTCGTCGCCCTCGAGTACCGTCTCGAGACCATCCTCCTCGACGAGGACGTTCGTTCCGTTGCGAAGCACGTTGATCTGTGACCGAAGCTCCCCGTCTTCGAGGACGCGCGCCTCGAGTTCAGCTCGGCCCTCGACGAGCTGTTCGAGGGCGTCTCCGACGGTGTCACCCGCCGAGGCGTCGACGGTGACGCGTTTGTCGCCCGCTCGTTCCGCGAGATCAGCGAACAGTTTCCACTCCGTGGACATAGGTGGCGCTATCGCCGCCGGAAGCAAGTAGCTACCGCTCTCGAGTCCCGAGCGCGGGCGAGAAAACATCGGCTTAATTGTCGTCGACGCGGAAGGGGAAGTGTATGGTTGACCGGCCGCTTCGGGAGCGATTGCCCGAAAACTGGCGACGGGCGCTCACGACTCGAGCGACCGTCGCGTTCGTGCTGGTCGTGGCGCTGCTCTCGGTCGCGACGGCGATCCTCAACATCGGAACCGACACCGTCTACGAGCCGTTTACACCGTACATCCCCGCTGCCGTCCAGGACACCGCGAGTTTCACCGGCGCGCTGACCGGGTTTCTGATGGTTGGGAGCGCGCTTGCTCTCCGTCGTGGGCTGCGCGCCGGGTGGTGGGCCACTTTGCTATTGCTTCCGCTGACTGCAGTACAGGGTCTCCTCCAGGTGAGTCCGTACTCGCTTCCGTTGATTGTACTCTCGCTCGTTTCGATCCCGGCGCTGTTGCTGACGCGGGATCGATTTACCAAACCGCTCGCCCTCGGGACGACGCAGATCGCAGCCGGTTCGGCGCTCGTCGGCGTGCAGGCGTACGGAACCATCGGCGGTTACGCGCTCCGGGATCACTTCGACGGGATCGATACCGTCCTCGACGCGTTCTACTTTACGCTGATCACCTCGAGTACGGTCGGCTACGGGGACGTGACGCCCAACATCGACTCGACGGAGGGAATGTTGTTCACGATGTCCGTTCTGGTCCTCGGCGTGGCGAGTTTCGGTATTGCAATCGGGGCGCTCGTCGGCCCGGCGATCCAGGCACGAATTACAAAGACACTCGGAAAAATGACCGACTCAGAACTCGAACTGTTGAGCGAGCACATCCTCGTGCTCGGCTACGGCGAACTGACTGAACCGATCGTCGACGAACTGTCAGCGACCGACCGGGAGTTCGCCGTCGTGGCGAAAAACCGCGATGTGATGGACGATCTCTCGGATCGTGGCATTCCCGTCGTCGTCGGCGATCCAAGCGACGAAACGCCGCTTCGGCGCGCGAAGATCCAGAACGCAAACGCGATCCTCGTCGCGACGAACCAGGACGCACAGGACGCGCTCTCGATCCTTACCGCTCGTCAGCTCGCACCCGACACCCGCGTCGTCGCCGCGGCGACCGATCTCGAAAACACGAAGAAACTCGAGCGAGCAGGTGCGGACGCAGTAATTAGCCCTGCGTTGCTCGGCGGACATCTGCTGGTTCGATCGGCCCTCGGCAGAGACGATTCCGAACTGCTCGAACGACTGCTAACCGAAAACGAATAGCGTCGCCACCGTGGGTGAGTGGCCGATCGGCCGGAAGAAACTGCAGGTCGTGTGACGGCCGTCTCATACTGTCTGAACTGACTGACAGCAGACCGTCTCAGTTGGAACGCCATCGAACCAATACCAAACTAATTGGCCGACACGTTTTAGCGCCTGATCGCCTAAATAGAGACATCTTGATCAACGATCGATTCAGTGGCGTCGGGACGTTTTTCCGGCCGAGTACCGCGCAGGGAGGGTGGACAGTAGGCGACTTGAAACGTGAGGGAGATGTCGTTCGATAACTCCGGCGGGGTGGCCGACCAGTCCAACGAACCCGACGATGACGTCGATACCGACATCGATACGTCCGACGTGGAGGATCTCGCCTCGAGATCCGAGTACGACGACGAGCGGGCAAACGAGATTCAGTCGTCGATCGCGGAGCTGGGGGAGAGTACCGTCGAAATCAGCGATCGACTCGAGGAGATTCACGCCGAAGCCGACGAGCAATACGAGTCGGTGATGCTGGTCGCAGAGGAGATGTCGAACCTGTCGGCGTCGGTCGAGGAGATCGCGTCGTCGTCCGAGGAGGTCGCTGCAGCGGGCGAGTCGGCACGCGACCTCGCAGAGGCCGGCCAGGAGTCCGCGAACGAACTCGGGACCGCGATGGGTGCGATTCAGCGGACGGCCAACGGGGTCACCGAAGACGTCAACGCCATCCAGGAAAGCGTCGGGGAGATCGACGAGATCGTCGAGGTGATCAACAACATCGCCAAACAGACGAACCTCCTCGCGCTCAACGCCTCCATCGAGGCGGCACACGCAGACAAAGCAGGAGACGGCTTCGCCGTCGTCGCGAGCGAAGTGAAATCCCTGGCGGAGGACTCTCAAAAGCGCGCGACCGAGATCGAGACCATGATCCGCGAGGTCGAATCGAACACCGAAAACGCCGTCGAAAGCCTCGACGAGAACAACGATCGGATCGATCGCGGTATCGAATCGATCGACCGCGCCGTCGACATCCTCGAGGAGATCCACGACACCATCGAGGACGTCTCGGACGGGATCGACGAAGTCGCACAGGCGACCGACCAGCAGGCCTCGAGCACCGAAGAGGTCGCCAGCATGGTCGATCAGACGGTCGAAAGCGCCGAACGCATCGCTGAAGACACCGGCGTGATCGCCTCCGAAGTCGAGTCTCAGACGGATCACATCGAGACCATGGATCGAACGCTCGAGCACCTCGTGGACGATTTCGCGCCGAACGCGTCGCCCGCCGAGTGAGCGATCGGAGGCGAGGGCGTGCCACGCTGACTGGACACCGGTCTTTTACAGCGCCCGGCCGTAGCCTCGTCCGTGACCGACCCGACCCGACGTAACCGTCTCGGTGAGGAACAGAGCCCCTATCTGCGCCAGCACGCGGACAATCCCGTCAACTGGCAACCCTGGGACGAAGAGGCGCTCGAGGCCGCCCGAGAGCGTGACGTGCCGATATTTCTCTCGATCGGCTACTCGGCGTGTCACTGGTGTCACGTCATGGAGTCGGAGAGTTTCGCGGACGAGACGGTGGCCGAGACGTTGAACGAAGAGTTCGTGCCGATCAAAGTCGACCGCGAGGAGCGCCCGGACGTCGACAGCATCTACATGACCGTCTGCCAGCTCGTCACCGGGCGCGGCGGCTGGCCGCTCTCCGCCTGGCTCACCCCCGACGGCCGTCCCTTCTACGTCGGAACGTACTTCCCCAGGGAAGCGAAACGCGGTCAGCCCGGCTTTCTCGAGGTTCTCGAAAACGTCAGGCGCTCCTGGGAGAACGACCGCGAAGAAGTCGAGAACCGCGCGGATCAGTGGACCGACGCCGCCAGGGACCGACTCGAGGAGACGCCGGACTCCGTCGTCGGAGCGGAGCCCCCCTCGAGCGACGTCACGGAGACGGCGGCGGACGCGGCCCTGCGAAGCGCCGACCGACGCCACGGCGGCTTCGGCTCCGAGGGTCCCAAGTTCCCCCAACCCACCCGCCTGCGGATTCTCGCTCGAGCCGCCGATCGAACCGGGCGTGATGAGTACCGGAAGGTGCTAGAGGAGACCCTCGACGCGATGGCGGCGGGCGGCCTGTACGATCACGTCGGCGGCGGCTTCCATCGCTACTGCGTCGATCGAGACTGGACGGTTCCTCACTTCGAGAAGATGCTCTACGACAACGCCGAGATTCCGCGGGCGTTCCTTGCGGGCTATCAGCTGACGGGCGACGAGCGCTACGCCGAGGTCGTCGACGAGACCCTCGCGTTCGTCGCGCGGGAACTCACTCACGACGACGGCGGCTTCTTCAGCACGCTCGACGCACAGAGTCCCGATCCATCCGACGGCGAGGACGAAGAGGGCGCGTTCTACGTCTGGACGCCCGAGGAAGTGCGGACCGTCCTCGAGGACGAGACCGACGCCGATCTCTTCTGTGCGCGTTACGACGTTACCGAATCGGGCAACTTCGAGGGGGCGACTCAGCCAAATCGCGCGGTCAGCGTGCCGGAGCTTGCAGACCGCTTCGAACTCGAGGAATCCGAGGTGCGCGACCGGCTCGACTCGGCCCGAGCACGGCTGTTCGACGCCCGCGAGACGCGCCCCCGACCGAATCGCGACGAGAAGGTTCTCGCCGGCTGGAACGGGTTGATGATCGCGACGTGCGCCGAAGCCGCGCTCGTCCTCGGAGACGACGAGTACGCGGCGATGGCCGTCGACGCCCTCGATTTCGTCCGCGATCGCCTCTGGGACGCCGACGACGACCGGCTGTCGCGGCGGTACAAAGACGGCGACGTGGCCGTAGCCGGCTACCTCGAGGATTACGCGTTCCTCGCTCGCGGCGCGCTCGCGTGCTACGAGGCGACCGGCAGCGTCGACCACCTCGCGTTCGCACTCGAGTTAGCCCGGGTCATCGAAGCGGAGTTCTGGGACGACGAACGCGGAACGCTGTATTTCACTCCCGAGAGCGGCGAGTCGCTCGTCACGAGACCCCAGGAACTCACCGATCAGTCGACGCCAGCTGCGGCCGGCGTTGCACTCTCCGTCCTGTTGGCCCTCGAAGGGTTTTCCGACGACGGATTCGAAGAGATCGCGACGACGGTTCTCGAGACGCACGCGAACCGCATCGAGGCCAACGCGCTTCAGCACACCTCGCTCTGTCTCGCGGCCGGCCGCCTCGAGTCGGGCACACTCGAGATCACCGTCGCCGCGTCCGACCTCCCGGCGGAGTGGCGCGAGCGCGTCGCGGAGAACTACTACCCTGACCGTCTGTTCGCGCTCCGGCCAGCGACCGACGACGGACTCGAAGCGTGGCTCGACCGCCTCGGACTCGAGGACGCCCCGCCGATCTGGGCCGGACGCAGAGCGCGCGACGGGGAGCCAACGCTCTACGTCTGTCGGAACCGGACCTGCTCGCCCCCGACGCAGGACGTCGAGGAGGCCATAGAGTGGCTCGGTGCTGACGATCGGTCGGACTCTCAGGCACCGATCTGAACCGAAAAATCCACGGCCAATCGTCCTAGTATCGTCCCGTCGTGGCGGTCCTCCGTCTCGTTGTGGCGACTAGTAATCCCGGTGGGAGTGGTACATCAGCTCCCACAGCGCGTCCTCGACCGCGTCGTCGGACTGTTCCTCGAGCTTCTCGTACAGGCGATCCGAGATCGTGACTTCGGGCATCGAAGGCAACTTCGACGTGGACCTATGTAAAACTACCCTAATACGAAACTGAGTTAATTATTTCCGAGTGCGACGGTCCGTCGGCGCACTCGAGCGTCTCTCGACGTCGCCGGGTCGAGATCCAACGCGGTGGCTCGTGGACCATCGTAGCGTTCACGGCGGCTCGGTTCGATCGTCCGCGTCGGTCCGCGAGAGCCACGCTTCGAGGACCGCCGTCTGGACCGTTCTGAGGTCCGTGTCCCGAACCGTCGCTGCGGCCTGGAACCGTTCCCGAGCGTTCGCAACCGTTCCCGGCTCGGCGGCGAGACGAACGAGGACGAACGAGTTCGGATCCACGTCTCTCGTCGCGTCGAACTCCGCCTCGTCGTAGAGGGCTGGAAAGTCGGATACGACGCTCGAGACGAGTTCGGCGGTCGCGTCAGCGCCGGGATCACCCACCGGGATCGTCTGTTCGGCTGGATCGAAGTACTCCGCGAAGTCGACGATTCCGGCCTCCTCGTAGAGGTACGCCGTGAGTGCGTCGTAGACCGGCTGTGAGACGTACACGCCGAAGAACTTGTACCGTCCGTTCTCTGGCATCGAGTGGACGTTCGAGCCGGACCACCTCAAATCTGCGGGTCGATCGACGAGCGACTTGCTGAACGACGAGATCGGACGGAGGGATCGCCGTGTGGCGGCCCGACAGTGGCGGTCGTTCCAGTGGCCCCCTTCCGGCCGAGAGCGGGCGTTTCAAGTGGATCAACGGTTTACGGTGTGACAACGAATGAGCGAGGATTTCTACGACGTTCTCGGCGTGGGCCCCGACGCCTCGGCCGAGGAGATAAAACAGGCCTATCGTGAGAAGGCGACGGAGTATCACCCCGACGTCAGCGACGATCCGAACGCCGAAGAGAAGTTCAAAAAGATCCAGAAGGCAAAGAAAGTCCTGACCGACGAGGACAAGCGAAGCGCCTACGACCGGATGGGACACGACCGCTACGAACAGGCCGAAAAACACGGATACGACGCGAGCGGGGGCGGCATGGGCGGTGATCCGTTCGGTGGAATGGGCGGCGGCGGAATGGGCGGCGGCGGAATGGGTGGCGGCCTGGGTGACATCTTCGAGCAGGTCTTCGGCGGCGGTGGCGGCCGCGGACGCCGTCGACCGCGATCGGGGCGCGACCTTCGGACGAACATCGAGATCGATCTCGAGGAGGCGTTCGAGGGTGCAGAAAAGCAGTTCACGGTCGAACGCCCGGAGCGCTGTGACGCCTGTGACGGCGAGGGCCATCCGCCGAGTGCCGACGCCGAAACCTGTCCGGAGTGTCAGGGTCGCGGCCAGGTAACGCAGGTCCAGCAGACGCCGCTGGGGCGCGTCCAACAGACGACGACCTGCTCGCGGTGTGAGGGGGACGGAACGCTGTACTCCGAGACGTGTAGCGAGTGTCGCGGCGAGGGCTACGTTCGAAACGAAGCCACCCTGACCGTCGAGGTTCCGCCGGGCATTCAGGACGGCCAGACCCTTCGGATGGAACGAGAGGGTGCACCGAGTCCGGAGGGCGGGGCAAACGGAGACCTCCTGATCGATATCATCGTCCGCGACCACGAGCAGTTCGAACGCGACGGCGACGACCTTCGCTACCGGCTCCCGATCTCGTTCCCACAGGCCACGTTCGGTGACACCGTCTCCGTACCCACGCTCGACGGCACGGTCGAGTTCGACGTCCCCACGGGAACCCAGAGCGGGGAGATCTTCCGTCTCGAGGGCAAAGGAATGCCCCGCCTGCGCGGTCGCGGCCAGGGCGACCTCTTCGTCAAGGTACAGATCGTCACGCCGAAGACGCTCAACGAAGAACAGCGCGAGGCACTCGAGGCGTTTGCCGAAGCCGGCGGCGACGAGATCGAGGTGGCCGAAGGCTTCTTCGAGAAGATCAAACGGGCGTTCTGACGGATCGAATATCGGTCGACCCGCCTCGCTGTTCTCGTCGGAGAACGGTGTAACTACCCGCGATCTCGAGTCGGCGCGCTTTTTTCATCGGCGCTCCAGATCCGCGTATGGATGTCGCGACAGTCGACGAGCTGTTCGCCCGCGATCGACGCGACGAGCGGACAGCGCTCGTCGACAGGACGGGACGGGAGTACGACGCACACTGGCTCTGTACGACCGCCTGGAAAGCCGGTAATTTCCTGCGCCACGCGGGCGTTCGGGAGGGGACGACCGTCGGCGTCGTCGGTGACGGCCCGCTCGCGCTCGTCTCGTTTCTCGGAACGACGCTTCTCGAGGGAACCACGCGGTTCGAGCCGCCATCGGACCTCTCGAGTGAGGACGGGTTTCGGGCGCTCGTTGCCCCCGTCACCGTCCTCGAGTCGGGCACGTACGATCTCCCGCCCGGCGCCCAGCGCCTCGGCTACGGCGAGAAACCGACGGAGCCCGCGGTCCAGCACTTCGACGCCGGCCTCTGGAGCGAGAACCCCTCGTTCCCGCCCCGATCGATCGACCCGAGCGTCGCGATGGTGAGCGACGGCGACCGGCTGGTGAGCCACGAAACGGCCCTCGAGGCCGCTCGGGACGTCATCGACGAATACGGCCTCGCGGCGGGCGACCGCGTTGTCGTCCGCGAACCGTGGCCGGTGCTCGAGACCGTCGTCGCTGGCGTGATCGCGCCGCTGCTCGCGGACGGCGTGGTCGTTCTCGCTGACGGCGAGGGAGTAAGCGCGCTCGAGGACGAAACGAAAGAGCGCGCGTTCGAGGACGGAGAGCTCGACGGATCGATCGAACCACCGGCTCGTGGCGAGTACGCCGTCTCGAGCGAGCCGGTTCCGGAACCGGAGCGGATCGTCCCCGACTCGGTTTCGCTTGACGACCCCCTGTTTTGAGTGAATCGAGCGGGAGGAACGTTTATCCGCCCGGTCGTGGTCGACGGCGTATGTCGGACGTTATCGTCGTCGGCGGCGGCCCCGCCGGATTGAGCGCAGCACTGTTCACCGCGAAAAACGGCCTCGAGACCGTCGTGTTCGATGGCGACGAGACGTGGATACACAAGGCACACCTGTTCAATTACCCGGGCATTCGAAGCATCAGTGGCGACGAGTTTCTGAAACTGACGCGCGGCCAGGTCGGTGATCGCGGCGCTGACGTGCGAGTCGGGGAACCGGTCACCGAAATCGAGGTGGATACGGCCGACGACCCCGATACCGAGGCGACGGACGCCGATCGGTTCCGGGTCGAAACGGATGACGACGTCTCCACCGGCGAGTACCTCGTCCTCGCGACCGGAGCGGATCGGTCGATCGCAGAGAATCTCGAGTGTGCCTTCGACGACGACGGCACCGTCGACGTCGATCTGAACATGGAAACGAGCGTCGAGAACCTGTATGCGACCGGCGCGATGGTTCGAGCGGAGAAGTGGCAGGCCGTGATCGCCGCTGGCGACGGGGCGGCGGCCGCACTGGACATTCTGAGCACGGAACGGGGAGACCATTTCCACGACTTCGATACGCCCGACGACGTCCCGTCGCTCGAGTAGCGGGTCGACGTCGAACCAGTATCGGCGACGATCACACTCGAGAGCGCCGAACCGACGAAGAGAGCGCAGCGACGGTTCGTCGACCCACAAACGCTTTTGGCCGCACGTTCCCTATATCGAATCATGTACGTGCGGGACGCGAAAAACAGAGAGGAGGTCTGGCTACTCGACCACATCGAGGCGATGGGGCTCGACGACACGGCGTTCCGCTCGCGCGATTACGTCGTCGCGATCGACGAAGAATCCGGCGAAAAGGGCGGGTTCGGTCGGATTCGGACCCACAAAGTCGACGGTTCGTCGACCGACGGCGACGCGGACCGCGCCAGCGCGAACGGGGACGACGTCTGTGAGCTGACCAGTATCGGCGTTCTCGAGGGGTGGCGCGACCAGGGTATCGGCGCACACGTCATCGAACGGCTCGTCGACTACGCCAGCGATCAGGGGTTCGAAACCGTCTACACGCTCACCGGATCGGGGAGCTATCTCGCACAGTTCGGCTTCGAACGTATCGACGAGTCGCAGCTCCCGGCACCGCTTCGGGGGCGACTCGAGGCGAAACGCGACGGCGTCGATCCGGACGCGGTTCCGCTCGCGATCGACGTCGACGCGTTTCGGATGCCCGAGCGACTTCGGGAGGCGTTCAAGCAGGCCCCAACGGGCCGCGACGACGTCTCGAGCGACGAACCTCCCGAGGACTTCGGAATCGACCCCGATACGGCGACGTACAAGTACGATACGGGTCGATGACGGCCCCGATCGGTCGGTCATCAATCTTCAAACCCCCACCACCCCATCATCTCACCAATGTTCGATGACGACGACCTCGCGGAGATCCAGGCAGGCCACGAGGAGTGGCACGAGCGGGCGGCCGAGCCAGTGATCGACCGGTTCGGTGAGAGAAAGGAGACGTTCACGACGGATACGGGCGGCCAAGAGGTCGACCGTCTGTACACGCCGGCTGACGTCTCGGATCTCGACTATCGCGACGATCTGGGCTATCCGGGCCAACCGCCGTACACCCGTGGCGTCTACTCGACGGGGTACCGTGGTCGGCTGTGGACGATGCGACAGTACGCCGGCTTCTCGACGCCCGGCGATACGAACGAGCGCTATCACTATCTGCTCGATCAGGGCCAGACCGGTCTCTCGATGGCGTTCGATCTGCCGACGCAGATGGGGTACGATTCGGACGACGAAATGGCCGCCGGCGAGATCGGGAAAGCCGGCGTCGCGATCGACTCGCTCGCGGACATGGAGACCGTCTTTGACGGGATTCCGCTTGACGAGGTATCGACATCGATGACGATCAACGCACCGGCATCGGTGTTGCTGGCGATGTACATCGCCGTGGGTGACCAGCAGGGCGTCGACAGAGCCGAACTTCGAGGAACGATACAGAACGACCTACTTAAAGAGTACATCGCACGCAACACCTACATCTATCCCCCGGAGCCGTCGATGCGGATCATCACGGATATCTTCGAGTTCTGTGCCGCGGAGACGCCGAAGTTCAACACGATCTCGATCTCCGGCTACCACATCCGCGAGGCAGGATCGACCGCCGCACAGGAACTCGCCTTTACGCTCGGCAACGGCATCGAGTACGTCGAGGCGGCTCTCGGTACCGGACTCGACGTCGACGAGTTCGCGCCACAGCTCTCCTTTTTTTTCAACGGCCACAACAATATCTTCGAGGAGGTCGCGAAGTTCCGCGCCGCGAGACGGATGTGGCACGATATCATGGATGACCGCTTCGAGGCCGAAAACCCGAAATCCAAACAGCTGAAGTTCCACACCCAGACCGCCGGCTCGATGCTCACCGCCCAGCAGATCGAGAACAACGTGGTTCGAGTGGCTTATCAGGCCCTCGCCGCGGTGCTCGGCGGAACGCAGTCGCTACACACCAACGGCAAGGACGAAGCGCTCGCGCTTCCGACCGAACAATCCGTTCGGACGGCCCTTCGAACCCAGCAGATTCTGGCCCACGAGTCCGGCGCGGCGGATACGGTCGACCCGCTCGCAGGGAGTTACTACGTCGAGTCGCTGACCGACGAGGTCGAGGCCGACGCCTACGATATTCTCGAGGACGTCGACGAACGCGGCGGCATGCTCGAGGCCGTCGACCAACAGTGGGTCCAGCGCCAGATCCAGGATACGGCGTTCGACCGTCAGAAAGAAATCGAAGATAACGAGCGAATCATCGTCGGCGTCAACGAGTTTGAAATCGACGAGGAGCCGGAGATGGACGTCCAGGAGGTCACCGAGGACGACCAGCAACGACAGATCGATCGTCTCGAGTCCGTACGGGACGACCGCGACGACGAGGCCGTCGACGCGACGCTTGAGGCCCTGCGCGAGACGGCCCGCAGCGACGAGAACCTCATGCCGGCCATCGTCGAGGCGGTCAAAGCCTACGCGACGGTGGGCGAGATATGTAACGTTCTTCGCGACGAGTTCGGAGAGTACCAGGCCGGGGGCGCAGTCTAATCGCGGTCGAGTTCGGCGCGAGGAGGACGCTCGAGGTCGCTTTCTCGAAACATCCGAGAAAGATGCTCGAGGACGACTCGTCGACGTTCGCGGGCCTACCGGAGTCGAACGGCGGTCCCGTAGGCCATCACTTCGGAGCCGCCGTCGGTGATCTGGGAGGTCTCGAGGCGAACGTTGACGACCGCATCGGCACCCATCTCTTCGGCGTCCGCTTCCATTCTCGAGATGGCCTCGTCGCGGGCCTTGGTAAGGAGGTCGGAGTAGGCTTTGAGTTCGCCGCCGAAGACGTTTCGAATTCCCTGTGTGATATCTCGACCGACGTTTCTGGCCTCGACGGTGTTTCCGCGGGCGATTCCGAGCGTTTCGACGATCTCTCTGTCGGGGACGGTTTCGGTGTTCGTAATGCGCATTCGAACCCTCCTTCGACGGCTCCTCGTATAGGTTTTCTGTCGGATTCGGACCCGGTTAGACCAGGGTGACGACGACCCAGGCGAGACCGATACCGGCGACCGAGAGAACGAGGTTTCCGACCGCGTTCGCAACGGCGAGTGATCGGTCGCCGCGTTCGTACAACTGAATCGTCTCGACCGAGAACGACGAAAAGGTGGTAAACGCGCCACAGATGCCGATTCCGAGCAGTTGAATAGTCGATTCGCTGGCCCCCGCGAAAATCGCCAGCCCGAAGACGAAGCTTCCGATCACGTTCACGGCGAGCGTCGGCCACGGGAACCGCTCGCTCGAGAGCTGCCGGTAGACGCCGTAGCGAAGAACGGCACCGATCGCCCCGCCGGTTCCGACCAGATGTGCCGGCTCGGGATCGAACGCGGCGAGGACGTCCGTCAAGGAGGGCCAGACGGCGAGCGAGATCTCGAGTAGCGCTCCGCCACCGGTCACGCCGTCTCACCCCCGGCTGAATGCGCTGTCTCAGCGGCGACCCGGCGTGCGAGCGACCGGCTGGCGAGAACGCCGACGAATCCGAGCCCGTAGTTACCGACGACGACCGCGGCGAGCAACAGCGGCTCCGCCGGTCCCGCATTCACCGCGGTCTGGATCGCAAACGTGCTGTAAGTCGTCAGCGACGAGAGAAACCCGGTGGTAAAGAGCAATCGCGAGTTGCGCTCGAGAACGTCCATGTACTCGGCCTCGTAGACGAGAAAACCCAGCAAGAAGCTTCCGAGCACGTTGACGGCCAACACCGCCACGATATCAGAGACGAGACCGAGGGCAAAAAAACGGAGGTTCGCCCCGGCGAAGCCACCGATCACGATCAACGCGAGCGTCTCGAGTCGAACGAGAGGATGATCGTCTGGCATGCGTGTGTCGTCTCGAGATCGGTTACTGGCCACCTGATCGGAGAGACAGACACCGATCCGATGGAAGCTATCGTTGACGGGGCGGTATCCGGATTTCTCGCCCTGACGTTCGGATACGGCGAAGTTCTCGAGGAATCGCCATGAGCGTTTCGAAAACGCTGATCGATCGAGAGGAAAGCGATGGGAGGACCGCAATCGACGGTCGTGAGGGACGGAGGGCGCGCGTGCGGACGAGCAGAGTAGAGTAGAAGTGAGAGTGTAGAGGTGGGGCTCGAGGACGGATGGGTGAGACGGAACAGGAAAACGCCGAGGGAAAGACCAGTTACTATGGGGACGAGACACCGATCCTTCGTCGACAACTGCTTCAATGGATGTTCGGACAGCCTTCGGACGGGAACTGACGGCGTTGTGGGCGGATGGCAAGGGGTCGTCCCTCGTTACGGTCGCGACCGCGTGGGGGCTCCTGGTCGGTGCGCGTATGATCTACCCGATCGTGCTTCCGTACCTACAGGGAACGTACGGGCTGAGTCTGTCGGTTGCGGGACTGTTGGTGACCGTTCTGTGGCTTTTCGGCTCGATCGGCCAGCTGCCGGGTGGGATGCTCGCCGACAGATACAACGAGCGCACGCTGATGGCCGCGAGTACGATCGTCGTTGCGGTCGCTCTCGGGTTCGTGGTCACCGCCTCGACGCCGGTCGTTCTGTTTCTCGCGACGGCACTCTGGGGGCTTGGCCACTCGCTGTATCCGATCGCCCGGATTACGTTCCTGTCGAACCTCTATTCCGAGCGTCTGGGGAGTGCACTCGGCGTGACGATGGCGACGGGGGATATCGGACAGACGGTCCTTCCGCCGATTGCAGCCGTTCTCGCCGTCGCTATCGCGTGGCAGGTCGGCCTTGGCTTCGTCGCCCCGCTGCTCTTGCTCGTCGGAATAACAATGTACTTCACCGTTCCCGTTCGGACCTCGACTGAATCTGAGAGGGACCCGCAGTCGATGCGTGAGACGTTGGCGATCTTTGGAGAACTTCGAAACCCGGAGATGGGGTTTATGACGGTGATTTTGTTTCTCTACATCTTCATCTGGCAGTCGTTTACGGCGTTTTATCCGACCTATCTGACGAACGTCAAAGAGCTATCGCCCGCCATAGCGAGCGTGCTGTTCGGGTTCTTCTTCGCGGTCGGCGTCGTGGTCAAACCGGTCGCAGGTGGGGCCTACGATCGGATCGGAATGCGCGGATCGCTCATCAGTATCCTCCTCCCGCCAGTCCTCGGATTTTCGCTCCTTCCGTTCGTCGACAACGTCTGGCTTCTCGTCGGGCTGACGGCCTGTATCAGCACGATGCTCGGATCGGGCGCGGTCACGCAATCGTATCTCGCGGACTCGTTTTCCGAAGAGATGAAGGGGACGGGACTCGGCGTCGTTCGAACGACGACCGCAACGCTCGGCGCTGGCGGTCCGCTTCTGTTCGGAGTGATCGCAGATTACGGCTACTTCGACGAGGGGTACATCGTTCTGGCCGTTATCATGGCGGTCGTAATTCTTCTCACGGTTCGGATGCCAGGGGGACGAGAGACCGCGTCGAGAGCGTGACCGAAAAGGAAAAGACCCAAGTTTAGATTGGGTCTAATAAACTGCATGACCGCCGCCGGAGTCGACGAGCAGACACAATTCACGCGAGCAGCGGCGGTGAACGTCGTCGGAAACGCGGCGAAGATCGCCGTCGAAGGGGCTGCTGGGCTCGCGTTCGGCAGCATTGCGTTGCTCGCGGACGCGGCACACTCCGTGGCGGACCTCGTCGCGAGCGTGGTCGTCCTCATCTGGGGGCGGAGTTCGTTCGACGAACCGGACGATACTCACCCGCACGGCCACGACCGGATCGAACCCCTGACGGCGCTGTTCGTCGGGGCTGTGCTCGCTTTGCTGGGATTGAGTCTCCTCTACGAATCGGTTCAGGGTCTCGCAGTCAGCGATCCGCCCGATGCGAATCCCCTGTTGCTCGGCGCGCTCGCTTTCGCAATCGTCGATATGTACCTCGTCTACCGGTACACGGAGTACGTCAACGCAGCGCTCGAGTCGACAGCGCTCTCGGCGCTCTCGACGGACTGTCTGAACGACATTTACACCTCGATGGCCGCCGTCGTCGGCGTGATCGGCGTCCTGCTCGGCCATCCGATTCTCGATCCCCTCGCGGGCGGACTCGTCAGCGTACTCGTCATCTATCAAGGCGTCGAGATCGGCCGGGAGAACGTCGATTACCTCATCGGTGCCGCGGCCGATCCCGACCAGTACGACGAGATCACGCGAACGCTGCGAAGCCATCCCGACGTCGAAGGCGTCCACGACCTGACGGTCTTTTACGATGGAACCGTCCTCGAGGTCGAAGTTCACGTCGAAGTCGACGGCGATATCCCGTTCCGTCACGCACACGACGTGGAGTCCGACCTCGTCTCCCGGCTTCGTGAGGTCGACGAGGTTGGTGATGCACACGTCCACCTCGACCCGTCGGGGATCGGTGAGTGGAAAGATCGGGCCAACGGGATATAGCGCTATCCTCACCGATCGACCAATCCGGTGACGTGATGGGGTTACAGCCGGTTCGAACGGCCGCGCTTGGTGGACTACGCGCTCCGACGGCAGAGTGACGCGGCGGCGGAGACCATTCCCGACGCTCCTCACGCGAACCTGGGCGTGAGTTTTAATCCGTCCGCCCTCCGGGTATCGGTATGGGAATCGGAGACTGTTACGACGTGACGGCCGGCGACTGGGCTGACCTCTCCTACGTCGATACCGGCATGTTCGGGACGAGCGAGTACGGTGCCGTCTACATACTCGATGGCGAACGGCCCGCCGTCATCGAAAGTGGAATCGGAACCAACCACGAGCGGATTCTCGAGGCGCTCGCGGAGGTCGGTATCGACCGTGAGCAACTCGCCGCGATCGCGGTAACGCACATCCACCTCGATCACGCGGGCGGTGCGGGATTTCTCGCGGAAGCCTGCCCGAACGCAGACGTCTACGTTCCCGACGTCGGTGCGAGTCACCTCGTCGATCCCGCGAAACTGGTCGCCGGAACGAAAGCCGCCGTCGGGGAGCAATGGGAGTGGTACGTCGAACCGAAGCCGGTCCCCGAGGATCGGATCGTCGGCGTCGAAGACGGGGACGCGATCGATCTCGGCGATCACGAACTCCGCGTCCATGAGGCACCCGGCCACGCGTTCCATCAGGTCGTATTCGAAGCGCCCGAACGCGGAACGGTCTTTACCGGTGACGCCGCGGGGATCTGGGTGCCTGCCCGCGAGGAAATCGTCGAAACTTCGCCGCCGTCCGATTTCGACCTCGAGGAGTGTCTCGCTGACGTCGAGATGCTCCAGTCCATCGATCCCGACGTACTGTGCTACACTCACTTCGGCCCGCGGGCGGTCGGTGACGATGCGTCCCACGCGCTAGAGCAGTACTCGACGGTTCTCGAGGAGTGGGTCGCTGCGGTCGACGCCGCGCGAGCGGACCTCGGAGACGACGAACTGGTGATTGAGTACTTCGCGGATTCCGACGAGCTGGCCGACGTCTGGGGCGAACGAAAGGCGAGCGCCGAGGCTGTGATGAACGTTCGAGGCGCGCTTGGCTATCTCGATGACCGAGAATAAACAGTGTCTCCGATCGGACACGTTTCATCACGTTTTATCGTACGGGACCCGTTGACATACGGATATGAACTGGCGGGACGCCGAACGCGAATACGTCGACGCGGTGATCGAAGAGACGACGATCGGTCGCATGTTCGAGGATGCAGCCGAGCGCAACCCGAACCGTCCCGCCCAGCGATACAAGGGTGGTGTTTACGATAGATCGCTGACGGACGACCTCGTTCCAGCGGCGAAACCCGGAACGTTTCGGACGCTCTCGTACGCCGAAATGCGTGATATCGTCCGTCACCTCGCGGCTGGATTCCGCGATCTGGGCGTCGGCCTCGGTGATCGAGTTGCTATCTTCGCGAATACGCGGATGGAGTGGGCCCAGTGCGATTTCGCTCTCCTCGGTGCCGGTGCGGTCGTGACGACCGTCTATACGGGCTCCTCGACCGATCAGATTCGGTACCTCCTCTCGGATCCGAACGCCTCCGGCGTCGTCGTCGAGAATCAGGAGTGTCTCGAGGACGTGCTCGCGGTCGAGGACGAACTCGAACTCGAATTCGTCGTCTCGATCGACGAACTCGAGGGATACGACGATCGTCCGGACGTGTTGACACTCGGTGAACTCCGCGAGCGTGGTGCGGAGACGTTCGACCTCGAGAGGTACCGAGAGTGGGTCGACGAACCCGGCCTGGACGACCTCGCGAGTCTGATCTACACGAGCGGTACGACCGGCAGACCGAAGGGCGTGCAGTTGACGCACCGAAACTTTCGATCGAACGTCAATCAGATTCGAAAGCGCTACGGCCCGCGACCCGACAAAGACGAGGACCTTCCCGTAATCGACGAGAACGTTCGATCGGTGTCGTACCTCCCGCTCGCACACGTCTTCGAACGGACCGCGGGACACTTTACGCTGTTTGCAAGCGGAGCCTGTGTCGCCTACGCGGAGGACCCGGAAACGCTCCAGGAGGATTTCAGTGCGGTCCAGCCGAATACCGCGACCAGCGTGCCGCGCGTCTACGAGAAGATTTACGATGCGATCCGCGAGCAGGCGAGTGAGTCATCCGTCAAACAACGGATCTTCGAGTGGGCGACCGACGTCGGGGTCGAGTATCAGCAGGCGGACTCGCCCGGACCGATACTCACCGTGAAACAGACGCTCGCGGACAGGCTCGTCTTCTCGACGGTTCGGGAGGCACTCGGCGGAAATATCGACCTCCTCATCAGCGGCGGCGGCAGTCTCTCTGCCGACCTCTGTCAGCTCTATTATGCGATGGGGTTGCCGATCTACGAGGGCTACGGCCTGACTGAGACCGCACCCGTTGTCACGGTCAACCCGCCGGAAGCGCCGAAAATCGGAACGATCGGTCCGGCGCTCCCCGGCGTCGAACTCGAGATCGACGAGACCACCGTCGATCAGGAGGCATTCGATGATCCCGGCGACGTAGGCGAACTCCTCGTTCGGGGGCCGAACGTTTCCGACGGCTACTGGAACAAACCCGGTGCCACCGACCGTTCGTTCACCGACGGCGGCTGGTTCCGTACCGGCGACATCGTACACCGCCGCCCGGACGACTACCTCGAGTTTCGCGACCGTGCAAAGCAGATACTCGTCCTTTCGACCGGCAAGAACGTTGCTCCCGCTCCGATCGAGGACGCGTTTGCAGCAAGCGAACGCGTCGAACAGTGTATGGTCGTCGGGGACGGAAGGAAGTTCGTCGGCGCGTTGTTGGTTCCGAACACGCCACACATCCGAGAGTGGGCCGACCGGGAAGGAATCGATCTCCCCGACGATCCCGAGGCGATCGTCGAGGACGAACGCGTCCGCGAGTACGTTCGAGCGGAGGTCGACGACGTCAACGAGTCGTTCGAAGCTCACGAGACGATCAAACGGTTCGAACTCGTCCCACGGGAGTTCACCGAAGAAAACGAGATGCTCACTCCAACGATGAAAAAAAAGCGTCGCGTTATTATGGATCGATTCGACGACCGGATCGAGCGGATCTACGAGGAAAGGGAGGCGACTCAGTGACGGATTGCTTTCGGACGAATCCGACACAGCCCCCCCGGCTACGGGTCGGGACTCGGGTACGACGATCCGCACGACAGTGGCCACGAACCGATCGGACAGCCACCGCCCGCCCGAGTTGCCCGATTCGAACGCTGATAGCCGGCGATCAGTATATCGGTCGCGATCGAGTACTGGTGGCCAATGACACTCCTTGCCGAGTTTTCGATTTCGGCATCGAACTTTTCCTTCGGGGCCGTCCTCGCAGACCACGACGATCTTCTGATCGAATTCGAGAGCGTCGTGCCGACTCATCGCGGACTGATGCCGTTCGTATTCATCTGGGACGGCGACGAACACGACGAAATCGAGGCCGAGATCCGCTCGGACCCCACGATCGATCGAGTCGACGAGGTCGAGCGATTCGAGGATGGCCGACTCTACAGGGTCGCCTGGAACGATTCGGTCGAAGGCCTCGCATCGGCGATCCGGGAGTCGGGTGCCACGCTGATCGAAGCCGTCGGCGTCGACGATCGCTGGACGTTCGAAATTCGGTTTCGCGACCAGGAGCGGATCGAGCAGTTTCAGGAACTCGTACTCGAGTACGACCTCGAGTTACAACTCGAGCGTCTTTCGACCGAACTCGAGGTCGATCCCGGAATGGAGTACGATCTCACCGACAAACAGTACGAAACGCTCGTCACCGCCTTCGAATACGGCTTTTTCGAAAACCCGAAAGAAGTCTCGCTTGCAGAACTCGGTGCCGAACTCGACATCTCGGATGCAGCCGCGACTGGGCGGCTTCGTCGAGGAATGGCGAACCTCCTGTCGCAGACGGTGATGCGAAGAGAAGGAACCGACATCGAGTGATACGGTTTGCTGTGACTTTTTACCGGAGCGACCGCGAGCCGTCCTGCGGTCGCTCCGGTAACGACTTACAGTAGACCGTATGAGACCACCGATTATCGGTTCGGTCGGGTCGAATACCAATCCCGATTTAAACGTCCGAATCGACTAACGGTTCGGTTGAGGGAGCGCCCTCGAGTACGTACTCCGTGTCTAGAACTGGAGGATACCGATGACCGAGTACCGACGCAACCGTTCCGTCAACGAGTGTCTGGTTCGAGTCGAGGTAGACGAACACGAACAGCCGTCAGTAGCCGTCATCCGCGCGATCGAACAAGCGACCAGCGACGAACCGGCCGAGATGCGTCCGCTCTTCGAGTTCGTTTCACCCGAATCGCTCGACCGCCTCTTCGTCGATACGAACTCGACGACCCGTCGAGGTATCGTCGAGTTCTCGCTCGAGCGATTCGAGGTTCGAATCGTCGACGGCCAGTACGTGGAACTGCGCGAGCACGGCGCGACATCATAATCACGCTGGTCGGGATCGACTCGACACCGGTTCGATCACGTTTCTCAAAGATACGTGCCCGTTTGTCCACTATTTGGACGGATCTATGTTTCTGACTTACCGCACAATCGCGTATCGTCTTTAACTACTCACGCGCCGTACGTTCATACGGTGATTCTGATGAACACAGCAACAGTAGACGATGAACCGAGCGGATACTCCCTCGAGCGAGGATGGCGAACGCTCGCGATCGCGGGCGTTGCCGTTGGATTGATCGGATTGATCGCGATCGCGTTCCCGCTCGCGACCGGTCTTTCGGTAACGATCGGTCTCGGCGCGCTTCTCGTCGTGGGTGGAATCGTCCACGGCGCACACGCGTACACCGCACGCGGCTGGAGCGGCTCTCTCTGGCAGCTTACGCTCGCGGTCGTCTCGATCGTCGCCGGGATCGTCCTGCTTACAAACCCCGTCATCGGGCTCGCGACCCTCACGATCCTGGCGATCGCGTACCTCCTCGTCGACGCCGTGGCTGAACTCTGGCTGTCGATGCGAATGGCGGACCGGCCCGGACGCCTGTCCGTTGCCGCGAGCGGCGTCCTCTCGCTCGTCCTCGCCGGTCTGCTCTGGGCTGGATTCCCGGCCGATGCGGCCTGGGCGATCGGACTGCTCGTCGGTATCGGTCTCCTCGCCACCGGACTCTCGATGGGTATCGTCGCGATCAACGGCAGAAACGCCGACGAAACGATGTCGGGGGCGACCGAACCACGCGGCGCGTAGGCACACCGCCGGACGCCCGTTCCCGATAGCGATTGTAACTCGCGGCTCGTCGCTTTCGACGACGGCCGTTCGTCCGCATATCCTCCGGTATTTTCCCGATCGAGCTATTCACCGAAGATCGAATCGAAGAACTTCCGCTCCGCAGTTCGCAAGTGCTGATTGAACGTCGCCGGGGCGATGCCGAGTCGGTCCGCGATCTCTTCTCCGGTACTCTCTCGCGGCCAGTCGAAGTAGCCGGCGAAGTACGCCGTCTCGAGTGCGGCCCGTTGTTTTTCCGTCAGCTCACGTTCGAGAACCGACTGTGAATCCGCGTTGGTTCGGTCGCTCCGGTCGGTGGTCCGCTGTGCGAGGTAGGTGACGTCGTCGCGCTGTTCGTTGATGATTTCGATCATCTGTCGAGTGTCCCGTCCCTGGGGCAGCTCCACGACGAACCGGAACTCCCCCTCTGCGATCGTCGCGGAATCGACTCGGCCGCCGTGGGTCGCGATGGCCTCGAGGAGCGACGCGGCAACCGGAGCGACGATCTCGAACTCGAACCCGTTTCGTCTGACCGAGAGGAACCGAACCTCGTCTACGCCCTCCGTGTCGTCGACTGCCTCCTGAAACGCCTCCTGGGGGACGTCGTGTGCCGACCCGTACGCCAGTAACGTCTCGTCGCCGCGGATCAGCTGTTCGATCTCGATCACGCACGATTCGACACTCGAGAGCGAAACGAGCGGCTCTGCGAACGATTCGACCCGAAACTCGAGTTCGATGACGGCGTCGCTAACCAGCGCATCGCGTCGTTCGATCGCCGTGATCGCGTGTGCGATAACGTCCCCGATCCGTGCGAGAATCGTCGTTTCGGGGCCGGTAAACGCGTGCGGTGACGACGAGTAGACGTTGAGAACGCCGTACACGAGGTCCTCGTGGATGATCGGGATCGCGACGGACGCCTGGTAGCCTCGTTCTGTGGCCTGCTCTCTCCACGGTTCGTAGTCGGGTTCGGAGTGAATGTCGCTCATGACCTGGACCGAGCCGGTACGAATCGCGGATCCGGAGGGTCCCTGACCTTCGGGATCGTCCTCGTCGACCGTAATCTCGATATCGTCCAGGTAACCATCTTCGACGCCGGCTGCGGCCTTCGGAACCACGCGATTGCTCCCCGGGTTGACGCTTCCCATCCAGGCGAAGCGGTAGGCATCGGACTTCGCGAGTCGCTCACAGACGCGTTGCTCGAGATCCGCACGCGTTTCGGTCGTGATCACCGCGTGCGTGATGTCGTGACCGATCCGGTTGAGCCGGTTGAGGGCCTCGAGCTGTTCGCGCTGATGGCGTCGCTCGTGCTCCTGGCGCGCCCGTTCGATCGCGTGATGGATCGTTCGGACGAGCAACTCGCTCGTGACTTCGTCTTTGACCAGGAAATCCTGTGCACCGCGCTGGATGGTCCTGACGCCGACCTGTTGATCTCTGAGTCCGGTCAGGACCACGATCGGTACCGCTTCGTTCTCCTCGTGAATCCGTTCGAGCGTCTGTATCCCCTCGCTATCCGGCAGATTCAGATCGAGCAAGACGATGTCTATCGGCTCGTCCCCGAGCGTCTCGAGTCCGTCCTCGAGTCGCACCTCGCGATTCATCTCCGTGGCCTGCGTCGCACCGCCCGAGCCGACCCGCTGTACGAGTTCGTCGGTTTCGTCGAGCATTTCCTCGATGAGTCGGGCGTCGCCCGGATTGTCTTCGACCAGGAGGATCCGAAGCGTCTTTGTGTCGTCGTCGGACCGGGAAGGACGCCCGTTCACGCCGCTCCAGTCGTCGAAGCTCACGGTTATTCGACCTCCGATGGGAGGCGAACGACCGAAAACCAGAACTTTTCGAACGCCCTGACGGTCTTGATGAACTCGTCGGGATCGACTGGCTTGGTCAGGTAGGCGTTGGCGTGTAGCTCGTACGATCTCGCGATGTCCTCTTCGGCCCGCGAACTCGTTAGTACGATCACCGGAATCGATCGAAGCGTGGGATCGTCTTTGAGTTCTTTGAGGACTTCTTCGCCGTCCGTTCGCGGCAGGTTGAGATCCAGCAGGATGAGATCGGGTCGTGGGACGTCGGCGTAGGAACCGCGCTGGGAGAGAAAATCGAGCGCTTCGTTCCCGTCGGAGGCGACGTGGAGGTCGTTGTCGATTCGTCCCCGCTTGAACGCTTCTTCGGTTAGTCTGACGTCACCCGGATTGTCCTCGACTAACAGGATCTGTGCTCGTTCGGGCTGTGTGGATCCAGCAGTACTCATGGTTGTTTCGTCCCGGCTTCAGTTCCGTTCCACTCGTCGGTATCGAGTGCGGTGTTCCGTCTCTCGTGGGAATAGCCCGTGTTGTCGGGGTCTCTGTCGCGGTCCCGATCGTGGATCCGTGTCGGCCGCATTCGTTCGTTGTTCTCGGTGAATACGGATATACGTGCGCTCTCCTCACATCTCGGGACAGTTTCGATCGATGGAACGTCTCTATGCCCTCTCCCAGTGCCGATGCGTACGTGGTTTTCCGCCCCCTTGCTTTGGCTCATGATAGACTGCCGTCTTCAAGACGTCTGTAGACGATAAACGTGGTGCTCGAATTTATCACGTTCGGAACGGCGGTACTGCGCGTCGCGTCGGTACCGCGTGTCGATTTGAGTATCGGTGTCTCGATCCGAACGTCAGCATCGTTGCCGGCGACCTCCCTCTCGTGACGATCACTCGAGTGCCGCTACCGTCTGCGTTCGCTGGCGCATCTCGATCCCGCGAACGGTGAATTCACCATTACTTCGCTTTCCGAAGCATTTGGTTAGCGCACCCGATAGTGCCCTGCTATCCGTTTGCGGGTTCGGTCCCGTCGCGCTCGAGGATTACCATCTCCAAACCGATAGCGACAGGGCGACACCGGTACCGATCCCAGCGGCCCGCGCGCCTACGACTGTAACGTCGACGGATTTGGGTAGTGTCGGGCACCTTCTGAAATATTTGATATTGCCTTATATGATTTATCAGTCGGCTTTGAGCTATATTCTGGAGCTTGAGCGGCTCTCGAACGATGAGAATCGGTATGTCCGTCGAAATCCGAATGGCCCTCTCGTCTCGACGACGAAAACGGTCGACACCACCTCTCGTCTACCCACGTGTTCGTCGTTCGTCCGTTCCTACCGGACGCGTGCTAGTTGCCGTGACGTCGATCACTCATAGGGATTATCGTAGGAGTTCATAGTTTCTCCCTCAACGTACCGAGACACAGCGTCGACGGACGGACGTCAAACCCTGCGGTTGGCTACGATAATCCCTATCAGCTATCGTCGTCGCGCGGTCGCGTCTCACTCGTCATCGATTTCGGGTACGGCCGTGGTCGGGGAGCTGGCAACGTGGCCATCGATCCGGTCCCAGGAGTAGCGTTGAACCGATTACGTTCTCGATGGAATACTCTCGAGAGTCTGTTCTACGAGCCGGTTCGGGGGATGTTCCGGTTCTGTCCTCCGATGCGGTCGGAGCCGTCACGTCGTTCCTCTCGTTTCACGCCGGACCGTCCGCTACTCGAACTCCTCGAGTGCGGATCGCTTCGGAACTGCCGTTTCTACGGGATATCCGCGTCGACACTGACGGGGATCGGTCCTGCGCAGAAAAACCGCCAACCGAACTGAGCGCCCTCGTTGTCTCGCACACGCGCGAGTAACTGATGGTAAACTCACTCGACGAGGCGCTCGAATGCGTGTTCACCATCAGCGAATCAGCGACCGTTGGACGACCGGGATTCATCGGATCTCCGACCCGGGCTTTTGTCGTGTTCAGTGGTACGTTGACCGCGTCTCCGTTCTCGTTGTTCGAACGACCCGCCGGTCAGCGCGGAATACGGCAACAAATAAACCGTATGATGATCTACAAAAACGGGTCTCTCGTCTCACGCGGTAAGCGATCCAGAAGACGCCGTCGAGATTCGTGCCACCGTCGAGCGACCGTCTCGATACTGATCCGTGTCCGTGGTTTCTTGCCGGTGGCTCACAACTGTTCACGCATGGACGAACTGTCACTGGGTGTTCCGAAACCGGTTCTCGAGCGACTGCCGGCCGACGACGACGTCGCCGCACCGGATATGCAGGAGGCGGTCGCGGGCTGGGAGCGCCACCTGAACGATGCGATTGGGGAGGCCGATGACGACCAGGAAGCCGCACAGCGGGCGCTCGAGGCGATCGACCGCTTCGAAGAGCGCTATCGGACCTACGACGAGCTCGTCCCTGAACTGCGTGCGTGGGGGCAGTCCCCGATTTACGCGATCGCCTGGCGAACGTTGTACGCGGACGTGATCGCCCAGCTTTACGAACACGACGAACTCGCCGAGCACCTCGAGCGCGAACGGAACGTCCGACTGGTTCAGGACGGCATTCGGATGCGAGATCCGTGACGCGGCTCGGAGCTACGCCTCGGGAGGCCCGTCGTCTGACGAGCGACAGACGCACGTCAGAAAAGGATCCTCGGGGTTTTTCCGTTGATCCGTTGGAAGCCCGGTATGGGGCACGGGGAGTCAATAAGTGTCACGATCACTCGGGCGGTCGCAGCCTACGATGGAGTCCGTCCTACGGAACTCGATCCGCCGCTCTACGACGCGATCGATACGGATGCGCTCAATGCGCTATTTCGGCCGAGTGACAACGCTACCGACAACCGGTCGATTTCGCTCGAGTTTCGCTACGAGGACTATACGATCCGCGTCGCCGGCCCGGACGACATCGAAATCGAACTGGCCAACGCTACACCCGAATCTACGGAGACGAGGTAGCTTCGGAAACGACGAACCGAAGCGGCGCTAATCGAAATCACGATCGGAGGCCCAGTCGAGGCACGTCTCCAGGAACGTCTCGCCAACGTATCGAACTCTTTTCGTGGACGAATCGTACAGGATGACGTCTGAAGCGGCGAGCTTCGGGAGGTGTGTGTGAACGAGCTCGATTTCGATCGTCCGCCGGTCGGCGTCGTCAGCGTGATCGTCGACGAACGTCGCGAGGTCGTCGACCGTCGCGACGGTCGATGTCCGCGTCGCAAAATATTGGACGGCGTATCGTCGGTGATCGTCTGCAAGAAGGCGGAATACGTCCCCGGGCGAGAGTTCAGGGCGGCGTTCTTCGTGATCCTCGAACCGAATCTCGTACTCGCTTGATTGGTAGTGATTGTCTAACATTGTTCGGATCAGTACCACTTCATCCATCATAAATCATGGCTTCGTTTTCAGCGAGTGTTTCCAGTTCTCGACCGATCGTGTTCGTCCGTACTATCCGTGTCTTATAACGTGGATTCGTTCAGCGAGTGAGGTATCGGCCATCCCGATGAGGTGATGGTATGGAACCGGTTCCACCGCTCGTCGAGCTAGCAGTCTACTTTTATTTCATCGTCGTTGCTGCGATCGGGACCGCGCTCTCGCTTCGAATCTGGTTCGCTCGACGGATCCAGGACGACGCAGACGGCGTTTCACACTGAGACGGACCCCGACGCCGAATTCGTCGACACACCGAATAGTCGGCAAACTATAACGTCCCTCCCGATCGATCTCGTACGGCTTGCCGCGTCGAGGTATCGCCACATCCCAATCCCACTTCGGAGTGTGACGGAACTGACTGACTGCGGTCCGTATCATACGGATTACTGTAACGATTTACCGGCGCACCCGCCGCCCGGGTCGCGGGTGCGCCGGCAATGATTTACAGTAAACCGTATCAGTCGTTTCGAAAGAGCCGATACGATCCCTGCCCGGTTACCACTTCCCGCGTTCGCCCGTCGGGGGTCGTACTCTCGACGACGACCTCACTCACGCCGATGCTCGAGCCCGCTCGAATAACGGTCGCCGTTCCGACGAGATCGCCAGTTGCAGGTCGGAGGTAGTTGACGTTCAGGTTGATCGTCGCGATGCTCGCCGCAAGCGGATCCTCGAGTTCCGTTCGAAGCGCGAGGCCGCCAACGGTGTCGATGAGCGTCGCTGCGACGCCGCCGTGGATATCCGCTCGTCTGTCGTTCGGTGCGTTCGATCTGGTGTTAGTCAGTTTCTCATCGTACGGAATCGACAACGTCATCGTTCCCTCGTCGACGCCGTCGACGGTCGTCCCGAGCCACGAGAGGAACTCCTGGTTATCGTCGATACTGGTCTGGATGATCTCCGCCAACTCGTCGAGATCGCCCGCCAACGCATGTCGATCATCGCTCATAACGGGCTATCCGCCGGGGAGATCCTTGATGGCTCCGTTTCACGCCGGAAGCGTAAACGAGAACGTCGTTCCGTCACCGGGTTCGGATTCGACCCAGATTTCGCCGCCGTGGCGTTCGACGACGCGCTCACAGATCGCGAGTCCGATCCCGACACCGCCGTGTTCGTCCCGGCCGTGAAGCCGCTCGAACACTTCGAAGATCTGTTCGTCCTGTTCGGGATCGATTCCGATCCCGTTATCTCGGATCGAAACGGTCCAGGCGGATCCGCTTCGTTCGGCCGCGACGTGAACTCGTGGAGCGTCGCCGCCGTATTCGATCGCGTTGTCGAGGAGGTTCTGGAACACCTGTCGGAGCTGACTCTCGTCCCCCTCGACCGTCGGGAGTCCCGCTGTCGTGACCTCGGCGTCGGTTTCTTGGATCTTCACTTCGAGGTCGACGAGTACGTCCTCGAGGACGGCGTCGAGATCGACCGGTTCGAACGCGTTCCCCTGCGTTTCGACCCGGGAGTACGCGAGCAAGCCGTCGATCATCTCGCGCATTCGCTCTGCACCGTCGATCGCGAACGCGAGGAACTCCGTTCCGTCTTCGTCGAGTGCGTCCTCGTATCGCCGTTCGATAAGCTGCAGGTAGCTCGAGACCATGCGAAGGGGCTCTTGCAGGTCGTGGCTCGCGGCGTAGGCGAACTGCTCGAGACGTCTGGTTTCGGCCCGGAGTTCTTCGACGGATTCCCGACGGTCGAAGTAGAATTTCACGAGCGTCGCGAGCGTCTCGATCAGCGCTCGCTCTTCGTCGACGAACGGTTCCTCGATTCGCTCTGTCGGCGTCTCCGTGAGGACGACTTCGATCGTAATCGGCGTTCCACTGGCTGTCTTCGTATGGGTGGCGATCGACCGCTCGAGCGGTCCGTACCCGTCGGTGGCCACTTCGTGCTTGCCGACCGAAACGCGCGCAGCGGTCAGGTCCGGATAGCGAAACGACTGAAGAAGTTTCGTTGCGAACTCGGAGAGGAGCTCGTCGATCGGCTGGTCGTCGACTTCGAAGAGGTTCGTGGCGAGCTGGACGGCGGTGAGTTCCTTTTTGCGTTCTTCGAGGTCTCGCTTGCGACGCCGTGCCAGCGCTTTCAGATCGGTGATATCCGTCGCCGTTACGACGACCTGTTCGGGGTCGCCCGCCTCGTCGGTGATCGGCGTGGCGTTTATCGAGAGCCAAGCGCGGTGTCCGTCCGGCCGATCCAGGAGGATCTCCTGATCGTACAGTGGGGCACCGGTCTCGAACACGCGGGTTGCGGGATGCGTCTCGACTCCGAGGGACTCCTCGAACAGGTTCCGTTGGTCGCTGGTCGCTGTCGAAACGTCGTCCGACGAGACGTCGAGCAACGTCGCCATCCGTTCGTTGACTCTGCTCGTCGATCCGTCCGAATTCACGACGGCGATACCGACGGGGCTCGTCTCCAGGATTTGCTCGGTCAGATCTCTCTCGCGCTGTAACTGCTGTTCCCGTTCCCAGCGATCGCTCATATCGCGGGTGATCTTCGCGTATCCCTGCAACTCGCCGTCGTTTCGGATAGCTGTGATCGTCACGTTCGCCCAGAACGTGGATCCGTCTGCGCGGACGCGCCACCCTTCGTCCTCGACCGACCCTGTCTGTCTCGCCCGTGAGAGATTGCGTTCCGGGACACCGTTTTCTCGGTCAGTATCGGTGTAGAACAGCGAAAAGTGATCTCCGAGAATCTCCGCCGGCTCGTATCCTTTGATCCGTTCGGCACCCTCGTTCCAGCTGACGACACGTCCGTCGCGATCGAGCATGAAGATCGCGTACTCGTCGACCGCGTCGACCAGCATTCGGAACCGGTACTCACTTTCTCGTCTGGCCCGCTCGGACGCTTTTCGATCCGTTACGTCGTAGTAGAGTTCGATGCGTCCTCCGGCGAACTGTCCGGACTCGATCGGTTTACTCCGGTGTTCGAGCCAGCGCCCCTCACGACCGTCGCCGGCTGTGATCCGACACTCGAACTGCTCGACGTACGTGTTGTCGTCGTACGTCGCGAGCACCGTTTCTTCGAACGTCTGGGGCTCCACAAACCGATCCCGAATCGTCTCTTCGATCACCGCTCGCTTGTCTCGGCCGATGACGTCGGCCCGATCCACGCCGAAGTACGTTTCCGTGGTTTCGTTCACCCACGCGACGTCGAACTTCTCGTCGAGGACGAACACGCCGACGTCCGCTTCGTCGATGACCGAGGCGAGCGATTCGTCGGTCCCTCGGGTCGACGAATCGACACGGCGTTTCCGAGGGTGATCCTCGAGCGCTCGAACGACGCCGACGGTTCCGTCGAACTCGCCGTCGGAGGAGAGGGGACTAAACCGCAACTCACAGGCGACGTACTCGCCGTCCGCAGTCACGATCTCGAGGTCGAGCGCGCTGTCGCCGTCATCGTCGGTTTCGTCGTCGACGTCCGCCTCGAGTCGAGAGTCGATGGCACGCTCGAGCCGGTCGACGTCGTCCTCCTCGAGGACGGTCGAGACGTGTTCGTCGAGGAGTTCGTCCCGGCCGTAGCCGGTCTCCTCGAGGAAGCGATCGGTAACTGCGACGAACCGCCCGTCGGCGTCGAGCTGGTAGATGCCGGTGTCGACCGCGTCCGCCAGCGATCGATACGCCGTGAGGGCCGTGCGTTCGTCCGTCCGATCCAAAAACGACCCGTCCGAAACTTCGGGTCGGTCTGCCATACCGGTAGTATCGGCCGAAGTGCGGATAAGTACACCGCTGAAGTATCACTGGAACCGACACCGACCACGACGGCCGTGAGTCACCGCCACGCGTGAGGCTTAACCCGCGGTACCGAGTAGACGGACGCATGTCGACAGTTACTCTCGTCGGTTCCCGATTAGCCGAGCCGGGAACCGAGTTCGTCTATCAGGGGGAAGCCGACGGTTGCGCCGGCTGTCCGTACCGAAGTCAGTGTCTCAACCTGTCGGCCGACACCCGATATCGCGTCACGTCCGTTCGAGAAAACGCCCAGACCCTCGAGTGTGCCATGCACGACGGCGGCGTTCGCGCAGTCGAGGTCGAGCCGGTTTCGATCCGGGCGACCATTCCGTCGAAGGGAGCCTTCGCCGGGAGCAAAGCGAGCCTTCCCGGTCCGTGTCCCTACGTCGAGTGCCCGAGCCACGAGTACTGCGAGCCTGACGGTCTCGCCTTCGACGCGGAGTATCGGATCGATGAAATCGTCGGCGATCCGCCACACGACGTCTGTCATCTCGATCGCTCGCTGGAACTCGTCGAACTCGAGCCCGGCGAGTGAACGGACAGGCTTTGTGCCTGCTCTGCAGTAATCGCCCCAGTACTCTGCCGGGAGGCCGACCCACTCATACGGTCTATTGTAAGTCGTTACCGGAGCGACCGCAGGACGGCTCGCGGTCGCTCCGGTAAAAAGTCACAGCAAACCGTATCACTCGGTTTTGAGCTCGTCCTCCAGGCGGCCCGCGTTCGCGTCGCTCTCGAGACGGTCTTCCTCGGGTTCGTTCTCGAGCCAGGTTCCCGCCCAGCACTCTATTTCACCGAAGACGGGCTCGAGCGATCGCCCCTTCGGAGAAAGGCTGTAATACGTTGCGATGGGGGCGTCCTCTTCGATTCGTCGCTCGACGAATCCCATCTCGCCGAGGTCGTCGAGGACGCGCGAGAGCGTTCGAGCGTTCGCGCCGGTCGAGCGCTTGAGTTCGTTGAACCGCTGTTCGCCGGAGAGGAGTTCGTGGAGAACGGCCAGTCGCCACTGCGAGCCGATCTGTTCTAACGATTCGATGACTGGACAGGCGTCGGGAGGTCGTTCGCTCGCTGTCGTCTGTGGGGATGCCATCTGTCTCTGTCCGTTCGTTCGGCGCGGACCACTATAGCAGTTCGGTATCGAACGAGGTAACATCATGTTACCTTTTGGTCGACGACCGCCGTCGTGAGGTCGGGGGTCGTACAGGCTGCTGTCAGTCGGTTCCAGCTTCGGCTGTCTCGCTTCGTTCGGCGTCCCACAGACGTTCGATTCGTTCCACTGCATCGAGACAGAGGGGAGCTGATCCCACCGCATGAGGCGGTAGTTCGAAGGCGACACGACAGCGCTTCGCGCCGAGGTCGTCGACCCGGTGAGTGGCTCCCATCGCACCGGCGATCCGCCACGTCCAGCGACGATCCGCTCGATCCGTGACGACGAACGGCAGCCAGACGCCGGGGACGCGAATTCGACCGGACGTTCCCGCCTGAATCCGGCGATCGGTCGATTCGACGCCGACGATGGGTAACCACTCGGTCCACCGAGTCGTATCCACGAGAAGGTCCCAGACCTCCGCTGGCGGCGCTTCGAACACGTGCGAGACCTCGAGTCGACGTCCGTCCTGCGTCCGTGTTCGCTGGATCCGCGTCATCATCTTCTCGTACGGGTGCCACGGATATGGGGGTTTGGTCGAACCGACGGTCGAGTGACGTCGATCGGTGGACTGGAAAAACCCGCCTCCTCGAGAACCGGCTTCGACGTGCCGGCTAGTCGCGGTTGAACGCGTTTCTGACTCGGGTGGTGATGGCGCTGTCGTCAGTTCCGCTCGAGTCTCACTCGACGACGACTCGAGTTCCGTACCCCGGCTCACCGATGACCTCACCGTCTTCGAAGACGATCTCACCGCGGACGGCGGTCGCGACCGGCTTACCGGTGAACGATTCGCCCTCGAACGGCGTCACGCAGTTTTTCGAGTGCAGTTCGTGTCGATCCTCGAGCGTCCACGTCGCGGCGGGATCGACGACCGTAAAGTCGGCGTCGGTTCCGATCTGGAGCGATCCTTTCTGTGGGTACATTCCCCAGACCTGTGCGGGACGGGTCGAGTGACGACGGACCCACTCCTCGAGCGTGAGGCGTCCCTGATCGACGAACGTGAGCATCGCCGGCACCTCGGTCTCGAGACCGACGAACCCGGAGATGGCGTCCCAGGTGTTTCCGAAGGGATCGTCGACTAGCTTTTCTTCGTCAGTGTGGGGTGCGTGGTCGGTCGCGATACAGTCGATGACCCCATCGTCGATACCGATCTTCCAGAGACGGTCGCGCTCGTCTGCGTCGCGGATCGGCGGCTGAATCC
This sequence comes from Natrarchaeobius halalkaliphilus, assembly GCF_003841485.1. Lineage (NCBI taxonomy): Archaea > Methanobacteriati > Methanobacteriota > Halobacteria > Halobacteriales > Natrialbaceae > Natrarchaeobius > Natrarchaeobius halalkaliphilus. Next base: position 595,435 of record NZ_REFY01000002.1, on the reverse strand, counting down.
GCGCCGGATTTCCCTTCTCGTGCATCACTTCTTCGGTAAACCAGAGGTAGTGCGGCGTCGTTTCCGCGGTCACGTCGACGCCGCGGTCCTTGCCGCGGGCGACGGCCTCGGCCGCGGAGCCGGAGGAGACGTGGAACATGTGAATCTTCGTTTCCGTCCCCTCAGCGAACGTTATCATCCGCTCGACGGCCTCCCGCTCTGCGATCACCGGCCGTGAGTGAGAGTGATCGATCGGTTCGTTCCTCCCCTCGGCTTTGAACAGTTCGGTGTAGTACTCGATGATCTCGCCGTTTTCTTCGTGAAAGCCCAGTCGCTTGCCAGTTCGACGGATCCGTTCCATCGCCTCGATGATCTCGCCGTCACTCGGCGGTGGAACGTCACCGACCGTCGAGCCGAGAAAGATCTTGTATCCGAGGACGCCGGCCTCGTCCAGTTCCGGAATCAGATCGAGGTTTTCAGAGGTGACGACCGCGTAACTCTGGAAGTCGACGTGGGCCGAGGTCTCGCCGCGTTCGTACTTCAACTCGAGGTGTTCCGGCCTGTCAATGACGGGATCCGTGTTCGGCATTCCGACCACGGTCGTCACGCCGCCGGCTGCGGCCGCGCGGGTCGCAGACTCCCAGTCCGCCTTGTACTCGAGGCCGGGCTCGCGGTTGTGGATGTGGCAGTCGACGATACCGGGAACCACCGTTGCGCCGTCCACGTCGAGGGTCCGATCCCCGTCCGGGAGTCGATCGCTTTTGCCAACGGCGACGATCGTTCCGTCCTCGACCGCGACGCCCGCGTTCGACGATCGGCCCGCGGGTGTGACGACGGTACAGTTGCGCACGACGAGGTCGACGCTCATTGCTGTGGCGTTGCCGAGGCTCGTGCATATATGCTTCTGTTGGTTCCCCACGATCCGCGGGCTGTCACCGTCCTGATCCGCGGCCTGTGGATTGTCACCGTCTCACTTCCTGTAGGGGGCCACTACCGTCCGGTAGACGTGTCATACTAAACGCCACTGGAAACTTTCCGAAACCAATGGGTTCGCCAGCGATTCGCGACAGCACGGTGCTCGTGACCGGCGGCGCGGGATTCATCGGGAGCCATCTCGTCGAAGCACTCGACCCGCACAACGACGTCCGGGTGCTCGATAACTTCTCGAGCGGCGATCGCGCACACGTTCCCGACAGCGCAACCGTGATCGAGGGCGACATCGGTGACCCGATCGCCCTCCAGCGAGCGGCGGACGGCGTCGACATCATCTTTCACCACGCGGCGCTCGTCAGCGTCGCCCAGAGCGTCGACGCCCCCCGACGGAGCAATCGAACCAATCTCGATGCGAGCCTGCTCGTTCTCGAGCAAGCCAGACGGGAGGACGCCCGCGTTGTCGTCGCCTCGAGCGCAGCGGTCTACGGCCATCCCGACGAGCTCCCGGTGAGCGAAACGACCTCTCGCGATCCGACCTCGCCGTACGGCGTCCAGAAGCTCGCACTCGATCAGTACACCCGTCTCTATGCGGACCTGTACGGACTGGAAACGGTGGCGTTGCGGTATTTCAACGTCTACGGCCCTCGCCAACAGGGCCCGTACAGCGGCGTCATCTCGACGTTTCTCGAGCAGGCGCGTTCGGACGAACCGATCACGATCGAGGGGGACGGAAAACAAACCCGGGACTTCGTCCACGTCAGCGACGTCGTCCAGGCGAATATTCAGGCCGGGACCACGGCCGCCATCGGGGCGGCGTACAACGTCGGGACCGGTGAGCGAACGTCGATCCGCGAGCTGGCAGAGACGATTCGGGAGGCGACTGACTCCTCATCACCGATCGTTCACCGTGACTCGCGTCCCGGCGATATCAGGCACAGCGGCGCAGACGTTTCCAGAGCGAAACACGAACTCGGATTCGACGCTCGCGTCGGTCTCGAATCCGGCGTTCGTGCGCTCGTCGACGGGACCGAACTCACGCCACGGATTGTCTGATCCGTCCCGACCGATTCGGACGAGTGTGGGGCGCGCTCTCCACCAAAATAACTTTGTGGGGGGTACTGAGTCATTTCGCTCGAGTCGTTCCGACGGATTCGTCGAAAAGGCGTGAATGCGATCTATCGAGCGGCGAAACTGATCCGTGTACGTGAGAGATAACTATCGGTATCGCCCGCCTCACGAAATGGTATGATCGATAGCCTCATCGTGTTCGGCGTCAGCCTCCTGATCGGTGCGCTCGGGATCTACGTCGGCGCGAAAGTCATCGTCGACGCCGAAGACTACACGTACGCGATAATCACTGCACTTATCGGCGCGATCGTCTGGGGGCTGGTCGGATTCTTCTTCGGATGGGTTCCGCTCCTCGGTCCGCTTCTCGTCTTCGTCGCGTACCTCGCGGTAGTCAACGCCAGGTATCCCGGTGGATGGGTGGATGCGGCCGCGATCACGATCGTCGCGTGGCTTTCGGTACTTGTCGTGCTCTACGTGCTCGCGTTCCTCGGCGTCACCGGCTTCGACGCCGTCGGGGTTCCGGGCGTCTGATCGACGTGCTCTGCTTCTGTCGACGGATAGTGAGTCTAGTAACAGCTGCACCGACATCTTACTCCAGTGGCTCCGTAAGCGTTTGTCACAAATCGCCTCTTACTCGTTACGCGCGGGATAAATTCGAACAAATCGTTGTGAACGTCCGAGCGAGTTTATCTGGAACCTGCGAGAACAGCATGTCAGAGCAGTAGACGTTCCATGTTCCAACGGGCTCCGGCCGCCCCTTCGGATTTGCTGACCGTCAGCCAGACCCGACATACAACGGCAAAACACCAGTATATGTTCTATAAAAAATACTTTGGTGAACGACAGCGACTGTCCGACGAGTAAGCCAGAGACGTTCGGTTCCAGACCCAATGAGAATTCAGTTTCAGCACTCGATTCGCGCCGTCGACGTTGTCGCTACGACTACCGGTACGGCCGTCTATTCGATCGAGGACTGGCACCCGCTCGGACTAAAGCCACGATCTCCGCTTGCCGTCAGTGGAGACCCGCACCTGGCCGCACTGGTCGGTATCGTCGCACTCGCCTTGCTCGGTGGCGTTCTCGTTATTCGAAACCGCCTCGAGAACCGGTCGTCGCTTTCGACCGCCGGCGAGCTCCCCAGAGAAGAAATCGTGACCGACCGCGAGCGGATTCGAACGCTCCTCAGTGAAAACGGTGGACGGATGAAGCAGTCGAACATCGTCGACTCCGTCGACTGGTCCAAAGCGAAAGTGAGTCGGCTGCTAGCCGAACTCGAAGAGGACGACCAGGTCACGAAGCTTCGACTCGGGCGTGAGAATCTGGTCTGTCTGCCAGGAAACGAACCGTCAGCGACACGGTCACCGGAGCACTCGAGCAACGAGTGAGAGTGCTGCAGCGTGGCTCATCGTCGGAGCGTCTCTCACTGGCTCGTATCCCATCGGCTCGATTCACCGAATCGTATTTGATTGCATGACAGTTTCTCAATCGAACTCGTTAGGCCGTGTGATCGGTCGTATAATTGTGCTTTTCTCGAGTTGAACGGCCTGCCTAACACAGGCCTCGAGACGTATGCTCCTGTTTCTCCGCGAAATGGTTGCGCCGGTTTATGCGCCGAAACATCGTTGATCCGGTGCCTTCATGGCACAATAATGAACGCACGCAATCAGTTACTCGTAGTACTCACTGCGCTGATGATGGTGTGCTCGAGCGGGGCGATGGTTGCTGGGGCGGCACCAGCTACGACCGTCGACGAGCACGACACCGACGCGAGTGAGCACGAGCTACTCGACGATGTATCGCTGACAGTAACGATCGAACACGCGGATATCTTCGTCGTTCACGACATGGACGATGTCCCCGACGATGAACTCGAGGACGACGATGTGAACGACAATGGACTCGAGGACGATGACGCGGACGATAACGGACTCGAGGACGACGACGCGGACGATAACGGACTCGAGGACGACGCGGACGATAACGGACTCGAGGACGACGACGCGGATGACAACGGCCTTGAGGACGACGACGCGGATGACAACGGACTCGAGGACGACGAGTACGATACCGATGACCACGAGGACGAGTACGTCGAAATCTCGGACGCAGAGCTCGAGGTAACGATCGAGCAGGCATCGATCACGCAGATCGGTGCCCACGCGGACGAGAATGGTAACGACGACGTGGACGACAACGGACTCGAGGACGACGATGCGGACGATAACGGACTCGAGGACGACGATGCGGACGATAACGGACTCGAGGACGACGATGCGGACGATAACGGACTCGAGGACGACGATGCGGACGATAACGGACTCGAGGACGACGATGCGGACGATAACGGACTCGAGGACGACGATGCAGACGATAACGGACTCGAGGACGACGATGCAGACGATAACGGACTCGAGGACGACGACGCTGTAGATCGCGACGAGTTAGACGTGACCGTCGAGCACGCGACGGTCTTCGTCGTTATCGAAGACGGTGACCTACCGAACGACGATGCAGACGAGAACGACCTCGAAAGCGTCGACATCGATCAGGCAACGGTCTTCGTCGTTATTGACGAATTCGATGATGACGCTGACGAAGAACTGACTGACGAGGAAGCTGATGACGAACTCGACGAGGATGGTGTCGACGACGATGCCAATGCGGTAGACGACGTCGATGACAACGAATCGGTTGTCGAGGGCCACGAGATCAGCATCGAACAGGCGACGATCATCGTCATGGTTGATCTCGATCAGCTCCCGGCAGTCTCACCAGTTGATGATACCGACCTCGAGGACGATGACGCGGACGACAACGGACTCGAGGACGACGACGCGGACGATAACGGACTCGAGGACGGCGATGCGGACGACAACGGACTCGAGGACGACGACGCGGACGATAACGGACTCGAGGACGGCGATGCGGCCGACGGTGACCAAATCACAGTCACTATCGAGCAGGCAACGATCTTCGTCTATCTCGAAGAAGCTGACGACGAGATCGAGGAAGAACCGGTTGAAGAAGACCCAGTCGAAGAGGAGCCGGTTGACGAAGAACCTGAAGAAGACCCAGTCGAAGAGGAGCCGGTCGATGAAGAGCCCGAGGAGGACCCTGTTGAGGAGGAACCATCGGAATCCTTCACCGTTGACGCGCTCGATGCACCCGAGAACGCAACGGTCGGTGAACCGATCACTGTCACGGCAACGGTCTCCAATCCGGGCGACTCCGAAGACACGCAGGACGTGCAGTTCCGACTCGACGGCGACCTCGTCGAGTCACAGGACGTAACACTCGAGGCGGACGAGACCGACGATGTGGTATTCGATATCGAGACGGAGGGTCTCGAAGCCGGTGAGTACTTCCACATGGTTCTAACGGACGAGTTCGGTGAGGTCGCCGTTCTCGAATTGACCGAGGAAGAACCGGTTGAGGAAGAGCCGGTTGAAGAGGAACCGGTTGAGGAAGAGCCGGTCGAAGAGGAACCGGTTGAGGAAGAGCCGGTTGAAGAGGAACCAGTCGAGGAAGAGCCGGTTGAAGAGGAACCAGTCGAGGAAGAACCCGAGGAAGATCCTGAAGACACCGACGAGCCGGTGCCCGCGAACGTAACGTTCGAAGATCAGGCCACTGACGGTCAGACCGTCGTCGTGGACGAAGTGACGATGGCCAGTGGCGGGTTCGTGGTGGTTCACGATAGCAGTCTCCTCGTCGGTGACGTCTTCGGTAGCATTCTCGGGGCATCCGACTACCTCGAGCCGGGGACTCACGAGAACGTCGAGGTAACGCTCGAGCAACCGCTCGAGGAAGACGAGACGCTGATCGCGATGGCACACCGCGATACGAACGATAACCAGGAACTCGACTTCGTCGAGAGTGACGGTCAAGAGGACGTTCCGTACGAAGTCGCTGGCGAACCAGTGACCGACGACGCGATCGTCACGCTCGAGCAGGCCAACGGTGACGACGTCGCTGATGACGGAGAGGATGTCGCTGATGACGGTGACGTCGACGAGAACAACGGCAACGACACGGCTGAACCGATGGTCAGTTCGGCCCGATAACATCCCATCTAGCGGACGGAGCGTTTTGCGTTCTGATTTATACGGCACATCAGTTACCCACGACGAGTACTCCTCAGGTGAGCAACCGATAGAGACTGCTCATCGCAACCGCGAGCAACACCAGAACGCTCGAGAGCACGGGGTCGATACGCGAGACCACCGGAAGGTTCGGTCCGGCCAGAGCGATGACGAGCAGCCCGATGACACAGACCGTGAGATGAATCCAGAGGATCGTCGAATACTGATCGTCGTGTCCGTTGATGTATCTGAGGACACTCTCGAAGTTGGGACCTGCCGTGATCGTTTTCGCGTCGGAATCGTATTCGATGACGGCATCTTCTTCGAGCTGTGGCAGATGGGTCTGTTGTAAGGAAACGTAGACGCTCTTATAGAGGTTGCTCGGTACGGACGACGAATCGGATTCTCTCGACGCGATCTCGGTCGCGATATCCGAGACGTCGACTTGCCCGGTTTCGCGGGCGAGCAGCTGAACGATCGCTCGCCGCCTGTCGTTTCCGAGGATATGAAACACCTCGCTTTCTGCAAGTGAGTCGGAACGACTCGTCTGGACAGACATAGATCAGGACGAAATCACGGGCACGGTATCAGCGGACAGTCCATCGGTAACCTTCATTCACGACTTCTGTTTCATCGACCACCGACTTTAACCTGCGGTATTTATTCCTTTCCGTAGCAACTTGTATTTATCGGGCGGCTGTCTCGCGATCCGTGGCGGCACCGAGACCGTGTCGCGATCGTCGATTGCCGAGCCACGTACCGTTTACCCTCGAGAGTCCGTAGACGCCCTTTGGAGTACACGATGCTCGGCAACACCGGAACGACGGCGCAACCGGACGGGTGCTCGCGGTTCGAGGCGAAGAGTCACAGGTTTTTTGCTGACACGCCGTCGACCGGAAGGAGTGAAACTGGTCCACGAGCCCGATGATGGCGAGGAGGCGGTGCTCGCCTCGAGAGTCGACCTCGCGGATTCCGTGCTGAGCCAGACTCGTGGGCTGATGTTTCGTCGGTCGCTCCCCGACGAGTACGCGCTCGCGTTCCGGTTCGATGCGCCGTCGACGCGGGACGTCCACATGCTGTTCGTCTTCGTCCCGCTTGACGTCGTCTGGGTCGACGACGGTACCGTCCGGCGCGTCGAACGTCTCAGGCCCTGGCGCGGGTTCGCTCGGGAGAGGGCTGATCTGATCGTCGAGCTTCCGGCCGGAGCTGCAGAGGAAGTCGATCCGGGCGATCGGCTCGTACTCGAGGATCGATAGCCGGCCCGGTCAGTCGACGATGACGACTTCGCCGTCGTCGATTCGAACGTCGAGTACGCTCGTCACGTCTCGAGAGTCGGCCGCTCGATCGACGTCGACTCGTCGGAGGACGGTCACGACGTCGACGATCTCCGCGCCGATCGTTTCGAGTCCCGCACAGACGGCGTCGACCGTTCCGCCCGACGATAGGACGTCGTCGACGATCACCACCCGGTCGTCGGCGTCGACGCCGTTTACGAAGAGCTCGTCCTCGCCGTAGCTGGTTTCCTGATGGATCGCGACCTCCGCTGGAAAGCCGTACGAGCGTTTGCGGACGACGACGAACGGAATGTCGGTCGCGAGCGAGAGAGCCGTTCCGTGGTGGATGCCCATCGCCTCGGGGACGACCAGCCTGTCGACGGACTCGAGATCGACCCGATCGATGATCGCATCGGCCACCGCACGCAAGACGTCGGGTTCGACGGAGAGGATGCCGTCGGTGACGCCGTGGACGAAGTACTCGTAGCCGTTGCGATCGACGATAGGTGCCTCCCGAAGCGACCGCGTGAGCGGCTCCAGGCTCGGATCCATACGGAGCCCAATGGTACCAACGTGCATGGGTGTATTGGTCGTTCCATCGTCGGTGCACCCGTGGCAGAGTCCTGTGATCGTCCTCGCTCCGGTCGGCGTCGACTCGCGAGCAAACGAGCGTAATCGGCGGGTTTAAGTCGCGGCCGTTCGATAACTCGAGTTACATGGCTCGAGATTCGTTCTCTACGCCGGACGACGAGGATAGAGGAAGTCGGGGCAACCCGGCTGGGCGTGAAATTCCGCGGCGACACTGATCGCAGTTCATCACTCTTGCCTGTACAACACTCCACCGAACAGACGATTCCATCGGATCGCACAGTCCGTCTTCTCGATACGACGCTTCGCGACGGCGAACAAGCACCGGGCGTCTCGCTGTCGCCCGACGAGAAAGTCGAAATTGCCCGCGCGTTAGAGCGTACGGGTGTCGACGTCATCGAGGCTGGCAGCGCCTGTACCGGCGCGGGCGAACGCCAGGCCATCGCACGCGTCACCGATCTCGATCTCGAAGCGACCGTAACCAGCTTCTGTCGCGGGATGCGATCGGACATCGATCTCGCGCTCGATTGCGACGTCGACGGGGTTCACATCGTGGTCCCCGCGAGCGACCGTCATGTCGAGGACAAGGTCGGAACGTCCCGCGAGGACAACCTCGAGAGAACCGCCGAACTCGTCGAGTACGCCACGTCTCACGATCTCTGGGTCGAGGTCATCGGAGAGGACGGCTCCCGTGCCGATCTCGACTATCTCGAGGAACTCGGCACGACCGCCCTCGAGACGGGCGCAGACCGGACCTGCTTTGCCGACACCGTCGGCCACACGGGTCCGGAACGAACCGCACAGGCGGTCGAGAGGCTCGCCCAGCTGGGCCCGGTCAGCGCGCACACTCACGACGATCTGGGACTCGGCGTGACCAACGCGCTCGCGGCGATTTCGGCCGGTGCCGACCTCGTTCACTGCACAGTCAACGGACTCGGTGAACGCGCCGGAAACGTCGCTCTCGAGGAGGTGGCGATCGCGCTCTCGCACGTCTACGGCGTCGACACCGTCGAACTCGAGGAACTGTACGACCTCGCACAGATCGTCTCGCGCTCGACGGGCGTGCAGTTGCCGCCGAACAAGGCCGTCATCGGGGAGAACGCGTTCACCCACGAGAGCGGCATCCACACCGACGGCACGCTCAAAGACGACAAGATGTACGAGCCCTACGCTCCCGAGACGGTCGGGCGCGAACGCCGAATCGCACTCGGCAAGCACACCGGCCGCGCCGGGGTCAAGGCCACGCTCGAGGAACACGACGTGGAGGCCGGCGACGACGAGATCGCCGAGATCGCAACGCGCGTGACCGAACTCGGTGATCGCGGCCGTCGCGTCACCGACGCCGACCTGCTCGCCGTCGCTGAAGACGTTACCGGCGACGACCGCGAGCGCGTCGTCGAACTGCTCGATCTCACCGCCACCAGCGGCGGGGCCGTCCCGACCGCCAGCATCCGACTCGAGGTCGCCGGCGAGGAACGCGTCGCCAGCGGCACCGGCTCGGGACCCGTCGACGCGGCCGTCTCCGCGGTGCGAGAAGCGCTCGGCTCGGCGGCCGACGCCGAACTCGAGTCCTACCGCGTCGACGCGGTGACGGGCGGAACGGACGCCGTCGTCACCGTCGAGGTCACGATGGCCAAGGACGACCGCTCCGTGACCGTCGCACGAAGCGAAGCCGACATCACCCGCGCGAGCGTCGAGGCGATGGTCGACGCCCTCGACCGGCTACTCGCGGTCGAAGCCGAGCCGCTCGCGCCGGCCGACGACTGATACGGTCCCCTGTCCCAAGCGCTTTCTCGCCGCTAGAAGGGCTTTCGACTGATCAGATCCCATGGATCGAGCAGGTACACCGCCGCGAGAAACAGCGCGAGCGCAACGACGAACAGCCGCGCGATCACGCCGCTGGTGGACGTAACTCCCGGCTCCAGGGTCGTTGCTATCAGTGCCGCGACCGCGATCCAGATCGAACCGACGAGTATCCGCTGGCGACGCTCCATACGGCACCGTTCGACCGCGGAACGAAGAATCCATCCTCTCGAGTCGGACCGCCGGCCGGCGTGTCGATCGGGCGTACTCGGCGTGACGGTCGACTCGGCGTGACAGCTCTGGATTCGACGGAACTCCGGCGCTACAGTGATAGTTCGTTGAACCCGACTGTTTTCTCGTCGAGAACCGTCTTTCGATTGTCGACCTGCCCGACGTCCGCGTAGGCGACCGGCCCCTCGACCTGCTCGGCGTTCGCGCCCGGCTCGTTGCCGATGTACGTGACGTTCGGATTGGTGTTGAACTCCTCTAGGAGCTTGAATCGCGAGCCGTCGTCGCCGAACTCGGCTTCGAGAAGTTCCATCGCGTCCTCTTCGTCCATCTCGTCCGGCTCTTCGTCTCCGTCGAGGATCGCGATCGCCTCCTGTAGCTCGTCGTCATCGTCGGGGGCTTGCTCTCTGGCGCGGGCGAGCGGGACGTTCTCGAGGTACTGTCGCGGATCGCTGTCGGGATCGTTCATATCGCCGAACTGGATCGCACCGGGTGGGCAGGCGTCCTCGCAGGCGGTCGTCCCGACCATGTCTTCGCCCATCTGGCCGTCCTGTCGGGCGGGGTCGAAGATGCATTTCTCCATGACGCCGCGTGGACCGCGGCTGCTGACCCACCGGTCCCGGTCGTCGTAGATCATGTCCTCGTTGAGCTCCTCGTCGGGAACCTCCGGGTCGTCCCACTGGAAGTAGTTGACGCCGTAGGGACAGGCGACCTGACAGTACCGACAGCCGATGCAGACGTCGTAGTCCGTCAAAACGAGTCCGCCGTCTTCGCGGGTGTGACGGGCCGTCGTCGGGCAGACTTTCTCACACGGTGCGTCGGTGCAGTGCTGGCAGGGCCGGATCAGGTAGTTGAAATCGCGGGCGGTGTCCGCCTGCTCCGGCTCGGGCGACTCGACGGTTCCGTCGTCGTAGGCCAGAATGTACATCCAGTTCGCCCCCTCGTTCCAGTTGTGTTCTGCGTTGCAGGCGACGACACAGGAGAGACAGCCGTCACAGCTCTCGAGGTCGAGCGCCATCCCCCACTGGACGTCGTCGCCGTCTGCGGTGTCGTCTGCGTCGTCATCCTGGGCCGCGACGCTCGGATCGGCCTCGGTACCGTCGTCGGTCGCGGTGAACGCACCCAACCCGAGGGCGCCGGCTCCCGCGCCCATTTTCTTCATCACCGCGCGTCGCGATTCGTCGTCCGCACCCAGTCGGGAGAGCGCTCCCTCGAGTCGTCCCTCCTCTCGAGCCGACTCGACTCGCTCGGCCATCGGTCGGTCGTCCTCCCCGAACTCCTCCAGGATGGCCTCGTGGTGGCGGTCGTAGAACTCCGATTCGGAGAGCTCCCCTTTCGTAAGCGCCATGGCGTCTTTGGCCATTTCCATGCCGAGTTCCGCGTCGTACTCTCCCTCCTCGAGCATGGCCTCGTACCGATCTTCCGCCTCGGTTCCGAGCGGGTGAAACGGCTCTTCGCCCCGGCCGTCGTCACCGTTCTTTCGGTCGTCACCGGTCCTGTCGTCGTCGTTCGAACTCATCGAATACCGTCACCTCGAGAAACCGAACGGCTGGCATCCACCCTCATGTGTGTCACTACCACGTCAGTTTGTCCATCGAGACGGAAATAAGAGACAGCCCTGCGAATGACGGGGTAGGGGCGCTTTCGAGCGGATCGCCGCTCGAGGTGGTAATCTCTGTTCCGCGTTCTCCGCTCACGGATACCGAGAACACGCTGTGCGGTGCTCGGAGATGTTGTTCGCGGAAAAGCGCCGAGAGGGAGATTTGAACAACGCGAAGACGATCACTCTCGCGTTCGCTCGAGTGCTGCGTCTTCTCTCGTTCAAACTCCCCTGTTTCGTTTTCAGCAGCACGGTCGACTCGCTACGCTCGCCGATTTGTGCTGCTGAAAACGCCGAGAGGGAGATTTGAACTCCCGAGTCCGTGAGGACAGCAGATTTCGAATCTGCCGCCTTGGCCGGGCTAGGCTATCTCGGCTCACCTCCACCTACCCGGGAGACGTTTTTACCGGTTTCGATTCGTCTCGTTGCCTGCGATCGGTTCCGACTCGAAGAGCGAAATTGACTTGGCACGAGCGGCCGACTCACCTCCCATGAACGTCACGCAGGCCAGCGACGAGTGTACGGCCATCCTCGAGACGATCGGCCGGTCGGTCATCTGCGACCGGGAGTTCATCGAGGAAATCCTCGTCGCGGTCGTCGGACGCGGCCACGTTCTCGTCGAGGACGTGCCCGGAACGGGCAAGACGCTGACCGCCCGGAGCGTCGCCGCCGCGCTCGGACTTTCCTTTTCGCGCATCCAGTTTACGCCCGACTTACTGCCCTCCGACGTCACCGGCACCCACGTCTTCGACGAACGCGAGCGCGCCTTCGAGTTCAACGAGGGACCGATCTTCGCCAACGTCGTGCTGGCCGACGAGATCAACCGCGCGCCGCCGAAGACCCAGGCCGCCCTCCTCGAGGCGATGGAAGAAGGACAGGTGACGACCGACGGCGAGACGCGCGCGCTCCCGGACCCCTTCTTCGTCATCGCGACCCAGAACCCGGTCGAACAGGAGGGCACGTTTCCGCTGCCCGAAGCGCAGGTCGATCGCTTTCTTGTCAAGTGTTCGATGGGATATCCAGACGAGGAGGGCGAAATCGAACTCCTGCGGCGACGTGCGAGCCGGGAGACGACCAGCCCGAGCGTCGAGACGGTTCTCGAGCCCGAGCAGGTCGACCGGCTCCGGTCGGTTCCCGAGTCGATCCGCGTCGACGAGGACCTCCTCGAGTACGTCGCCGCCCTGGCTCGGAAGACGCGAACCGACGGCCGCGTCGAGGTGGGCGTCTCCCCGCGGGGCACCCAGCGACTGTTCGAGGCCGCGCGAGCGTACGCGACCGTCGTCGGCCGGGAGTTCGTCACGCCCGACGACATCAAACGCGTCGCCCACCCCGTTCTCACCCACCGGCTCGTCCTGACGCCCGACGCGACGGTCAACGCCGTCGACAGGCGACGGATCGTCGACGACGTCCTCGAGTCGGTGCCCGTGCCGACGCTCGAGGCGACCGCGGACGCCGGTTCAGACTGATCCGATTTCCGGTACGCGGCGCACGCTGGCGATGCGTCCGAGCGACGCGAGGACGTATCGACGACGCCGTGCGAGGGGCGAGTGAGCGAGCCTGTGAGCGAACGAGTCGGTTGGGGAGGGTGAGGCTACGGCTGGGGAAAACGAGTCGGCTGATGAAGGGGGCTTAGCGCCTCGATTCAGCTAAATCGCCTCGAGCGCTCGATTTCTTCCACTTCCTTCGAACACCACTAGAATCACACCAACATATATATTGTCAGGACAGGGGCTGCTCGCTCCAAAACGGACGCTGAGCGTACGGAAACGCCCCGGATGCTGAGACTCCCGAAGCAAGTGGCTACCAAACACGACGCGTTTGGTACCATGCTTTCAATATCGCCACCGAGACAAAACGGTCTCGCACGACGACACAGCTCTGGCGACCACCTCACAGTTCCGACTTCCCACAGCCACGCCGCGTCTCGAGCCGATCGGCCACGCTCCGGTCGGGAGCCACGGAGGCGACTCCCAGAGTTCCACCGGTGACGCCGCCGATTCGACGACCGGCCCGAACGATCCGGCGAGCGTCACTCGAGGAGCAGCTCAGCCAGCTCCGTCGCGTTCGCAAGCGGCATTCCGATCGTCGCCGCCGAAGCCGTCGCCGCCCACGCCTCGTATTCCGGACGGCTCGGGAAGGCGTTGGTGTGCGGACAGATCGCCGCGTAGCTGACCTCGAGCGGCCGATCGGACGCCGACAGCGGTTCGACGTCCGTCTCGATCCCGAACGACGCGACCGCACTGGTGGGTGAGACGGTCGGCTTCCCTGTCCCGGTCACCCGCGCGGTGACCGCTGCCCCGTCCGGCGCGACCGTTCGCATCTCGACGGGTGACGACGTCAGCGCGGCGAGGAGGATGACGTCGTAAAAGCACCTGAAGTGATACGTCTCTCCCTCGAGAACGGCACGGTGATCGGTCTCCCCGTCCGCGTGACAGAGGTCCACTACGTCGACTGTATCTCCGAAAACTCGCCGGCGAACGGCCGGCAGGCAGTCGACCATCGTCTCGAGCGGTTCGGTCCCGAGAAATCGTTCCATCGCCGTTTGCACGTCCTCGGGAAGCGTTGCCGCCGAGTCTGTCGGATCTTCGACCCATCGGTCTTCGGTCGCGTTCGAACCCGATCCGGTCGGTTCCGACTCGATCGGGGTCGGCCGCTCCGCGTCGTCGGCCGAACCGTTCTTGCGACCGGCGCTCTCACAGCCGCAGCCACTATTTCCGCCACAGCCGTCGAATCGGGGCGTCATATTCTTCACTTTGATTTCCAAAGTGCTTATACTTTGAACTCCGAAGTATAGGAGTAGCTTCGGTGAGTCACAGAAATGGAAGACATCCGCAACGAGAGTGTCGATCCGGACCAGCCGTCTCGAATCGATCCGTCCTGTTACTGTCGACTCGGCGGCGTGCTCGAGCTGTTGAGCCGCCGACACGCGATCCAGGTGATCTGTCTCGTCGGCGCGGTCGGACCGGTTCGCTACGGCGAAATCGAAGACGCCCTCGGGGAGATCAGCAGCTCCACGCTCTCGTCGCGGCTCTCGGAGCTCGTCGAAGCGGGCTACCTCGAGCGCGAGCAGTACGACGAGATCCCGCCGCGCGTCGAGTACGAGCTGACGATGACCGGCGAACAGCTCCGCCAGCGACTGCACCCGCTACTCGAGTGGGCGGAAATCCACGAGGAGTTCGAGGAGCCGGCGGAGGCGTAGGCCGGTCCGACCGCGTTCGATCTTCGCCGGTCGCCGTCCGAAGATAGATCCGTCGTTAATCGAATCCGCCGTCCCGATCCGACTACCGAGAGACGCTGGAGATGTCGACTTCGACCACCACACGGCCACCGACCGGGTTACTCGACTTTTTCGACGGAGTCCTCGCCGCAGTGTGGACAGTAGTCGTACTCTTCGGTTAGTCTCTCCTCACAGGACCGACAGACGTACGTCGCCCCCTTGCTGGACATGTACGACTGCTTCGCTTCCTCGAACGTTTTCCCCGCTTTGCTGAACAGACCCATCGCTCGAAATAGGAGATCGGCCCGAATAAGGATTGGGTCGGAAGCGCCCCGTCCCGAGCGATGACGCCCACTTACGGCCGGTACGGAACCGAACCGACCACCCGGGACGACGCGTATCCGCCGCGGATCAGCCTGTGTTTTTCATCCCGGCGGCGATTCCCTTGACCGTCAGCCGGAGCGTTCGCTCCTCGACGTCGGTGCGGTGGGTGCGGTCGAGCAGGTACGTCTGGAGGACGTTCAGCGGATCGACATAGGGGTTTCGTCGCTCCAGGTTCTCGCCGAGCCAGTCGCGGGTGTGCAGTTCGTCGCGCTGGCCGATCGTCGTGACCAGATCGACCGCGCGCTCGTACTCGTCGGTGACGCGCGGGAAGAACCGCTCGCGAAGGTCCGGATCGGCCAGGTCGGCGTACTGGTTTGCGATCTCGAGTTCGGTTCGCGACAGCGACAGCGCGGCGTTGTCGAGCGTCGTCCGGAAGAACGCCCACTCGTCGTACATCTCCTGGAGCGTCTCGACCGAGCCGCCCTCGTCGAGGTAGGCGTCGATGCCGGTTGCGAGGGCGTACCAGCCCGGCAGGATACACCGCGACTGCGTCCAGGAGAACACCCACGGGATCGCCCGGAGGTCCTCGACGGTCCGTTCGCCCGAGCGCGACGCCGGACGCGAGCCGAGATCGAGGTCTTCGATGACGGTGATCGGCGTCGCCTGTTCGAAGTACTGGACGAAGCCGTCGCTCTCGAGCAGGTTGCGATACTCCTGTCTCGCGGCGTTGGCCATCGTGTCCATGGCGTCGATCCACTCCTCGCGGATCTCCTCTTCGGGCTGGTTCATCGCCTGGAACCGGGACCGAAGCTGTGCGTTGAGCATCTGCTCGATGTTGCGCTCTGCGATCCGGGGGTTGCCGTACTTCTCTGCGATCGCTTCTCCCTGTTCGGTGAACTTGACCTGACCCGTGACGGTGGAGTTCGGGAGCGCAAGCAACGCCTCGTTCATCGGTCCGCCGCCCCGGGAGATCGAGCCGCCGCGACCGTGGAACAGCCGCATCGTCACGTCGTAGTCGTCACAGATATCCCCGAGATTGCGCTGGTTTTTGTACAGCGACCAGTTCGCGGCGAGAAAGCCGTTTTCCTTGTTCGAATCGGAGTACCCGAGCATGATCTCCTGGGTTCGCCCGCGCGCCTCGAGCGCCTGACGGTAGGCTTCGTTCTCGAAGAGCGTCCCCATGATTCGTCGCGCACCGGAGAGGGCGTACTCCGTCTCGAGCAGCGGGACGACGTCGATCCCGCAGTGTTCGGGCAGGGAGACGACGCCGGACTGGTCGGCCAGGAACAGCACCTCGAGGACGTGACTCGGCTCGTCGGTCATCGAGATACAGTAGGTGTCGATGGCCTCGACGCCGTACTCGGATTGCCAGTCCGCGAGGGTGTCGAACAGCTGGAGGACGCGCGTCGAGTCCTCCGAGAGACCGTCGGTGTCCGAGAGGTCGATCACCTGCTCGTCCTGCAAGGCGGCGTCGGTGAGGAGTTCGACGCGTTCGTCTTCCGTCAGCGCGTGGTAGTCGACTCCCTGACGCTCGAGCGCTTCAGCGATGGCGTCGGTGTGTTTTTGCTGGTGTTCGCGCAGGTCCAGGCTGGCAAGCGAGAAGCCGAAGGTCGCGACCTGTCGTCGGATCGGATCGACGTGTGACTCGACGACGCTTTCGCCGCCGTTTTCGCGCAGGCTCATCGCGATGACTTCGAGATCATCGAGAAGCTGCTCGACGTCGTCGTAGCCGCCGGGCCGAACGTCACCGACGCGCTCCAGACGCTCGCGCATGAACTTGAGCTTCTGGCGGTAGGGCTCGCCGGGGTAGCGCTCCTCGGCCGTTCGGGCGCTGCCGGGCAGTCGCTCCTGGTCGCGCTCGAGTGAGGCCTGAAACGCCGAGCCGGCGTCGATCCGGCTGCCGTCCTGGCTCAACACGCCCGAGAGGCGTTTTAACTGATCGCGGTATCGGTCGATGACGACCGAGCGTTGACGCTCGAGCGTGTTCGCGGTGACGTCCGGGGTGACGTAAGGGTTCCCGTCCCGGTCACTGCCAGCCCACGAACGGAACTCGAACAGCTTGGGAACCTCGATATTGTTCTCGACTTCCCCGTCGATCGCATCAGCGAGTTCGTCGTAGACCTCCCCGACGACGTCGAACAGCGTGTTCTCGAGGTACCACTGGACGTTTCGCGCCTCGTCTTCGGGTTCGGGCTGGCGATTGCGAACCTGGGGCGTCTGCCAGAGGCTCGTAATCTCGGCGTCGATGTCCCGCCAGATCTGGCTCTGTTCTTTCTCGGTCAACAGACACTCATCGAGGCGCTCGAGGTAGGTCGAAATCGTCCGCAGCTTCGATTTTACCGTCTTCCGGCGGGCCTCGGTCGGGTGAGCCGTAAACGTTGGCTCGATCAGCACGTCCGAGAGCACCTGTTCGACCGTGTCGACGTCCGCCTCTCCCAGCTCTTCGGCCGCCGTCTCGAGGCTGTCCTGGAGCGTTTCCTCGTCCGACTCGGTCCGGATCGAACGGACGCGCTCGCGTTCTTCGGCCAGGTTGATCAGCTCGAAGTACGTCGTGAACGCACGGGCGACGATTCGCTGTTGGTGTGGCGAGAGCCCCTCGAGTTCCGTGATCAGCGGATCGCGCGACTCGATGTCGCCCGCACGGTAGTCGATTGCGGCTCGTCGACAGGATTCGACCCGCTCGAACGCCTTTCGTGACGTCTGTTCTTCGAGAACCTCCCCGAGCAACGCCCCGAGCTCGCGGACGTCCTGACGCACACCCCTGTTGTGAAGTTGCATATCACGCCAATTGAGTCGGACTCTAAAAACCCCAGCGAAGCGAAACGGCGACGTACATCGTTTACCGTGATAATTCCGAAACGTTCCGGACGTAACCCAACGCCGGCTAGCCGTGAATCCCCATCGCTTCGATCTGCTCTTGATACCGGTTCCGGATCGTGACTTCGGTGACCTGTGCGACGTCTGCGACCTCGCGCTGGGTCTTTTTCTCGTTGCAGAGCAACGACGCGGCGTAGATCGCTGCCGCGGCGTATCCGGTCGGTGATTTGCCCGAGAGAAGCCCCTCTTCGGCCGTTTTCTCGATGATCTCGTTGGCCTTGGTCTGGACCTCCTCGGACAGTTCGAGTTCAGAACAAAAGCGGGGGACGTATTTTTTCGGGTCGACGGGTCGCATCTCGAGGCCGAGTTCCTGCGAGATATAGCGATACGTTCGACCGATCTCTTTTCGTTCGACGCGCGAGACTTCCGAGATCTCCTCTAGGCTGCGCGGAATGCCCTCCTTTCGACAGGCGGCGTACAGCGCCGACGTGGCGACGCCCTCGATGGATCGGCCGCGGATGAGGTCCTCTTTGAGCGCGCGCCGGTAGATCACCGACGCGACCTCCCGAACCGACCGCGGGACGCCGAGCGCGCTCGCCATTCGGTCGATCTCGCTGAGTGCGAACTGCAGGTTTCGCTCGCCGGCGTCTTTCGTTCGAATCCGTTCTTGCCACTTGCGCAGCCGATGCATCTGGCTGCGCTTTTTCGAGGAAATAGAGCGTCCGTAGGCGTCTTTATCTTTCCAGTCGATCGTCGTCGTCAGTCCCTTGTCGTGCATCGTCTGGGTCGTCGGCGCGCCGACGCGGGACTTCTCTTGCCGTTCCTGGTGGTTGAACGCCCGCCACTCCGGACCGGGATCGATTTTTTCTTCTTCCACGACGAGCCCACAGTCTTCACAGATGAGCTCACCCCGGTCGGAGTCCTTGACGAGATTGTCCGATTCGCACTCGGGACAGGCACGTACCCCCTCCTGGTCTTCGGTCTCGTCCTTCTCGCGCGTTCGCTCCCGCTGACGGGTGGACCGTGTCATCGCACTTTTATAGTAGTATCACCACAGTATATAAGTCCTTCGCCGCGATTCAAACGTAATGGTCCGTATCCGCCGATTTTGGCGTGTATAGCGTTTCACGGTGGTGGTTTACGATTTGAAACCGGAAAGACTTTATCCGGAACTGGGCGAAGAACGGACCGAATGCCAGTCATCGAGTGCGACGTCGACGCGGCCCGCGACCGTCTCGAGAACGCGGGCGTCGAGATCGACGCCGGGAACACGGACCACGAGCGCTGGCGCGCCACTCGAGGGGACGCGACGGCCGTCGCCTACGACGACAAAATCGTGATCCAGGGAGGCAATCCACGGGACCTCGAGGCGGTGCTCCGGGACGGCGGCGGGCGCGCACACGTCTACTTCGACGGCGCGGCCCGCGGAAATCCGGGTCCGGCGGCCATCGGCTGGGTGATCGTCACCGGCGACGGCATCGTCGGGGAAGGCAACGATCGGATCGGCCGCGCGACCAACAACCAGGCCGAGTACGAGGCGCTCATCGCGGCGCTCGAGGCCGCCCGCGACTACGGCTACGACGAGATACACGTCAGAGGCGACTCGGAGCTCGTCGTCAAGCAGGTTCGCGGCGAGTACGATACGAACAACCCGGAGCTGCGCGAAAGGCGCGTGAGCGTCCACGAACTCCTCTCCGCGTTCGACGAGTGGACGCTCGAGTACGTCCCGCGCGAGGTCAACGGCCGCGCGGACGGACTGGCCAACGAGGCGCTCGACCAGAACTGAAAAGCCTTCGAGGACGAACGATCCGGTATGAGCGATCTCGAGGACACTGACGGTCCGACCGTCGACACCGGCTCCGACGGTGGCGACTCGGGAACCGACGACGAGGGCACCGCTGGGGACGACGAACTCCCGACATCGGTCGTCGACGAGGCCGAACGGCTCACCCGGCTCGCACGATCCGCGACGGACGAACGCGAACGCGAGGTCCGTCTCGAGCGGCGCGATGATCTCCTCGCACCCCACGAATTTACCGCTCGCGTTCGCGACGACGACGGCGACGCGGCTCTCGTTCTCCATCCGGCGGCCTGGCACGAGGACGGCGTCATTCGAACCGACCGAATCGACGATCTCTCGCGTGCGATCGAGATATCACTCGAGGGGGCGGAGGATCCGGACGACTGGACGGCTGTCGACGCCCACAACCGAACGCTCGTCGCTCGCGTCAGAGACCGCCACGGCGACGTCCACGGTGACACCGCCAGCGCGCTCGCGGATTTCGTCGGCAATCACTACGCGAAACGAATCGAGTCGCTGACCGGACCGGAGCTGTCGGAGTTCCGCTCGGAGTACTTCGTTCGGAACGCCTGGCCGTCGGCTCGACAGCGCGACGTCGTCGAAAAATCGATCGAGTTAGTGTACGAGACGGCCGGTGAACCGGTGCCCGAATTCCGGAATCCGTGATCGCCCGCACCTGCCCGCTTCAGTAGCTCTCGTCGACGATATCGCGGACTTCATCCGCGCGGTCGTCGCCGGTCACGACGTTCGAAAGCGCCCAGCTGACGCCGTCGAGAACGGCATCGTAGCCGTCGTCGGTCAGCGAGTACTGATTGGTTCGTTTGTCGAGTTCGCTCTTTTCGACCAGGCCGAGCTCGACGAGCTCGTCCAGGTTCGGGTAGAGTCGGCCGTGATTCACTTCGGTTCCGTAATACTCCTCGAGTTCGCGTTTGATCGCCAGCCCGTACATCGGCTCTTTGGCGAGGATAACGAGGATGTTGTTCTGGAACGCGGTGAGTTCGCGCGCAATGCTCTGTTCGCCGGTGATTGATTGTGCCTCTGACATACGTCTTCAAATGTCACCAGACTATTTAAGACTTGCCAACTATTTGGTCTTTCGGTCGTGTAGACGGCGTCTAATCGGCAGTGATGAGCCGGTTGCACCGACTTCGATCACGATTAACGCTCGCGTCTGTCGGCTGTCTGGTAGCCGTCAATTTACCTTCAAACGTGATTACGAAAGTACTTTTTGATCGACCGTCGAGATTCAGGTACAATGGTCAACCTCTGGGAAGACCTCGAAACTGGACCGAACCCGCCCGAAGAGATCTACGCCGTCGTCGAGTGTCTCAAAGGCGAGCGAAACAAGTACGAGTACGATAAGGACGTTCCCGGTGTCGTCCTCGATCGCGTCCTCCACAGCAACGTTCACTATCCCAGCGACTACGGCTTTCTCCCGCGGTCGTACTACGACGACGAGGATCCTTTCGACGTGCTCGTCCTCGTCGAGGACCAGACGTTCCCCGGCTGCGTCATCGAGGCCCGCCCCGTCGCACTGATGAAGATGGACGACGACGGCGAACAGGACGACAAAGTCATCGCCGTCCCGATCGAGGACCCGCGGTACGATCACATCGAGGACTTAGAGGACATTCCACAGCAACGGCGCGACGAGATCGACGAGTTCTTCTCGACGTACAAAAACCTCGAGGCCGGAAAGGAAGTCGAAACGCTCGGCTGGGAGGACAAACAGGCCGCCTACGACGCGATCGAACACGCACAGGACCTCTACGAGGAACACTTCGAGTAACTCGTCCAACCTGTCTGGATGACGATCCACCATCCCTCCCGTCCGCGGACGAATTCACCGGAGTAATTCGGCCGCTCGGACTCATGCATTATGAGCATGAGTAATTTTATCCGCGTTCGTGGCGTACCTCGAGACGTCATGGCGACATCCCAACCGTCCGCCAACGAGCCGACCGAGATCGATGACCGCGTCGAATTCGGCGTCGGGATGGCTCACCCGACGATCGTTCCGACCAACTACGATCCGGAGCGTCGCGAGCGGACGGATTGATCCATTCTCGCGCCCGTTCGCCGGTCGAATCGGCGTCTCTCAAAACAGTGTCTCGAAACGAACCTTCTTGTATGCGGTCGAACTACGACCGCCCATGGGTCTGTTCGATCGACTGCGGGGCGACGGAAACCCACGGGTTGCCTTTATCGGGGTTGACGGCGTGCCGTTCAGTCTCTTATCGGAACACGAAGAACTGTTTCCGAACTTCGCTGCGATCGCCGCAGACGGAACCGCAAGCGAGATCTCGAGTATCGTCCCTCCCGAATCGAGCGCCTGCTGGCCGTCGCTAACCACCGGGACAAACCCAGGCGAAACGGGCGTCTACGGCTTTCAGGATCGGGAAGCCGGCACCTACGATACGTACGTCCCGATGGGCCAAGAGGTCCAGGCCGATCGAGTCTGGGACCGGGTCCACGAAGACGGCCGTCGGGCGACGGTGATGAACGTTCCCGTTACCTTCCCGCCACAACGGAGCGTCCAGCGGATGGTCTCCGGCTTTCTCTCTCCCGGCCTCGACAAGGCCGCCTATCCGGACGACGTTCGCGACTATCTCGAGTCGATCGACTATCGCATCGACGTCAACCCGAAACTCGGCCACCAGGACGACAAATCGGCGTTCATCGAGGACGCCCACGCCACCATCGACGCCCGCTACGAGGCGTTCGAACACTACATCGAGGAGGACGACTGGGACCTCTTTTTCGGCGTCTTCATGACGACCGACCGGGTCAATCACTTCCTGTTTAAGGACTACGAGCGCGACGGCGAGTACAGAGCGGAGTTCATCGAGTTCTACCGAACCGTCGACGACTACATCGGCCGCATTCGCGAGGCGCTCCCCGAGGACGTCACGCTGATTGTCGCCTCCGATCACGGCTTTACCAGCCTCGACTACGAGGTCCACTTCAACGAGTGGCTCCGCGAGGAGGGCTGGCTCTCGTTCGAGACCGACGAACCCGAGGAACTCGGAGACATCGCGACCGAGACGAAGGCATACTCGTTCATCCCCGGTCGATTCTACATCAACCTCGAGGGACGCGAACCGCGGGGTTCGGTCCCGGAAGACGAGTACGACGACGTCCGCGACGAACTCAAAGCCGATCTCGAGGCGCTCGAGGGACCGGACGGACGAAACGTCGTCGAACGCGTCGTCGAGAAGGAGGCGGCGTTCCGGGGCGATCACGACGATATCGCGCCGGATCTGGTCGCCATCCCGACCCACGGCTTCGACCTCAAATCCGGATTCAAGGCCGACTCCACGGTGTTCGACACCGGACCGCGAAACGGAATGCACAGCTTCGACGACACCGCGCTGTACATCGACCATCCGGATGCCTCCATCGACGACGCGGATCTCTTCGACATCGCGCCCACGATCCTCGACCTGATGGACGTCGAGTACAGCCGTGGCGAGTTCGACGGCGCAAGTCTGGTGTGACGTCGGTTCGGCGGCTCCACTCAGAACGTCGCGGACGGTTCGCCCTCCGGCGTACCTAGCGGGACGTCTTTCCGCCGCGTCGTTCGAATCGAATCCGTCTTCGAGTGCAGCGTCACGGCTGTCGTCCTCGAGCGACGTCGACCGACCGTCAGCGCGGATCGTCTCCGATCCGAGTCCGTTTTCCCCCCGGGAACGTACCGACGTCGCATGGAGGAAGTCATCCACGCTCGAGGACACGAACACGTCAGCGCGGCGCACGCGAGCACCTTCGAAGTGACCACCGACGACTATCTCACCCCGGCCGGCGACTGCATCCTCGCGATCGACGCCGACCGCGCACCCGCCGATTTCGACCCCGCGTTCGTCCGGGCGTGTCGGAACGCCGACGCGACGATCGCCGTCACGCTCGAGGCGGACGGCCACCGAGACTCGGTCGAGGGACGGGGCGATCCCGATCTCGCGTTCGAGAGCGACCGCAGCGCCGTCGGCCGGACGAGCGAGCACGTCGACGAGCGGACGATCCTGCTCGAGGCGGCGTTCGCAGCCGAGGGGTTCGATCGCGACCTCGTGGAGGCGCTCGCCGACGGGGCGGACCTGACGGTGACGATCACCGTCAAGGGGTGAGACGGTCCTGTGAGAATCGGTGTTAAGGTGCTGGAACCGCTTTCTTCGATCGTGTGCACCCTCACTCTCGCCTGGCAGGTCTTCGAGGACGCACCGGTGGCAGTCGCAGCGAACCGGGACGAGGCGCTCGAGCGCGACTCGCTTCCACCCGCCGTCTACCGGACGGACCCGCTCGTCGTCGCGCCGACGGACGCGGCCGCCGGCGGCACCTGGATCGGCTACAACGAGTTCGGCGTCTTCGCGGGGATCACCAACGGCTGGACCGACGCGGATCTCGCCGGCGAGCGCTCGCGCGGCCTGCTCGTCGCGGACGTTCTCGAGGCCGAATCGGTCCTGGCTGCGAACGCGGTGCTCTCCGACGCGGTCGCCGCCGACGAGTACGACGCGTTCAATCTCGTCATCGCTGACGCCGAGGACGCGGTCTGCTACCGGTGGGACGGCCACCTGGACCGAACGGCGTTCGATCCCGGCGTTCACGTCGTGGTCAACGCCGCCGTCGATGACGAGGTCGTCGTCCCACCGAGCCGGCCCGATGCGGCCCGCGAGCAGGCTCGAAACGCTCGCCGGGTGCGACGCGCTCTCTCGGTCGATACCACGGATCCCGGCGAGCCGGTCGAGGCCTGGCTCGAGCGGGCCGGCTCCGTCCTCGCTGATCACGAGTACGGCGTCTGTCTCCACGAGGACGGGTTCGGAACGCGGTCTTCGTCGCTGATCGCACTCGGCGGGACGTCGACGTACCGGTTCGCACCGGGTCCGCCCTGTCGAACCAGCTACGAAGGCGTTCGATCACCGACCGATTCCGCCGGTTCTGATGCCGACGGTGACGTCGAAGGGCACATTTAAGCGGCTCGCACTCTCTCATACGCACATGGACGCACTCCTGCCCCTAGCGGCGAGCATGGCGAGGTGGTCTCCGTGAGCGTTACCGCAGCCGAAGCGGAACTCTCCGACGACGAGTGGAACGGACTCGAACTCGTCCGCGAAACCGGCGGTATCCACCAGAGCGACTTCTGGAAGGAACTCGACGTCTCCTCGCGCAAAGGCAGTCGGATCGTCGAATCGCTGGTCGAAAAGGATCTGGTCGACCGCGAGGACACGGTCTACGACGGACACAACACCTACTACATTACGCCGACGGCCCGAGACCTCGAGTTCACGCTCTTGATGGCAGGGGATATGCTCTCGCCGTTCATCGGGGAAGAGGAGGTCGATCCGAACAGCGACGCCTTCTCGCAGTGGATCATGAATCTCGCCTACGAGGAGTGATGCGGTCTGCTGTGCGTCAGTACCGGCACAACCGCGATACGCCTGCGGTCCCGCCGGAAAATCGTTACGGCATCGCGTGAGCTCCCGAACGAGTTTTTAACCGGCTCCGTTGCAGTTCGGTTCGACCGACGGTCCGCGCTCGTCGAGTCAGGACAGTGCGCTTGCGACACGCACGAGGCGCTCTTCGCCGAACGACGGACCGACCAGCTGAAGTCCGACGGGAAGACCGTCGGTCTCGCCCGCGGGGACCGAAATCGCGGGCAGGTCCGCGAGGTTGACCGGGACGGTGTTCGCGTCCGCCAGATACATCTGGAGCGGATCGTCGAGGCTCTCTCCGAGTTCGAACGGCGGCACGGGCATCGTCGGTGACGCGAGCACGTCGGCCTCGGACAGCGCCTCGTCGAAGTCCTGTTTGACCCAGGCGCGAGCGTCCTGTGCTTTCTTGTAGTACTTGTCGTGGTAGCCCGCCGACAGGGCGTACGTGCCGAGCAGGATGCGTCGTTTGACCTCGTCGCCAAATCCCTCCCGCCGAGCCGCGGCGAACGCCTCGTTCCAGTTGCCGTCGTAGCCGCCCGAGTGACCGTAGCGGACGCCGTCAAACCGCGCGAGGTTCGAGGAGGCTTCCGACATCGCGATCACGTAGTAGGCCTCGACGGCGTGTTCGACCGACGGCAGCGACACCTCGTGGTACTTCGCGCCGCGGGTCTCGAGTTCACCGATCGCGTCCCAGAACGTCTCGAGAACGCCGTCGTCGGCACCTTCGAGTAGCTCGGTGGGGACGCCGATCGAGAGCCCGTCGACGTCGCCCGTTGCGGCGTCGGCGTAGCTCGTCGGGCGCTCTGAACTCCCCGGTGGCTCGCGGGTCGTCCCATCGCGGTCGTCCGGTCCCGCGATCACGTCGAGCAACGCGGCGGCGTCCTCGACGGTCTCTCCGAAGGGACCGATCTGCTCCAGGCTGTTGGCGTAGGCGACGAGTCCGTATCGCGAAACGAGCCCGTAGGTCGGTTTGATGCCGACGACGCCACAGAATGCGGCCGGGCAGCGAACCGATCCGCCGGTGTCTGAGCCGAGTGCGAGATCCGCCTCGTCGGCGGCGACCGCCGCCGCAGAGCCGCCCGAAGAGCCACCCGGAACGTGGCCGGGCGCGGTCGGGTTGTCCGTCGCTCCGAACGCGGACGTTTCGGTCGTCGTCCCCATCCCGAACTCGTCCATATTGGCCTTGCCCACGATCGTCGCGCCGGCGTCTTTGATCCGCGAGACGACGGTTGCATCGTAGGGCGGGACGTACTCCTCGAGCATCGTCGAGCCACAGGTCGTCCGGACGTCGGCGGTCGAGATGTTGTCCTTGACGGCGACTGTTCGGCCCGCGAGGGGACCGTCGGCGGCCCCTTCGATCGTCTCCTCGGTGATGAAAATATTCGACATGATCAGGAGACGTTCGGTCCTTTGAAGTAGCCGTCTTCGGTTTCGGGCGCGTTCCGAAGCGCCGCGTCGCTTTCGAACGAATCGCGTTCCTCGTCGGGTCGCATGACGTTCACGAGGTCGGCGTCACGGTCGATTTCCGGTACCTCGTCCAGCGTATCGAAGTACTCGAGGATGTCCGCGAACTGCCGGGTGAACTGGTCGACCTCGTCGTCCGCGAGGTCGACACGAGCCAGCTCCGCGACGTGGCGGACCTCCTCGGGACTGACGGCGTCGTCGCTCATACCTGTTCGGACCGGCCTCCGGAGAGTAAGGGTTTCGATATACCGGTCGGGAGAACGCCTGCGTTCCTGTCGTATCGATTCGTTCCTCCGGGCGAACTCCGTTTTCGCCCGTTATTCGACCCGTGTTTTTAAGTGATTGCCGACCCATTATACAGTATACACGCGAGAACGTTTTCCACCGTCCTTCGATCAGTTCCAACACAATGACCGACTCTACGATCCGAACGCACAGCGACGAGCGCCGCGAGACCGAGCGAGAGGAATCGCTCGAGGAGGCCGACGAACGCGAGCGCTGCCCCGAGTGTGGCGGTCGCGTAATCAGCGACGACGAACACGGCGAAACCGTCTGTGTCGAGTGTGGCCTCGTCGTCGACGAAGACGAGATCGATCGCGGCCCCGAGTGGCGCGCCTTCGACTCCGCCGAAAAGGACAGCAAGAGCCGCGTCGGTGCTCCCACCACCAACATGATGCACGATCAGGGGCTCTCGACCAACATCGGCTGGCAGGACAAAGACGCCTACGGCAAGTCCCTCTCGAGCCGCCAGCGCCAGAAGATGCAGCGCCTGCGCACCTGGAACGAGCGCTTCCGAACTCGCGATAGCAAAGAGCGCAACCTCAAACAGGCGCTCGGCGAGATCGACCGCATGGCCAGCGCGCTCGGCCTCCCCGAGAACGTCCGCGAAACTGCCAGCGTCATCTACCGCCGCGCCCTCGAGGAGGACCTGCTTCCCGGCCGGTCGATCGAGGGGGTGGCGACGTCGTCGCTGTACGCCGCCGCCCGCCAGGCCGGCACTCCGCGAAGTCTCGACGAGATCTCGGCCGTCTCCCGCGTCGAGAAGGACGAAATCGCTCGCACCTACCGGTACGTGATCCGCGAACTCGGCCTCGAGGTCAAACCCGCCGATCCGGAAAGCTACGTGCCCCGATTCGCGAGCGATCTCGAGCTCTCCGACGAGACCGAACGGCGTGCCAGAACGCTGCTCAAGACGGCCAAAGAGGAAGGGATACACAGCGGTAAATCACCGGTCGGCCTCGCCGCGGCCGCCGTCTACGCCGCCGCGCTGTTGACCAACGAGAAGGTCACCCAGAACGAGGTCAGCGACGTCGCGAGCATCTCCGAAGTCACTATTCGAAACCGGTATCACGAACTTCTCGAGGCGGAAGGCGGCGCGCCGGCCTGATTACGGACCGCTGTCCGCCGGTTTCGCGACACTCGAAAGACGCT
The DNA here is from genome assembly GCF_003841485.1 of Natrarchaeobius halalkaliphilus. Taxonomy (NCBI): domain Archaea; kingdom Methanobacteriati; phylum Methanobacteriota; class Halobacteria; order Halobacteriales; family Natrialbaceae; genus Natrarchaeobius; species Natrarchaeobius halalkaliphilus. Next base: position 567,406 of record NZ_REFY01000002.1, on the reverse strand, counting down.
CTCGACTGTGGCGATCCGTCGGGAGTATCGATCCGCATTAATCTCGCCTTTCTTTGCGCTGAATCGTTCTAACCGGAGCATACTGAAGAGGGTAGTCGGTGCCCTCGATCGATATGTACGCCGATACGACCGTCCGCGCGGATCGCGGCGAGTGCGTCGCCGCCACGTGCGACAACTGCGAGTCAGACGACGAGATCGCCTACACGCTCCGGACGTACGTCGACGATGGGTCGGACGAGCAGGTCGATCTCCACTTCTGCTCGAACGATTGCCTGCGCGTCTGGACGTGATACGGATTACTGCAACGATTTACCGGCGCACCCGCCGCCCGGGTCGCGGGTGCGCCGGCAATGATTTACAGTAAACCGTATGAGGCGGTCGCTCGCGAGCCAGAGCGCCGTCGCTCTCACGTCGGCTCGTAGGAGCGAAGTGAGTGACCGTCGACGGCAGACGAGCCGTCGTCGTCGGCCGGCGCGGTTCGGCAACCGTTCGCGACGGGTCGGTGCGGAGAAATTCCAGAACCGACGTTCAAACGGGACGCGTCGCGGTGGCGGGTACCGACGGATCACGGATCTTCGTCGTAGACGTCGGGGTTCGGCTCGCCCTCGACGTCGATCGTCGCGAGTGCGCCCCTGTGGACCACTCTCGAGAGTGCGTGGTCGACGATTTTGATCGGACCCGGGACGGGGAGTTCCATCTCGCCCGCCACGACGGTCCCGGGTGCGATGGGGGACGTCTCGACGTATCTGGCCGGCTCCGTCAGCAGGTCGCCGTCGCGGTAGAGCCGCGACCAGACGTTGCCGATCGGGTGCCACGCGCTGGTGAAGTTGGGGCCGCCGTTGGCGAAGTAGACCCGGACGGTTTCCCCGACTTCGGCCTCGACGGGGCCGTGCTGGCCGTCCTCGGTGAAGCCGTACGCCTCGCCGTTCAGGAGGACGTACGTCGGCTCCTCGTCGGCCGAGGCGTCGAAGTCGAAGTGGTGGTGTCCCTCCTCGCCCATCTCACCGTCGGTGTACAGTTCGTGCTGGCCGAAGTAGAACTCGCGGTCGACTTCGGGGAGACCATCTTTCGGCTCGACGAGGATCGCCCCGAACATTCCCAGGCTGATGTGCTGATCCATCGCCGGGACGGCACAGTGGTAGATGTGGACTCCGGGATACCTCGTTTCGAACTGGAGTCTGGCCGGTTCGTCACCGGGTCTGATCGTCGTCGCCTCTGCACCGCCGCCGGGGCCGTAGACCGCGTGGAAGTCCACGTTGTGGACGGTCCTGTTGAGATCGTCCGGAACCTCGAACGTGAGGTCGATCGTGTCTCCTTCCCGAACCCGAATCATCGGACCCGGAATCTGTCCCTCGTAAGTCATGTACTCCACGGTCACGCCCGGTTCGATCTCGGCCGTCACCTCGACCGTCTCGAGGGTGAACTCGTGGGTTCGCGGTTCGTTCCAGTCGACAGGGGGCGGTACGTCCGCCGGATCCGCACCGATGCGGTCGACGTCGACCGCCTCCGCCGGTCGAAGTCCCTCGTCGGCGTCGCTCGCTTCCGGCTCCGGATCGTTTTCGACGCGTTCACCGGTGAGACAGCCCGCGACTGCGACGGCACCGGTTGCGCCTGCCGCCTGCATGAACGTTCGTCGAGTTGCTGTGGATATCGTCATTGTATTCCACCTCGTTTGGGACAATGGTACCTATCTAATCAACTTCTCCGACGATTCCCTCCCTCAAAGAACACTTGCGAACATGTTCGTTCGGCCGTTGATACACCGTCGTTGCCCCGTTCGAATGCCGATCGCCGCCCGCTCGAGACGATCTCCCGTGTCGGACGTCGCTCTTGCTGCCCGAGAGCGCTGTACCGTTTTACGGAGTACAGGGAGACTGCCCCGGGGCTTGATCTCGAGGCGATTCACCGATGGTTGCTGTCCTGCTCGAGCGCTTCGACGGCTGATGGAGCGGCCGGAGCCGTCCCGGTCGCATTCCCACTTCGTAGGAATCCCGGGAATCTATTCGTGGACACGAGTCGTCATTTCGCACAGAAGGTATTCACATGGCCCAGGCGACACTCACGGTCACGCTGCCAGAGCAGGTGTGGGTTCAACAGATCTCTACGCGATATCCGGACGCGACGTTTCGAGTGCTGGCTGCCGTCCCGGACGCCAAGACCGGCTTCGCGCTCGTCCGGATCGCTGGACCCGCCGTTCGAGAGATCGTCACCGACATCGAGAATCACTCACAGATTCTGGAACTGTCGATCGTTCAGTGGAGTGACGAGGAAGCGACGATCCACTTCGAGACGACGGCTCCCCTGCTTTTATTCTCCTCGCGGGCGTCGGGAATGCCGATCGAACTTCCGGTCGAGATTCGCGACGGGCGAGCGACGCTCGAGGTGGCCGGCTCGCGAGACCGTCTCGCGGAACTCGCCGGACAGCTCGAGCAGTTCGGGCTCCAGTACCGCATCGAGAGCGTGAGCGAACGACTTCACGACGGCCAACTCCTCTCGGACCGACAGCTCGAGGTCGTCGCCGCCGCCGTCGAGGTCGGCTACTACGATACTCCCCGCCGCTCGTCGCTTACGGAACTCGCCAACCATCTCGACATCGCAAAATCGACCTGCAGTGAGACTCTCCACCGGGCCGAGGAAGCGATCGTCAAGCGCTTCCTCGAGGACGTTCCCGGACTCGAGGATGACGATTCGCTCGAAGAACAGCTCGCACCGAGCTGACGTCGGCTCGACGCTTTGATCGGACATTTACCGGCTTTGGGAGCGAGTGTTCAATTTATATTATCGAACATGTTCGTGGCAATTCTCACGTCGTGGAAATCGAGTCCACACTTCAACCCGATCTAGTTGTGAGTCCGGACCAGTGGATCACAAATGAACGTATTCAAGTATCTGTCGCTGAGTATCCCTTCTGTGAGAGATATGAAATTCCCAGGGGGTGTTCTGAGTCGATGAGCACTGACGACGAATCGTTCCATCCGCTCGGCAAGGAGTGGGAGACGGAACTCGAGGCCATGCTGGACGACACCGAGTACGACAGCGATCTCGGACTGGAGATGGCCAAAGACGCGATGCGCGTCACCAAAGGCGAACTATCCGAAGCCGAATTCCACGAGATGTATCACGACGACGTGATGGATGAGTTCGGCGTTGACGACCGTCCGACCGAGGAAGCCTTCGAAGAGATGAAGGCGGCCGAGGAGGGGACCATGTCCCGGATGCTCTCGAAGTTCGAGGGTGACGGCGAGGACAGTCGCCGGGATGCGATGAAGAAGATGGGTGCCGGCGCGGCCGCTGTTGGACTCGGGGCCTGGGGTACCGCCGACGGCGGCGACCCCGAACCGAACGTCGCTGACGCGGACTCGGTGACCGAATCCTCCCGTGAAGGTGATATTCAGTGGGGAATGGCGATCGATCTCGAGCGCTGTGACGGCTGTCTCTCCTGTGTTACCGCCTGTTCCCAGGAGAACGACCTGGATCAGGGTGTCAACTGGATGTACATCCTCGATTACGAAGAGCCACGGGGTGGCGCGGATACGAGTCGCAACCGACTCGTGCGTCCCTGTCAGCACTGTACCGACGCACCGTGTGAGAAAGTCTGTCCCACGACGGCCCGCCACACCCGCGAGAACGACGGGCTCGTTCTGACGGACTACGACGTCTGCATCGGCTGTCGGTACTGTCAGGTCGCCTGTCCCTACGGCGTCAACTACTTCCAGTGGGACGAACCCGATGCGAGCGTCGAGGAGGTTCGCGAACACGCAGAGCAGATGGGCGCGGAGAACGAGCACATGTACGACGAGCGCGATCGCTGGGTCGACAGTCGCGCGCCACGCGGTGTGATGAGCAAGTGTACGATGTGTCCGACCCGTCAGGACGGATTCAAAGGCGACGAGTACGTCGGAACCACGGCCTGTGAGGAGGCCTGTCCACCGGATGCGATCCAGTTCGGAGACATGAACGATCCCGACAGCGACCCACAAACGTACGTCGATAATCCGAGCCGCGGCCGTGCGCTCGTTCAGGTCGATTCGCAAGGACCGTCGGCTGACGCGCTCACAGAAGAACTCGAGGGTGCCGACGACGATCTCGAATCGGTTCTCGAGGCCGCGGAGGATCTCGACGAGGAGATGCTCAGGGTCATTCTCGCGATCGACACCGTCTCCGAGGAGATGGGACAGGGCGATGCCGAGTACGTCGCGTACGAACAAAATCTCCTCGAGGTCATCGACGTCCTCGAGGCGCACGGCCTCGACCTCGAGAGCGAAGAGGTTCTCGTTGAACTGCGTCTCGCTGACGAACCCGACGAGGACGAGGAGTTCGACGGCGCGAGCGAAAGCGACGCTCAGACCGCACTCGAGAACTTCGCTGGTGCACCCGAGTCGAACTTCCGGCTGCTCGAGGACATCGGGACCAACCCGAACGTCGTCTACCTGGGTAACGAACCCGGCCCGAACGCGGAGCAAGTCGACGGTCCGGTCGCCTACGACGACGTCGGCCTGACGGACAACCGCAAGGAGGTCGTCGACGAGGGAACCGTCGGTGACGCCGGGGTGTCCCTATGAGCACGAAGACGCCGACCGAGGAGGACATCCTTCGTCCGACCCACACGTTCACGAAGAAGTACGTCGCGCTGTTTGGCGCCTGCGCCCTCGTGTTCGGTGTGTTCCTGGTCGGCTGGATGTACCAGCTTCAACAGGGGCTGGTCGTCACTGGTCTTTCCGACTGGGGTACCGGAGGCGGCGTTACCTGGGGACTGTACATCGGCGCGTTCATCTGGTGGGTTGGGATCGCCCACGGCGGGATCATCCTGTCGGCCGCGGTTCGCCTGCTGGGGATGGACCGGTACATGCCGGTCGCCCGACTCGCGGAACTGTTGACGATCGCCGGCCTGTCGGCGGCCGGGTTTTACATCCTCGTTCACATGGGCCGTCCGGACCGGATGGTCACGAGCGTGCTGGGCCACTATCACATCACGGTGAACAACTCGCCGTTGGTGTGGGACGTGACCGTCATCACGGCGTACTTCGTGCTGACGGCGACCTATCTCGGTCTCACGCTTCGATACGACATCTCGCGACTTCGCGATCAGCTTCCCTCGTTCGCGCCGGAAGTCGGCGGCCGCCAGCTTCCGGACGTGTACGGACTGATCTACGACGGGATGACGGTCGGCTACAGCGAGAAAGAAGACGAGATCATCCAGCGGATGGTCTGGTGGCTCGCGCTGGCCATCATCATCATGGCTCCGCTGTTGCTCCACGGTGGCGTGATTCCGTGGCTGTTCGCCGTCCTGCCGAGCTATCCGGGCTGGTTCGGTGCGATCCAGGGACCACAGTTCCTGACGATCGCGCTGACGTCGGCTATCAGCGGCGTTATCCTGATTTCATACGCGTTCCGTCGCGCGTACGACTGGGATCACATCATCACCGACGACGTCTTCCGTGGACTCCTGTTGTGGCTCGGATTCTTCTCGCTGTTGTTCCTCTGGTTGCAACTCCAACAGCTCACCGCAGGTAGCTTCGCGCCGACTGTCGACCACGCGGATGCGACCGCCTCCAAGCTCTCGCACCCGATGTACATCGTCCCGATGGTGATGGTACTCGGCGTCCTCGCGTACATCTTCGCGACGACGATTCGACCGTCGCTGTTCAGCAAGAAGCGCGCGATCGTCGCCGGCGTGTTCGTGCTGTTCGCGACGCTCGTCGAAAAGACCTACTTCGTCATCTCCGGCTTCTGGTATCCGGCGTTCGGCATCTACGAGGGAACCCCCGGTGACTACTTCCCGAGCGCCATCGAGTTGATGTCGCTGGCCGGCACGATCGGGATGGTCACGCTGATCTTCCTGGTCGTCTCGAAGCTGGTTCCGGTCGTCGAACTCCACGCCGTCGAACACCTTCGTGGCGATCACGGCCACGGCGGCGACCACGAGCCCGCGGATGACGCCGCGACCGAACCGGAGGTGGAAGCATGATCGCGCCGGCGTCGATCGTGTCCGCCCTCTCGTTCGTGCTCTATCACGGTTACGAAGGGACTGAGGGACTGACCGGATTCCCCAACATCGGGACCTACCTCATCTTCGGGGTTATCCTGGTTCCCGTCTACGTGATGGTGGTCGCGTGGTTCGTCGGTGAACCACGGAACTCCAAGACCGGTCTGATGGGCGTCGTCTACCTCGTCGGAATCACCGCACAGATGTGGATCGGGATGTTCTTCCTGACGATGATCATCGGTCTCGTCTTCTACGGCGGACTCCCCGAACCGTTCGGTGTCGTCGGCCCGCCGTAATCGGATCGGCCCGTTTTGTCGATTCTTTCGGGTAGGACTTCTCCGTGGCATTCGACGACCATGAGTGTGCAGGCGGTATTACGACTCCCGCCGACGTGGAACTCTCGAGTGTGGAATGATATTATCAACCGCACTTTTCGTCGTTCTCTACCACGGGTTCGAGGGAACCGAAGGGCTCACCGGCTTTCCGAACGTCGGCACGTGGCTCATCTTCGGCGTCGTCTTGCTCCCCGTTTACGTGATGGTGATCGCGTGGTTCGTCGGAACGCCTCGAGAATCCACCGCCGGAGTTCGCGGTGTCGGCTACCTCGTCGGAATCACGGTCACGATGTGGGTTTCGATGCTGATACTGACAATCTTGATCGGAATCAGCTTTTTCGGCGGTTCACCCGAGCCGTTCAGTTCGCCGGGACCGTAGCGGGTCCGTTCGCTGGCTCGCGTTCCGACGCCGGCCAAACCGTCCGACGATAGCCCACCCGAACCATCACACGTATCCCGTTCGGTCCCGTCCATTCGGACAGAACACATCGACGCACTATGAGCATCACCGAACACGAACTCAAGATCAAACTCGAGGGGATCGAGGACCCGGATATCGGAGATGACATCGTTTCACTCGGGCTGATCAACGACGTTACCATCGACGACGAGACGGCACGGATCTCGCTCGCGTTCAACGCACCCTACGCACCGTCCGAGATGGAACTGGGCAACCGGATTCGGGAACTCTGCGACGAGGTCGGCCTCGAGGCCGACCTTCGAGCCCACGTCGGCCAGGAACACGGGTTCGACGACGAGGTCCTCCCACGGGTGCGAAACGTCATCGCTGTCGCCTCCGGGAAAGGCGGCGTCGGCAAGACGACCGTCGCAGCTAACCTCGCTGCAGGCCTCGAGAAACGCGGCGCGATGGTCGGCATTCTCGACGCAGACATTCACGGGCCGAACGTCCCGCGGATCCTTCCGATCGAGAGCGAACCCGGCGTCACGCCGAACGAGGACATCGTTCCGCCACGATCCGACGGCGTTCGAGTCATCAGCATGGGCTTCATGATGGAAGAAGAAGATGACCCGGCCATCCTCCGCGGCCCGATGGTCAACAAGTTCATGATGAAGTTTTTAGAGGGCGTCGAGTGGGGCCGTCTCGATTACCTCATCGTCGACCTTCCGCCCGGAACCGGCGATGCGACGTTGAACCTGTTACAATCGATGCCGGTCACCGGCTCCGTCGTCGTCACGACGCCACAGGAGATGGCGCTCGACGACACTCGAAAGGGTATCCAGATGTTCAACAAGCACAACACGCCCGTCCTCGGCGTCGTCGAGAACATGAGTTCGTTCATCTGCCCGAGCTGTGGCGACCAGCACGGGCTGTTCGGAACCGAAGGCGCAGACAGCATCGTCGACGCCTACGACGTCCCGCTGCTCGGACGCATTCCGATCAACCCCGACTTCGGTGCCGACGGTAGCACGGGCGCGATCGTCAAGAACGACGAGAGCTCCGCCCAGGAACCGGTCGAAGCGCTCGTTGCCGAGATCTCGAACCGCATCGGCGAGATCAACCGCCGGACGGTCGACGAGCACACCTCGGATACGCCCGACGATGCGCTTCCGACCGACCTCGAGGACTAGCTGACGTTCGCGATTCTGTCCGAGTTCGACTCGGATCTTCCGCTCCAACTACGACTCTCGCCTCATTCGATCCTCGAAGTATTAGGTGATGGACCACGAACGACGCGGTATGTCGCTCGATTGCTACGCCGACGCGATCGCCGATCTCGATCCGGCCGACGGCGAGATCGAAAGCACGGAGCTGGTCGTCACCGACGACGTCCTCGTCAAGGCCTTCGCACTCGGACCGGACGCCACGCTCGAGCCCCACGAACACGGCGACAGCACGAACGTCTTTCACGTCCTCGAGGGAACCGTGACCGTCATCAGAGACGGCGAACGCGAACGGATCGACGCACCCGGCGTCGTCCGTCACGACCGCGGCGTCGAACACGGCGCGAAAAACGAGACCGACGGGACGGTGGTCTTCACCGCGAGTCTCTGTCCGTTACCGTCCTGATCGAAGCGCTTCCGGATCGTCCGATCGCTCGGAACAGAGCGATTCGACGTACTTCGTGACGTGATCGTCCATCCGCCGCTTGTAGCCCGCCTGCCGTGCTAACCGGTCGAGTTCGCGAGCGACGAGGCTGCCGTACTGGACCGCCTTCTTGTCTCGCATCGCGACCGTCTCGGGCAGGTGGCTCGCAGCGACCCGACGGAACCCTCGCTTTCGGGTCTCCTCGTCGGCCAGCAGGCCGTCCGGCAGCCGAAGCGCCGCATCGACGACGGCGTCGTGAATCAGGGGAGAAACGGGCTCGAGGCCAGCCGCTCGAACCGCGAGCGTATCGCGCGGTAGCTGATCGGGAAGGCTTCGGATCTGTTCTCGGACGGCGTCGCGCGTCGTCTCGGCCTCGACGCGGTGATCGAGGTGGACGACCTTCTCGTAGCCGCCGAACAGTTCGTCGGCTCCCTGTCCGACCGCGAGCGCGTCGAACCCGTCGGCGGCGACGCGCTCACCGACCAGGTACAGCGGGAGCGCGATCTGGACGTCCATCGCGTTCGTCCGCCCGGTTGCTCGAACGATCCGTGGAACGGCTCGCTCGAGATCGGCCGGCTCAAGGGTGACGACGGTAAGCTCGCGGTCCATCGCGGCTGCCGCCGTTCGTGCGGCCTCGACGTCGTGGCTGTCGGGGAAGCCGACGACGTACAGCGGCGCATCGAGCAACGCTGCGACCAGCGCCGAGTCGACGCCGCCCGAAAAGGCGACCGCGACGTCTCGATCCGTGGACCGAACCGACTCGGCCGCGCTTCGGATCGCGCTCTCGAGGCGCTCGAGTGCGTCGTCGTGGCTGGAATCTGGATCGGGGTCGGGAAGGGACCAGCGCCGCTCGAAGGCGGCGCTCACGTCGGGTTCTTTCGCCAGCGCGTCGACGTCCGCGACGGCTCCGGCGGGGACGGCTACGGGCTCTTCGAGCTCGGTCGGCTCGAACTCCCAGTCTCGAGTCCCCGAGCCGCCGGTTCGCTCGACGAACAGCGGAACCCGTCCGAGGACGTCCCGGACGAGTCGGCCGTCGACCTCGCCGGCGAACCCGCTCGTTCCCGGGAGCGGGTCGCCATCGGTGAGCGCCCGTCGAACCGTCGTCGGATCGCCACCACGGAGGGGGTGAGCGTTCGTCATCGAAACAGCCCCACGACGCCGTTTCTGAACCGGCGTCGAACCCCGCCTGCGGCCTGTCTGAAACTGATGTGCCAGGGCGTTCGCTTCCCTTCGACGGAGGTTTTGCCCTCCCGGATGGCCTCGAGGATCGCGTCGACGGATCGATCGTCGGCGTCGACGCGCGTGACCGCCTGACCGACCATCTCGCTGATGTGTGCGTCGCTCCCCGCTGTCATCGGCAAGCCACGCGACTGGGCGAAGCGTTCCGCCTGGCGGTTCGCCCGCCCGGTCAGGAGCCGGGAGTTGTAGACCTCGATCGCATCCCCCTCGGAGAGTTCGTCGCGTGAAATTCGCGCCATCACGCCGTGGCGCGACTCCTGAAACGGGTGGGGGATGACGACGAGCCCGTCCTGGGCGTGAATCCGCTCGATCGTCGACTCGTAGGACAGCCCCGGCGGAACCGGCTCTTCGAGCCCGAGTCCGAGAATGTGACCGGCTTTGCTCGAGATCTCCATTCCCGGAACGCCCACGAGTCCGTACTCGGAGGCTCGCTCGGCGGCCTCGAGACTGGCGTCGATCTCGTCGTGGTCGGTGATTGCGATCGCATCGAGACCGATCCCTTCGGCCTGCTCGAGGATGAGGTCGACGGGATCTCGCCCGTCGTAGGACAGTTCCGAGTGGACGTGGAGTTCGACCGACAGCACGTACACTCGTTCGAGCGGCCCGATCAAAAGCACCTCGATTCACCTAATATACGGAATCTCGACAGATACGCCGGACTCAGCCGCTTCGTAGGTCGAATCGACGGTGACGATATCTCGGAGGCTATCGACGCCGTCCGGTTCCGGATCAGTTCCGGTGAGGACGCAGTATCCGAAGTAGTCGAACTCTTCGATGACCTCGTCGCTCGGTGCGCCCCTGTACTCCATTCCGACGTCGCCGCACTCGACGTAAATGTCGTGCGGGACGACGCCGCCGAACGGGGACGAAACCGAGACCATTCCATCGGTCCCGACCGCTCTGAGACCGCTCGCAGCGTGTGCGTTGTAACTCGCGGTGCACGAGGCCGTCACCGCGCCGGGAAACTCGAGCTGGAACGCGACGTGCTCGTCGACGTCCGCGAACGCCTCGTCGACCGAGTACGTACACGCCGTGACGACGGTCGGGTCGCAATCGAGCAAGAATCGAATCGTGTTCAGCGGATACACCCCCAGATCGACGAGCACACCGCCACCGGCGAGGTCGGGGTCGAGCCGCCACGTATCCGCTCCGGCGTGTTCGAGAAGCGGATTCGAGAACCCGGCGTGGATCTGGACGACGTCGCCGATGACGCCGTCGGTGATCAGCTCGCGGGTACGTCGAATGGACGGCTCGAACTGGAGCCGATAGGCAGTCATCAACGTAACGCCCGCGTCCTCGCAGGCATCGATCACTTCCCGTGCGTCCTGGACGGTCGTCTCGAGGGGTTTCTCACAGATGACGTGTTTCCCGAATTCGGCTGCGGCAGTGGCATACTGGCCGTGGGTTGCGTTGGGCGTCGCGATGTACACCGCGTCGTAGGCATCCGTCGCCCGACCATCGAGGAACTCCTCGTAGCTGAGGAGCGTGTCGACGTCGAACTCGTCGGCGATCTCGGCGGACGAGTCGGGTGATCCGGTCACGAGGACGGACGTTTCGCAGTAGTCAGCCGTATCGATGGCGGGAAGCGCACGGTTCCGGGAGAAGCCCCCGATTCCGACGATCGCCATTCTGACGGTTCCGTCTGGATCGGTCTCTTGCCAGTCCCGACGTGCGAAATTGTCGAAGTATGATTCGAGGCCCATATCGAACGTACGGTCTCCAGGGGTATGATCATGCGTTCACACTCCCCTGAACGTCCGTACCGAGACTACACGCTTCCGATCCGACGACACACTTCCGTTTCGCAGCTGGACGGTCACCGTGCGCAACAACGATACGGCGGACGGTCCGGCCGTCCGCGTCGAGTAGTCCCGAGGGGAGAAACGACAATCTAGCTCCCCGGTTGACTCCGGGTCAGCGAGGAGTAGATACTCCGGACGAGGTCCAACCGGATGGTTCTCTGCAGATTCCGATTCAGTCCATCGCGATGTACGTCTGCGTGTCCTCGATTCCGTCGATCGACTGGATCCGGGTCGCCGCGATGTCTTTTACCTCCGCAGGAGTCCCGACGTCGGCTTTCGCGATGATGTCGACGTCGCCCGCGACGATGTGTGCCGATTCGACGCCGTCGATCGCCTTGATCTCGTCCCGAAGTCGATCCGCCTCGCCCGTGTTTGCCTTTATCATGACGAATGCTGTTACCATCAGTTGACACCTCCGCTGTCGCCGCTCGCGTCCGCGCCGACGAGTGCTCGGCTCGCAGTTTCTCCGACGAGTAACTGTCTGACCTCGCTCAACACGTCGAAATCCGCCAATACCACGAGTCGATCACCGACCTCGAGAGATTCGTCTTCGGACGGGATTCCAAGCGTCCGGTCTTGCTTTCCGAACGCGAGAACGGTCGCGTCGGCCGGGAGTTGGAGTTCGCCCATCGCGTAGCCGTTGACGGGTGCCTGGTCGGTGATCGTCAATTCGAGGACCTGCAGGTGAGGGGCGACGTCCGCGATCGCACGAATCGTCCCACCCAGAAGGGCGTTTTTCGCACCGAGAGCACCGAGGCGTTCGGGATAGATCACCTCGTCGACCTCGTCCGCGTATTTGCGGTAGATCCCCTCGCGATATGCCTCGTCGATCCGCATGACCGTCCGACAGCCGTGGTGTTTGGCGATCATGCACGCGGTGAAGTTGACGTTCAGATCGCCGGTCAACGCACCCAGAACGTCCGCGTTCGCGATGCCGGCCTCCTCTATGACCGTTTCCTGAGAGCCGTCGCCCTCGACGACGGAAAACGCTTCGTTACGGGCGCGCCTGATCATCCCGTCGTCGCGTTCGATGAGCGTCACCTCGTGGCCTTCGTCCCGCAGAACCCGGGCCGTGCGCAGCCCAACCCGTCCAGCACCGATGATCACGAAGCGCATGACGTTCGGTACGGCGTCCGCTGTCAATAAGGTTGTCCCCGACTACCACACCGCACGGAGAGTCCCAGGGCAAAGGTTTTAGTCGTGACAGAGTGTACCACACCGGCGACCGATGGTTCACGCGTTTATTATGGTGAAGACGGCTGCCGGAAAGTCCGAAGAGCTCCTGTCGTCGATCAGGGACTTAGAGCGAGTCACGAGTGCCCACATCGTCGCCGGCAACTACGACATTATCGCGGAGGTCGACGCCGACGAAGTGTACCATATTCTCGAGGCGGTCTCGACGAACATGCAGGGTCTCGAGGGCGTAACCGAGACCAAAACGTACATCGCGATGGACTAAGACCGACTGCTGTCGGTCGGTTCCGACGCACCCGAACACCGCCTGCGGATCCACACTGGTCTACAGGCGGAACAGGCCGAGTGCCTCGGGGTCGTTCGGAAGATCTTTTCATCTTCCGTGATGACGAGAGAGCCAAATGATCGAGAGAAGTACTGGGAACAGCTGTCCGAAGTAGCGTTACAGCTACGGCGAGCAACGTGACAACTCCGGTGAATTATGCACTACCGACGCAACGATCGAGGAACTGCATTTATTATCGCTTCCGTGAGAACGTAGAGGTATGTTCGAGAAATCGACGTGGATTCGCCTCCCGCGAAACGTCGTCGTAGGCCACGGCGTTCGGTCCGCGGTCGTCGACGTCGTGGACGATCTGCATTTACAGGGACGACCGCTGTTCGTCACGAGCCCCACGCCACGGGACGTCGTCGCTGACCCCGTCGTCGAAGACTTTCGGGACGCCGGGATCGAGCCTGTCGTCGTGACGATCGAAGCGGCGACGTTCGAGGCGGTCGAAACCGTCGTTGAGTCAGCCGACGCGGAGGCGGTCGACTACCTCGTGGGAATCGGCGGGGGGAAAGCCATCGACATCGCAAAGATGGCGAGCGATCGCTTGGGTATGGGGTTTCTCTCGGTTCCGACAGCGGCGAGTCACGACGGAATCGTCAGCAACCGCGGCTCGGTTCCGGACGGCGACACGCGCCACAGCGTCGCGGCCGAGCCGCCGCTCGCGGTGGTCGCTGACACCGAGATCCTGGCCGACGCGCCGTGGGAGCTAACGACGGCGGGCTGTGCCGACATCATCTCGAACTATACGGCCGTGATGGACTGGCGACTCGCCAAGCGACTCAAAGACGTCGAGTATTCGGAGTATGCCGCCGCACTCGCGGAGATGACCGCGGAAATTCTGGTCGACAACGCCGACATGGTTCGGCCCGGGCTCGAGGAATCGGCGTGGGTCGTCACCAAGGCGCTCATGTCCTCCGGCGTCGCGATGTCCATCGCGGACTCCTCGCGACCGGCGAGCGGTGCCGAACACCTCTTTTCTCACCAGCTAGATCGTCTCGCACCCGGAGCGGCTCTCCACGGCCATCAAGTCGGCGTCGGCTCGATCATGACCGCCTATCTCCACGGCGGCGAACGCGGCGTCTGGCGCGACATTCGGGACGCGCTCTCGAGCATCGATGCGCCGACGACCGCCGACGAACTCGGCATCGACGACGAAACCGTAATCGAGTCGCTGACGACCTGTCACGCGATTCGAGACCGGTATACGATCCTCGGTGACGGGATGAACGAGCGCGCGGCTCGAGAGGTCGCACGGAAGACGGGCGTGATCTCCTGAGCCGAACGCGGTCGTGACGGAGAGATCGGTTCATCCGAATCGAGACATTCCGACCATCGAGACGGCGGACGCGACACAGCCCCCGATAACGAGGTGCGTCCAGTAGGTCGTCAGCCGATAGAGGACAGCGACGCCGGCAGCGACGCCGGTCGGTAGTCCGAGGGTGGCGACGAGCAGCGCCGTCAGGACGACCTCGATTCCCCCGCTACCGCCCGGGAGCGGAACCACACCGCCGAACGAGGCGAGCGGCGCGCAGACCAACGCCACCGCGAGCGGTGCGTCGACGCCGACGGCGAGCAAGCAGAGGTACAGCGGCAACGCGTTGAACACCCAGCTCGCGATCGCGATCCCGATGGCGGCGGCCAGCGCGCGTCGCGAGGCACCGATCGTCTCGAGCGTGTCGAAAAAGCCGTCGATTCGATCGGTGAGACGTCCCCTCACGTCGTTGACTCTCGGTAGCTTCTCGAGGATCGCCTCCCCGCCGGCTGCGATTCTGGCGACGACCCTTCGAGCCACGCCGCGGTTGAACACGACGACGACGAGGACCGTCGCAGCCACTGCGACGATGCCGGCGACGGTGATCGCAGCCGACACGGCGTTCAGGGCATCGCTGTCGCTTGCGGCGGTGTAAACCACGAATCCGGTCACCGCGACGACGACGCTAGCGATGGCGTTGAAGCCCTCGGCTGCGGCGACGACGGCGAGATTGTCCTCGAACTGCGAGTTGGACCCCTCAGCGAGGAGATAGGCCGTGATCGGCGTCCCCGTCGATCGTCCCCAGGGCAGCGCGCTCCGGGCGAAGTATCCCGAGAGATAGGCCGCGACGAACGCGTTCCCGCGAGCGCCGCCCTGAACCGGGGCGAGGAGTCGTCCGACGACGAGACCGCGAAGCGCGAGCATACAGAGTCCCGAAAGGATCGCACCGGCCAACAAGCCGGGGTGTGCCTCGCTGACGGTCTCGGTGACCGTCTCCCAGCCGATTCCGTACACGAGAAGGACGACGACCCCGACCGCGAGTGCAAGCCCGCCGGCCGCTCGTCGCCAGCGCATACGGCCCGGTTGGAACGGGAAACCCTTAACACCCGCAAGTCGGCAACGGTGACCGGCTTCTGAACCGATCGGTCGGGCGAATCAAGCGTGTTCGTCGAGGAAGTCGGCGATCGACGAGTAGGCCTCGATACGGTTCTCGAGCTTCGAGAAGCCGTGACCTTCGTCCTCGAAGATCAGTTTTCGAACCGGAACGCCCTGTTCGCTGGCTCGAGAGGCGACCTGTTCGGCTTCACCGACCGGAACGCGCGGATCGTTCTCGCCGTGGAGAACGAACAGCGGCGCGTCGATCCGCTCGATGTTGTTCGTCGGTGAGATCTCCTCTAAGAACTCCCGATCCTCTTCGAGGCTCCCGTACTCCGCCTCGCGGAGTTCGCGACGCCACTCACCCGTGTTCTCGAGGAAGGTGACGAAGTTCGCGATGCCAACGACGTCGATTCCGGCGGCCCAGAGGTCGGGATACTCCGTCAGTGCGGCAAGAACCATGAACCCGCCGTAAGAGCCTCCCTTGGCGACGATTCGATCCGAATCGGCGGCGGGATGCTCTCGGAGCCACGCGACACAGGCCGCGACGTCCGCGACCGAATCCATCCGCTTTTCGACGTCGTCGAGCGCCGCGTACTCGCCACCGTAGCCCGCCGAGCCGCGCACGTTCGGCTCGAAATAGGCGTAGCCCCGATCGAGGAAGTACTGCTTGACGCTCGAGAACGAGGGTCGGCGCTGGCTCTCGGGACCGCCGTGAATGTCGACGATGACCGGAACGCCGTCGCGGTCCGACTGTGATCGGTCGCTGTCGCGTTCGTCGATCGATCGCTCGCCGTCGGAGCCGTCCGGAAGGGTAAAAAAGGCGGGCACTCGGAGCCCGTCGAAGCTCTCGACGTGGACCAGTTCGGACTCGTCGAACGTCTCGGGCGGGATACCGGCCGTCGGCGCGTCCGTAACGCGTTCGGCCTCGCCGGTCTCGACGTCGACGACGAAGACGTTCGTATTGACGGCGTCTCCGCTGGTCGAGATCGCGAACCGGTCTCCGTCCGAACCGAAACTCACCCCGCCCGCGACGCCGCCCGGCAGATCGGGTTCGGGAAACGTCCGGAAGGCGGTCGGCTCGTCCGCCTCGAACTCCCCGACGGTCAACTCCGTGTAGCCGTCGACGTTTCGCGAGTAGACGAACCGACCCGTCTCGTCGTCCAGTGCGATCCCGTCGACGTTCCAGCCGGAGCCGTCGACGACCGTCTCGAGGTCCCCCTTCTCGAGGTCGAGATACGCGAGGTAGAGCGTGTCCGCGTCGCCGTGATCGGTGACGAGGTAGAGCCCGTCGCCGTCGGGTGCCCAGCGTGCACTCTGATAGCGGACATCGCCCTCGTGCGGCGTCAGGTGCTCGAGATCGCCGGTGTCGACGTCGAGGACGGAGAGGTCCTGATCGAAGTTAGAGTAGGCCTGAGAGACGAGCAGCCGGGAATCGTCGGGACTCCAGCCCGACAGGGAGAGCCAGCCGTCGCCCTCGGAGACGAGTCGCGCGTCGTCGCCGCGGTCGTCTCGACCCTGGACGTAGACGTCGAAGACGGACTCGTCGCGACGGTTTGACGTGAACGCGAACCGCTCGCCGTCGTGGCTCCAGCCGCCCCACCGGTGTTTGGCGTCGGGCATGGCCGTCAGGTTCAGGATCTCGCCGGTCTCGGCGCCGAGTCTGAACAGTTGGGCGCGTTCGTTGCCGCCGTCGTCCATGCCGAAGATCAACTCGGGACGCTCCGGCGACCACGAGGCGAACGTCACCCGCTCGTCGAAGAACGTCCGCTGTTCGGGCCACTCGCGCGGCTCCGCTATCGTCCAGACCTGTGGCGTCCCCGTCGTATCCATCAGAAAGGACAGGCGGTCCCCGTCGGGGTCGAACGATGCGCCGTAGGCGCTTCGAACGTTGAGGTAGCGTTCGATGTCGTAGCTGACCATACGTAACGGACTCGAGGAACGGCAGTAGGCGTTTGGGTTTCGACTCGAGCGCTCGGACGGGCCGTTCGTCGGAACCCCCCGAACCGGTGACCTTGCGCCCTCCGGCCGATCCGTCTTGCCGTCGCCCTCGCTAGAACGGGTATGGTACTTCAGAGATTCCTCGGCTCGAAAGCGACCCGATCGTTGACCGTCGTTTCCGTTCTGATGGAAGCGAAACGAGCGCTCGCTCGCGGCCGACGGACCCGTGGGCTCGTCTTGCTCGGCGTCGCCGTCGTGGCCTGGAAGTGGACCGTCATTGGCCTGGCGGCCCAGGGCGTTATTAAAGCGCTTCGAGCCGGTCGGCCGTCGGGCTCGAGTTCGGCCTGACCGTCCGGACGAACGAACAGCAGTCTCGAGACGTCGCGGGGCCGGGGATCCGCGGACTAGCGCCGGCCGGTGCATCTCCCTCCGCCGAGATCGTTCGCGGGGAGCGGCTGATGGCGGCGAGCGCTACCAGCGATGGTGGACGTGATCGAAGACGTGTTCTTCGTAGACGTCCCGGACAGCGCCGCGAACGCGGTTCGAGAGTGGGTCGGAGCCTGAAACCGCCGCGTTCGATCGAACGTGCTCCGGGGACGTCGTCCCCGGAATGACCGTCGAGACGGCCTCGTGGTCGAGGATCCACCGGAGCGTGAGTTCGGCCAGCGACAGTCCCTCGGGAACGTGGGGATCGAGCGCCTCGACGGCGTCGTGCCCACTCTCGTAGGGGATGCCGGCGAACGTCTCACCGACGTCGAAGGCCTCCCCCTGGCGGTTGAAGTTTCGGTGGTCGTTCTCGGGGAACGTCTGATCGCGCTCGAGCGCGCCGGTCAACAGCCCCGATGCGTAGGGGACGCGGACGATCACGCCGACGTCTTCGGCGCGCGCTCGATCGAAAAACTGCTCGCGTGGGCGCTGGCGAAACGGGTTGAAGATGAGCTGAATCGTCTCGACGACGTCGTACTCGATGGCCTTGAGCGCCTCTTCGACCCGTTCGACGCTTACTCCCGCGTGGGCGATTTTTCCCTCGTCCACCAGGCGCTCTACGGCGTGGAACGTCGACGGCTGGTAGTACGCTTCCGTCGGTGGACAGTGCAACTGGAGCAGATCGAGCGTCCCCCGGCCGAGATACTCACGGCTCCGATCGACGAACGGAGAGAGTCGGTCGTACTCGTATCCTTCGGCGTCGTGTGGCTCGAGACGACGTCCGGCTTTCGTCGCGACGAACACGTCCTCGGCGTCACGTTCCTCGAGGACGTGGCCGATGTGGCGCTCGCTGCGTCCGTCACCGTAGACGTCCGCGGTGTCGATGAACGTGATTCCGGATTCTATGGCGGAACGGACGACTTCGCGGCCGGTCTCGTCGGAGACTTCGCCCCAGTCGCCGCCGATATTCCACGTTCCGAGGCCGACCTCAGAAACGGCTCGACCGGTCGAACCGAGCGCTCGATAGTTCATACGCGATCGTGTTTTTGTCGTGATATATGTCTTCTCATAAATTGACGAAAAGAGACTCGATAGGAACGAGATCGCAGGAGAGAGAGAGATCTCTAGTCGAACGCGGACGACGGGTATCTTCGCTTGCAGGCTGTAGATCTATCCAGGTGATCGAAGTAGTCTCCCCGATGACCGAGAGCGACCCGACCGACGAAGTCAGATCGCTGGGAGTCGGAACGGCCAGTCGGCTCTTCGATGAGGCGACGTTTCCGGTGACGACGGCCGAACTCATAGCGGAGTTCGCGGACGTGACGATCAGCTACCCAGATCGCACCGATTCGCTGGAAGCCGTCCTCGAGACCTCCGGACACGAGACTTACGAGAGCCAGAGCGACCTCGAACTCGCGATCTTAAACGGGGTCCGTCGTGACGCCATCGGACGACCCCGGTACAGCGATCGTGGCGACAGTCCGAACGAACTCGAGTACGTCCGAAAGCAACAGTCGTTCTGATCGAGACGTTGCGCGCTCGCTCGAACAGTGAGGACCGAACCGTCGGTGCCACGAGGACTGATCGGAACGAACGAGACGGCAATCTCGTCGTCCCCGTTACCGTCGTCGGTGCCGTCGGGGATATCGTCGTCTTCCCCGCCGAGACAGCCTGCAAGACCAGCAACGCTCCCGACTCCGAGAAGTTTTATTGTACGACATCGATCGCATCGTGCTTACCTGGTATCGTCCACTCGTCGGGGTTCACGGTTGCGATATCTTCGAAGGTCAAGTATCCTGTCCGGGAACATCGCCGAGACAGTGTCGATCGCTACTGTTCATAGCGTGTGTCTGGTTCGCGGCTGGGCAGCCGGTCCCGGTCGTGTGGTGCCTCGAAGTCGAGATCCGGGCCGATCGACGTGATCTCCCCCTGAAAGTACCCTTCGTCCCTGATGTGATCCATCACGACGGTCTCGGCGACGCCGGGCGTCTGGTAGAGATCGCGCAGATATGGCCACAGGTTGTCGTACTGGTGGAGGTACTGTTTGTCGCACTTGAAGGCCGTGTGGTAGGCCGCGTCGAAGCGGATCAGCGTCGGAAACAGCCGAACGTCCGCCAGCGTCAGGCGATCGCCGGCGAGATACCGCCGGTCGGCCAGTACCTCGTCGTAGTGGTCAAGGCCGTCGAAAACGTCCCGGACAGCCTCGTCGTAGGCCCCCTGTGAGTCGGCGAATCCGGCGCGATAGACGCCGTTGTTGATCGAGTCGTAGACGTCGTCGATGATCCGGTCGATCTCGTCTCGATAGCCCTCGGGATACAGGTCAACTCCGTCGGCGTACTCGTCGAATTCGGTGGCGAACATCCGCATGATTTCGATCGATTCGTTGTTGACGATCGTTTCTTCCCGTTTGTCCCACAGTACCGGCACAGTAACGCGTCCGGTGAACTCTGGATCAGCGTTGACGTAGACTTCCCGGAGGTACTCGCAGCCGCTGACTGTGTCGGGGGTGCAACCGTTTTTTTCGGGCGTGAACTTCCAGCCGTCGTCCTCGCGCCACGGATCGACAATATCTATCGAGATGGCGTCCGTCAAACCGGTCAACTGGAGAGTGAGCGCGGTGCCGTGAGCCCACGGACAGTTTCGCGCGATGTACAGATGATACCGATCGTCCTCGGGCTGGAACCGTGCGTCGGATTCGTCGCGGATCCAGTCGCGAAACGAGGTCTCGACTCGGTCGAACGCTCCGTCTTCGTCGGTGTGCGGTTCGATGTCGGTCTTCCACTCACCATCGACGAGCATGTTTCGGCCCATAGAACGCAGTACGGACTGCTCACTCATAGATGCCACGCGAAACGTACCCCCTCGCCGGTGAGGATATGGAAGACGTCCCCGTTCCGCATCAAGATTCCACGGGCGGCCGCCTTCCCGTCGCCACGAATCTGTACAACGGCGTCGCGATTCCGAGCGCCAGAGATACCCGGAAACGAAGGCCAATCGAGGTACCTCCTAGAGGTTCTCTATCGAGAACCCAACCAGGACGAACGCGAACCGAATGACTGGATCCTGTGTCGTCGTTACCACCCGCACCTGGCGAAATACACGATCGCTCGTTTCGATCGCTGACCGGTTCCGAAGTAAGTCGAACGATCTCACCACTTTCCCGCGATCTCCGTCATCAGACCAACGCTTTCGCTACGGCTCTCACATCGGGTGGGAGTACCGTCTTTCTTGCTGTGACACGTGCATGTGGGAACTTTTCGCTGGGAATCCCACCTTTCATGAATGACTTCCGTATTACACTTCAAGACAGCGGAAATAAACGATCAATACGAGTGAATTAAGCTTTTTAACGCTTCGACTGATAGCCGCTGTAATGCCTTCAGATTCAGCGGACGAACAATCACAGGAACCGATTGAAATTTTGTTAGTTGAACCAAATCCCGGAGATAGTCGTCTCTTTACGGAATCGTTCAAAGATGCAAAAATAGTCAATAATCTCCACGTCGTCTCCGATGGTGAGGCCGCACTCGATTTCGTCAACCAGCGCGATGATTATGCAGATAGACCCCGCCCCGATCTGATCTTGCTTGAACCACGGTTACCCGGAAAGAGCGGTATGGAAGTCCTTGCCGAGTTGAACAACGAGCCAGCGTTCTCTGCGATCCCCATCGTCATCCTCACGAGTTCAGAGACGGAAGAAGACATCGCTAAATCGCATGGTCTCGACGCAGATCAATACATCCAGAAGCCGGTTGAACCGGATGAGTTTATCGACTTCGTCCAGTCAGTCGAGGAGTTCTGGCTTGCGATTGTTCACCAGTCAGCACCCAATAATTGATGAGTTCCCGACACTTCTCTTTACAACGGATATTTTCCACAGTTCTCAGACTGTATACTGATTCTCGTTACTGTTTGAATACATGTGTACGACGGATGATTCAGTAACCGCTACCCAAAATTTTCTTTCAGGATCGCTCTGTGTACCCTCTTATTCAGAACAACCCGCAACCTTTCGGCAGTTCCTGATTTATGTGGATCTCTCAGCAGAAGTGGCACCTATCCGAGGGCTGTAGAAATCATTCTCGAATCGGCGGAAGTGGGACCTGTCTGAGCCGGGATTTTCCATGACTCTCACAATCTAGTCGAACTCGTTTGGATCAGTCGACTTCGTGAGATACGCGTTCATGCTTACGTTATTACCCTTCGTAATATCCTCTGTTGCCTCGGAACCCGTGAGTACGATTGCAGGTATTCATCGGAGTTGTGGATCATCTCTGATCGTTTCATGAACGTCACACTCGTCCATCTCGGACAGATCTAAATTCAAGAGGACGCGATTTGGAAGCGATACCCGAATCAGCGGTACGTTCGAGTGGTGTCCGTTGACGAGCGGAAAAGTGTTTGTGTGATGATCTGGATTAACGACAGGGGTTACCACGTGGCCGTTGTTACGGTATGCATCCATGTTCGTGCGTACCGAGGTCCAGACGAAACATGGTGGACCTTACTATGAATGTCAACACCCAAACTGTCACGACCGAGGTAGCACTAGAACTGGTCACCGACCAGTGCAGACAACAGATCCTCCACCACCTCATCGAAAACGAAGATGGTGCCGTGGATATCGACGAGTTGGTGGATCGGATCAATAGCGCAAACGTACGTACAGAGCGGCCTCATCGATCTCCCTCTCACCTCAAGATGACATTGTACCACGCCCACCTTCCAAAGCTAGCGGAAGCAGGCGTTATTGATTATGATGCACAAAGTGATACTGTTCGGTATCACGCTACCACACGCGTAGAGAAACTCATTGCCTTCATCACCGACGAACTACGGTGACGGATCGTCGCGACTGATACGGTCTGCTGTAAGTCAGTACCGGCGTATCCGGAGACCGGGTGCCGGGTGCGCCGGTACTGACTTACAGCAGACGTGTGACACGTTCATTCCCGTCCATCTACGTCGACGGAGACCTCGATGTTCCCATTTGTCCAAACGGTTACTTCCACCCCTCGTACCGAAACGAGACGTGAAGCGTCCGTTGAGCGTCCGTTTCCGCCGCTGTCACGAGTCTATCTAGCGCGTCGGGATCTACCTGTTCGTACAACGGTGGTATCGAAAAGAGATCACGGTTCGTCGCCGCAGCAACCGCCTCGACGACAGCCACACTCGAGTGCTCTGACTCCATCCAATTACCGCGCACAGTTCCGACGGGTGGCTCAGAACTATGGGTCGTTTCTGTAATCGGTACATCCGTTCCCCCGGAAGTATCCTCCTCATTCATTGTATACACCTCTGGACAGTGCTCACCCTCCGGCTCTGGGTTATGGACACGCACTGACCACCGGGAGAGTGACCGTGGCAATCCGTATGCTAACATCGGTCATAATCATTTCGTGATCCGGCGGGTGACAGGAGTCTCTTCGCTCACGTCCGATTCCCATTGAGTTGCCACGTAAACATCGCTTTGAGGACGATAACTAAACTATTGGTCCCTCCAGACCCCCAGATTGCGGTCTCATCTTCCCGTTCCAGTTGGTTGTCGCCGGTTCCATCGGCGAGGACGCTTACGAGCGTTTTCTCGTTATCCACCATGAGCAGCCGTCCGGCAGGAGTATCCGACCAGACCCAGAGCGACTCGAACATTTCAGCTTCCGGAATCGCTTCACGAATGTCCTCCTGTATTGTCTGTTCCATCGTCCCCAATTTGATCGAAACGCCTCGCTCACTCGCTGCGCGCAAGCTGTCAATTGTATCCCCAGTAAGGAGGTCTCCAACGGTCATGTAGACCACTTCCTCGTCTGCGCTCTCGATAAAGTCGATCACTCTGGTTGCAACCGTCTTACGCCCCGTCACCGTCCAGACTCCGCGTTGTTCGTCCGAGCGCGCAACCGGCTCGAGTGAATCGAGTGCGGCAACGAGTTCACTAACCCGCTGTGAGTACTCCTGTTCGAAGATTCGTCCGGTGGTTTCCGACGAAATCACCCAGAACCGTTTGGGCGTGGACTGGTGGACATCGACCAGTCCTCGATCTTCCAGTTCGTTAACGGCATCGTAGACGCGCGTTCTGGGCACCTCTGAGATGTCACTCACGTCCTGTGCGGTTCCTTCCCCGAGTGTGGCGAGAGCGACAAACGTCCGAGCAGCGTACGCACTCAGTCCCACCGCTTCGAGCTGACTGATCGCGACTTTATATGGTTCATCTGATGGGTTTTCGTTCATGAGTACAGTTCGATGTTGCTGGCGGGGAATCTGCCTCGAGAGGTGGCACACAGCGCCAGCGTGGTTGGGACCTACTCTGTAACTGTGCGCCAGTACGAGGTTGGTGCCCGTGCCCTAAACACTTACTGTGATTATCTGGGTGAAGAATGGACTACAGAGCGAAACGCCGATTCTGGTGGTCGATTCTTTGACGGCTTTGTCACTCGACGAATCACAATCGAACTCATCCTGTCCTGCAGAGTTTTGAAAAATCACTGAACACCGTCTAATCCGATTGCGTAATCGAGAACTGACGTGTGAGTGAGGAGGGGAAACATCTTCCCGATAGAGCGCCACACGGTAGACGAGCTACCAGTAATTGGTAGCCCAGGTTGGGACCTATGGATGAACTTACAGATCAGCAACAGGCGGTCGAACTCCTCCAGCAGCTCGGGCTCAAAGAGTACGAGGCCAGGGCGTTCGTGGCGCTATCACGACTTCCACGAGGGACAGCCAAGGACATCAGTGAGATCTCCGAAGTCCCGCGAACTCGTGTGTACGACGCGATTCGCGTCTTAGAAACGAAAGGACTCGTGGAAGTCCAACACTCGAATCCTCAGCAGTTTCGCTCCGTCTCGTTCGCTGAAGCGACTGAAACGCTTCGGGACGAATACGAATCGCGAACCGAGTTATTACACGAGACGCTACAAGATCTCGAACCGGCGAACTTCGATAGTGACGCGGGGACCGCACACGAAGTGTGGGCATTATCCGGGAACGTTCCGATCACGAATCGGGCACACCAGTTACTCGATGAAGCCGAAAACGAACTCGTCTTCGTGATCGGACACGATTCTGTTGTCACCGACACCCTGTTCGACTCCCTCAAGGCGGCCCAGCAGCGTGGGGTCACGATCATCGTCGGCACGATATCCGGGACGTTACGCGAGCGCGTGCAGGACCGCCTTCCGAACGCGGAGGTGTTCGTCTCTGGCCTGGAATGGCTAAGCGGAGCAGCACTGACCGATGACGAGACGGAAATCAGCCGGATCCTGCTAGTAGATCGGAGTACGATCCTCGTGAGTTCGTTTCACGAGGCAGAGACGGGTGAACGGTCGCACGAACAGGCGGTGTTTGGTCGGGGATTCGATAACGGTCTCGTCGCAATCGTGCGTCGATTGATGGCAACTGGATTGGTTCCTCTCGACGATCCCGGAACTGCTGGTTCGGACCGTTCATAGGGAGCGAATCGACCGACCACATCTGACTGACTAACAGAGTCGCCTCGTGCTGGTTCACTAGACACTCTCTGGCCTTTTCGGATCAACGGACGGGTTTTCTCGGTACCGACTGAATCGACCAATAGTAGAACTGTCGGGTCGTAGCGCAGTGATGCCGGAACATTCAGACATCTGATCTACGAATTCCGCATAATATTGTAGTCGTTAGAACTTTCAGCCCAGAAAGCGTAGACTCCAGTAATGGACCACCTCGATGAGATCTCCATCGAAGAACTTCAAGACGCTCTCGACCGTGTTGACGGAAACAAGCCGACGAAACGGTTGTTGGCGGCAATTGCGTACAAAAACGGTGTCACACAGACTGAACTCGCTGAGTGGTACGGTACGGGTCGGAGAACGATCTACAGCTGGTTGATGCGACTCGACACGGACGAACCGCTCGAGCAAGCCGTCTCTGATGACAAGCGAACTGGAAGGAAACGGAAGCTCTCGGAAATACAGCAGCAAGAGTTCGAGGAAACTGTCCACGAACCACCGACCGAGATCGGTATCGACGCACCGGCGTGGACGCCGGCGCTGGTCCAAGATTTTCTCGAAGACACGTACGGCGTGACGTACTCTTATCCGAGTTGTCGTCGGTTGCTGAAAGAGGCGGGGCTGAGCTATCAAAAACCGCGGCGTTCAGACGTAGATGCCCACGAAGCGGAGCGAGGTGAGTTCAACGACGGCTTCAAAAAACGTGAACGGAGATGGACGTCACAGTAGTCTGCATCGATCAGACCAGAAACCTGTGCAAGTTGAGCCGGGTGCCGCGTGGTTTCCCCGCGACAGGCGGTCGGTCGTCGAGCCCTCCGAACAGCGCGGTTGGACGCGTCTGTTGAGCGCGCTCACGGGGATGACGATCGATTTTCGCCCGGCTCGAAGAGTACGTGACCGCAAAACACGCAAAACAGTTCATCGTACCGTTATGTGATGAATTCGAAGATGGCTCGATTACCGTACTTTTACGTGTCGGCCGCCACGGATCTGGCGGGACGACCTTACGTTCGTGGCGTTACCAGTGTACTCTCCCGTACTCACCCAAGTTAAAGAGTGCTGAAGATCGCTTCAAGCGGCTCTGAGCGATCGATTCTTTGACTCATTCGACGAGCTACCGACCGTGATCGATACAGCGTTCGACCAGCTTTCTGTCCCAGGAATGGGAGACCACTTCTAACGTCTATACAGTTCTTCGGTTTCGTCGTGGTCGTCGAGATGCTCGCGCTAGGCGCCGAGGGAGAGACACGATTTGATTCGTTGACCGTGTTATCTCTCCTGGACGGACTCGGGCGAGTCAAAGATGACTCGGCAGAATTCCTCGAGGCTGTATCGTTCTTCTTCACCCCGTTCGAGGTAATTGGTTTCCTGCTTCCGTAGCACCTTCCGACGCTCGAATTGCCCTCGCACACCAGGGTAGACTATTGTAAGCCATTGCCGGTGGGACCGCGGCCCGTCTGCGGTCCCACCGGTAAATCGGTACAATAGACCGTATCAAACGATGGTCATCTACCGAGCAACCGCGCGAGGATACCACTGGATTCAGTACCGCTCTCATTCTCATGGTCTCCGTCCCCGTCTCCTAACTGAGAAACACCGTCGCCTGTTTCTCCAGCACCACCGTTCAACAGTTCCTCAACCGGGTATCCGATCCACTCTGCAAAGTCGTCTGGGGCTCCGATGTAGACGCTGGATCCGGACTTGTCGGACATAAACCGTTTCGGGAGACGCTTCTCGTAGTCGTATACTTCGTACTCTTCCCGGTCGAAGTCTGCGGTGATCGCACTGGGTTCGGGCTCGAAGGAGACCCGGCCGCCCTGGATATCACGCTGCCATTTTATCCGGCCCGTGTCGTACGTTTTTTCGGCTGGTTCCTCAGCAGGGAAGTACTCCGGTTGGTCTCGGTCGGCTTCCTCGTAGAAATCCCGAACGATACGGCGCACGTCTTCGATAGTACCGGTACCGTCGGTCCACGGTTGCTCGGTGAGCATCCGTCGAGCGACGTAACTAAAGATCGGGTTCTGTCGCTCTAACACGGCCGCGAGGTCTTCTTGAGCTTCCTGGAATCCCGGATCTTCTGGGTTCGACGGGAACGAGACGTCCATACTCAGGATCTTCATTCGGTTCCGGAACTCCGACTTGGGTAGCGCGTCGTTCGTCGTGAAGATCAAGCACGGCTGGTCAACGCTGGTCGGTGTCCAGTCCCCCCAGTAGTTCCGGATCGGACTCCAGTTCTGGATTTTGCGTTTCTCGGCGTCGATGATGGCGTACGGGAAGCACGTATCCCATTCGCGGATGCCGCGGATCTCACCGACTCCGACGTCGTCCGCATCCACGCCGGAGATGACCGTGTTATCGGAGATGAGTCGAAGGATGTATTCGGTGAGTTTGTCTTTACCGGCGTCGCTTTTCCCTTCGATATAGAGGTGTTGAAGAACGTTATCCAGTGTCCGTGACGGCGAGGAGAGTGCCTCGGCGTACTGGTTAGCGAATGGAGCCCAGAACCCGTAGAGGAACGCCTCGTACATTTGTGCCATTACTGCGGTTTCAGACTGCGTGTAACCGTGGTTCTCGACAGTCTCGATGTAGTTCTCGATCGTTTCGAGGCAGTGGTTCAGAACCTCAGGCGTTGGTTCGTCAGTGGCAACCAGAATCATCTCGTCGTCTTCGCCGATCACGACTTGCTCTGCCTCTGGCAGGACAGACATCGTCGGGATCGCTGTAGATTCTTTCACCTGGTTGTTGTACGCGCTCAACGGTGCGGTGATACTGTGATCCTCAACGGTCGCGCCACGGTCACGGAGGCTAACTCCGAACTCATCAGCTGTGGCCTTATCCACTTTGCTCGTTCCCATCCGGATCTTCTCATCCGGTGCTTTGACCCGTGGGCGATCGAGTGTCTCAGTTAGGTTCGTTTCGTGATCGGATTCCACGAGCCCGAAATCTGGTGACTCGTTACCGTCGTCTGACTCGGTTGTTCCGTCATCGCTTGTTGATTCCTCTGGCCCGACGATGGTTCGGTCTGCGTTCTCGGGTTCCTCGATGAACGCGACCGTCTCGTCGGCGTTTTTCGGATCATCAACGACGGCAGTGACTCGGTCCGCGGCGTCTTTCAGGTCCTCTACAGCATCTTGATTCAGTGCGGCCGTGTCGCTCACGTCGAGATCTCCGACTCCGACCCAGTACTCGATGTGATTTTCTCGTTCTTCGGTCGAATCAGCCTCTTCAAGCGCTTCAACGAGTCCTTCGAGGAGCGTCTGGTCGCTGTACGCTTCCCGATACTGGTCGATAAACTTCTCAAACTCTTCATCTAGCTCGGTTCCCACATCGGTTGTAAACACAGATATCTGGTTCGTGTGGTACTCCCAAGAGTTCCGCGAGAGATTTGCGGAACCGTGGACGAGCCTCACCGTGTCGTCTGGCATCACGATCCGGTAAATCTTCGAGTGAACGGTCTTCTGGTTTTTCAATCGAACCGTGAGCCGACCATCCTGGCGAAGCTGCACCAGTGAGCGCGCCGTCGAAACTTCGTTGACTCGGTCAGCGTAATCGTCGGAGTTGCCAATAAGAACGTCCAACGAGCCGATCTCGTACTCGGTTAGCATCTCCACCAGTAACTCAGGAGTTTCCGCGTAGGTCACTGCATCAACGTGACGCGCGCCCTCGAATAAGTCAAGGAAGTCACGACGGTCCTTTACCATCGCCAGGCGATACGTTGCCGCGCCCGACCCGTAGAACTCCGGCATATCGACGAACTCTTCAAACGAGATTGTCGACGTAAATCCATCCATATACAGTAAAACATTTAATATGTAATAAACCCGTTCAAAGTCCCTAACCAGTTTCCGCTAATCGACCGCTCATCGAAGTCGACTCGTCCCACCCGGAAGTGCTTCCCAGCTTTCGACGTTGCCGTGAGTACGGGTGGAGATGTCCTGTGAGGGCCGAATCCATATATCCCCTGACGGAAATTATATCGGAATTCCCAGACGAAGACGACCTTCGTACAACAACCGAGTGGGTTCTACGGTCCTGATCCTCTACCCAAAATTATGTCCGCTCAGCACAACGCTTGAAACGCCCAAGAAAGCACGATTACAGACCGTACGTAGTTCGTATGGGTTGAGGCGGGTCTCGCTCGAAGTTCGAACGAGGTCTTCGCGGCCGGTTTCAGGTACTACCGGCACTCATTCGGGGTCCGTGAGAATCCATGAACGCCAACCACGAGAGTCTCGAACCGATCGGTTCCTGATTCCGCGGGTGCCGCCCGAGGGTCGCGCGCTTCGTCTCCTCGTTGACGGACTCGTCGGCGTTACTCTCTCAGTTCGATGCGCGTTTCGATGGCTTCGGTGACGTCCATACTCGATCACTCACCGTCTCCCCTCAATGCAGGTGGCTTGCGTGCTACGATTCGATCTTCTCGATGATCTCACGCGCTTGCTCCTCGGCCTTCTCCTCGCCGACGTTCTTTTTAATCAGCACACTCGTAACCTCCCAATCGTCGCTCCCCTCCAGCTCCCCGGTACGCACCTCGCTGCCCACTGAGACCGACTCCGCCGGATCGTCCGCCCAGTCCGGCGTTCGAATCTCGTCGTATCTATCGGGATCACGAAACAGGACATGAATGTACTCGTCTTCCGATTCCACGCTGTCGACGTCTGGAATCTCAGCCATATCAGACAATACCCCTGCACCGTGCCTAAATTCCGACCCTGAATGTGCCTCATCGCGGGCAAATCACTGTTTCATCGTGATTCATCGTTTCGCCGACCCGATTCCGTTCAGAAGTACTTCCGGACCGGTGCCGGAGTTTCACCCGAGGTGTCCCGTGAACCAATCGGAAGCATGATCGGCGACCATCTCGAGTTCTCCTGGTTCCTCGAAGAGGTGGCCCGCACCTTCCACGACCCGGAGGTCTTTCTCACACGAGAGCTTAGCGTGGACCTCTCGATTCAGTTCGAATACCGACTCGTCTTCGCCGCCGACGATCAGCAGTGTCGGTGCCGTCACGGCGTCAACAACTTCGGACGCCATATCGACACGTCCACCGCGCGAAACCACCGCATCAATTTCCGTAACCGGGCGCGCCGCTCCACGGAGGGCCGACGCAGCTCCTGTACTGGCGCCGAAATAACCGATCGAGTGATCACTTGTTTCCGCTTGGTCGCGGACCCATTCGGTCGTCTCGACGAGTCGATCCGTTAGCAGCGGAATGTCGAATCGATTCTCCCGATCCTGGTCTTCGATCTCGGTGAGCAAGTCGAACAGGAGCGTGCCGAGACCGTGTTCACGCAATGTCTCCGCGACGAGGTTGTTTCACGAACTATGTCTGCTGCTGCCACTACCGTGAGCGAAGAGGACGAGTCCGGCTGATTCCGTCGGAACCGACAGCTCCCCCTCGAGTGCCACGTCTTCCACTGGAATCTCGGTCACGGTATGTGTTCCGTCAGCGCTCATACACAGTAGTTCAGTACGTAGTAGGTTGATTGTTTGGGAAGAAGCAGTGGTTAGATCTAGGAGTATACCATATAGTGGGTGTCATAGAACGGTTCGCATACCTTCCATAAGGACCTCTCTGCCGTCCCGTAACTCGTCAGGAGTAGGAACGCCAGTGGATTGAGGCAGATTTGAACCTCGCCGAGACGTGCTCGCTCACAGTGTTCGCTGTGCGCGACTCGTCTGGTTCAAATCTCCGACCATTTTTGACGACACGGACTCCTCGCTACGCTCGTCGTCGTTGTGTCGTCAAAAATGGGTTGAGGCAGATTTGAACTGCCGACTTCCTCCGTGTGAAGGAGGTATCATAACCAGACTAGATCACCAACCCGCACGGTGACGTTCCGGTGCGTCGGACTTAAGCGTTCCTTTCGCCGGTCGACTCTCGAGTCGAACGCACGGCCGGAACTCGCTCTCGAAGTCCCCCGATGGTTCCCCGCGTCCGTTCCTCGAGACCGGCGACCTCGCTTCGAACCGCCTCGAGTCGACTCTGTTCCGGCTCGGGTTCGTTGCCGAGTCGTTCGCGCACCCGCTTGATGGCCGGCTCGAGCTGAGATTCGACGCCGAGTTTCGCGTGCTCACCCGCCCGTTTGAGGTAGTACAGACTGTCGTGGAAGTGTTTGTTCATCGTCTCTCGGAGAGAGGAAGGTGATCTGTAAATATAGTCCTTTCGCAGAAAACAGAATAGGTCCGAGAGTCAGACACGACCTCGACCGGTCGTGGAAACGAGACTACCGTGGCGCAATCCAGTTAAGAACCTGCGCGAGAATCACCACTTCATGAACGAGCTACAGGAGGTCGCCCTCGAGCGAACGGGGGCGAGCGCCGATACGATTCTTCGGGACGGTCGGGTCTACTGTTCGAACCGTCGAGAGTTTCTGGATCGCGACGTGGCGATCGTCGGTGATCGAATCGCAGCGCTCCTCGAAGACGGAGCGAAGGTTACCGGTTCCGAGACGACCATCGTCGACGCCGGCGGTCGAACCGTCGTTCCCGGATTGATCGATGCCCACACGCACGTCGACATCT
The DNA here is from genome assembly GCF_003841485.1 of Natrarchaeobius halalkaliphilus. Lineage (NCBI taxonomy): Archaea > Methanobacteriati > Methanobacteriota > Halobacteria > Halobacteriales > Natrialbaceae > Natrarchaeobius > Natrarchaeobius halalkaliphilus. The sequence goes on along the minus strand of NZ_REFY01000002.1, from coordinate 535,752 downwards.
ATCTCACGCCCCAACGCGCCGTCCCGGCGTTGCTCGCGAGCGGAACGACGTCGATCGTGAGCGAAACCTCCGGTCTGGGAGTTCTCTTCGGGAGCCGCGGCGTCGAGACGTCCCTCGAGCGGACGGCCGAACTGCCGCTGTCGGTGTATCTCACGCTACCGCCGCAGGTTCTGGTCGACACGTTCGAGCCGGCCCGAGGGGGTGAGGACGAACTCGAGGCGCTCGCGGGCTTGCTCGAGCGCGATCGGATCGTCGGCGTCGGTGAGATCGACTGGGTTCACGTTGTCGGGCGCGACTCGCCGGTCGAGGAGCTCTACGAGCGGGTTCGCGACGCCGGCGAGACGATCGTCGGCCACGGGGCGGGCTGTCGCGGCGACCGGCTCAGGGCGTTCGCGACGGTCGTGGACAACGATCACGAGGCGATCACGGCCGAGGGTGTTCGACGACGGGCCGAACACGGCCTTCACGTCGTCGGACGCTGTGGCTCGATTCGCGACGACCTCGACGTGTTCGTCGAGGCGCTTCCCGACGTCGACCGCGCGAGCGTTTCGCTATCCACCGACGGCGTCTGGCCCGACGATCTCCTCGACGGCTTCGGGATGGCTGACGTCGTTCGGCGGCTGATCGATGCCGGCGTCCCGGCGGCGGACGCGATCGACGCGGCCACGCGGAATCCCGCTGACCACTTCGGCCTGGAGGACCGAGGTGTGATCGCGCCCGGTTCGATCGCGGATCTGGTCCTCGTGGACGACCTCGAGTCGATGGGCGTCGAAACGGTTTTGACGGGGGGAGAGGTCGTCGTCGCTGGCGGACGGCCGACCGTCGAGCCCCGGACGGAGCCGTACCCCGACTACGTCTACGACACCGTCGCGGTCGACCTCTCCGCCGATCGCTTTACAGCGCCGTACGAGGTCGCTCCGGACGGTGTCGTCCGTGCGATGGCGGTCGGGAACGGTCTCGTGACGACGGAGACGACGGCATCGCCCGCCGTGGTCTCGGAACGTCGCTACGATACCGAGGACCGGCGACTGGCACCCGATCCCGCGGCCGACGTGCTCACGGCGACGCTGATCGACCGCGACCCGGAAACGGCGGACCGCGGATTCACGGGATTTCTCGCCGGATTCGGCCTCGAGGCCGGAGCCGTCGCGACGACGGGGACCTGGGAGACGCCGGGGCTCCTGACGATCGCAGCCGACGTCGAAGACGGCCTCGTCGCCGCTGATCGAGTTGCCTCGATGGGGGGTGGCTTCGCCGTGGCCCGCGAGGGAGCGATCGTCGCTGATCTCCCGGCGCCGGTCGCGGCGACCGCGGCTGACATGCCACTCGAGGAGATCGCCGCTCGATTCGAGACGCTTCGCGAAGCGATCGCGGCGGGCGGCAGCGATCTCGAGCGGCCGCTGGTGACCGCCCAGACGTTGACGTTTCTCGGCGTTCCCGCGTTGAAGCTCACGCCGTCGGGATACGCGGACGTGCTCGGCCAGTCACTGGTCGGGCTCGAGGTCGACGACGCCAGCGGGTAGGCAGGTGAATCGAGACAGGTGAATCGCCGTCGGTTCCGTCGCGGTCAGTACGCCGGTGCTTCTTCGGGCTCTCCCTCCCGAACGTTGACCACGCGAGCAAACGTAAACAGTCCGTCTGAGAGTCGATTCAGGTACTGAACGGCGTTCTCGTTGACCTCCTCGTGGATCGCGAGATCGACGGCTCGCCGTTCGGCGCGTCGGCAGACCGTTCGGGCGTGGTGGAGTCTGGATCCGTGATCGCTCCCGGACGGGAGGATGAACGAGGTCAGCGGCTCGAGTTCCTCGTCGTACTCGTCGATCCAGCGTTCGATCGTCTCGACGTGGTCGGTACCGATCGCCGGATCGTCGTCGTCGGGATCCGGGTTCGCGAAATCCGCCTGAACGACGTGGAGGTGGTTCTGGATCGTCCGGAGTCGATCGTCGATGTCGTCGTAACCGGTCGATCGGATCGTTCCGATCAGGGCGTTGAGTTCGTCGATGGTTCCATAGGCTTCGATTCGGGGGCTGGTCTTCGAGACGCGGGTCATGTCCCGGAGGTCGGTCTTCCCGTCGTCGCCGCGGCCGGTGTAGATAGACATGCTTGACTCGACGGTAGAGCGATACTTATACTGTCGGCCGCCGATTACCGCGGCCGGTTTCACTGGCGTTGATCGCGGAACCTCGTGACCAGCGACGAGATCGGTCTCCCCGTTGGTGCCGTCGCGGGACGACGTCATCGCGAACGAATACATTAAACACCCCCAACGCACAAGCTACGAGTATGGCTCTGGAACTCGATCACGAGTGTCCTGACTGTGGGGTCGAACGGACGTTTTACCGCGCCGCGAGCACCACTCTCCACCTCGGTGAGAAGGTCAAATGGCACTGTCCCGACTGTGATTACGGCTTCGTTCGGATCGGAGACAACGGAACGGCCGTCGACTCGAGCGTTGATGCCTGATACGGGCTGCTGTACCGGCGGTGACGGGGCCGGCAACTGTCTGCGATCCCTCCGAAGCGGTCCGACTCCGTCTCGCGTGTCGCGTTGACAGCGGTCCGTGCGAGATTGGCGGACGTCCCGTTCGATCGCCGTCGTATCCGTCTCACTTCTGCCGGTTCGTCCTCGCTTTACCCTTCGTCGTGATCTCCGCTCGCCCGCTCTGTGGATTTGGGACCGCGGTCGGAATCCGTTTCGCGTGTCCCGCCTCCGCCGGACGTGGTTCCGGGGTCGTCGCCGGTCTCGGTACCGTCTTCATCCCGGTCGGTTGCCGTCGTCTCCGATTCCACGCCGGTTCCGGGGGCGGTGTCGACGGCCGGATCGGCGGCCGTCTCCTCCGCCTCGAGACCGATCGCGTTCGCGCGTTCTCGAGCGAAGACGTCTAACGTGATCTTGGCACCGCCGAGAACGACGGGACCGATAAACAGCCCGACGGCGCCGAAGACGACGATTCCGCCGAAGATCCCGACGACGACGATCGCGGAGTTGAACGCGCTCGTGCGTCCGATGAGCGCCGGCCGGAGGTAGGTGTCCGACGCGCTGACGAGCGAGCCGTAGACGACGAGCGTGAGCGCTACGAGCGGCTGATCGATCGCCACCAGATAGAGCGCAACCGGCACCCAGACGCCGAACGCGCCGACCAGCGGGAGCAACGCGAGGACGAACGTCGCGACGGTAAGAAAGATCACGGCGGGGACGCCGAGCAGTGCCAGCCCGACCCCGAGCAGCACGGCCTGGATACCGGCGACGACGACGTTTCCGACGACCGAGGCCCACATGAGTTGGTTGAGCTCCGTGTGTAGCTCGCGCTGAATGTCGTCGTCCATCGGGAGAACGCGTTCGAACCAGGTCACGAGCGCCTCGCGGTCTCGTAACAGCGCAAAGAGGACGAACAGCGTTACCGTCAGTCCGATGAGGACGTTCGGAAGTCCGGTGACCAGTTCCATCCCGCGAGTCACGACACCTTGGAGCCCGCCCGCGATCGGTTCCTGGTACGTCTGAGAGAGTTCGACGAGATCGACGGCGTATCCCGTCTCCTCGAGCCGTGATTCGATCGCGTCGACGCTTAGACTCCCCTCCTCGACGGCGGTTACGATCTCGAGCGCCTCGCGGAACGCGATCGCGAGGACGTACGCGAGCGGGAGGATGATCGCGAGCACCGCGACGACGACCAGCGTGAGTGCGGCGATCATCGCCCCGACGTACCGTTCGAGCCGTCGCTGGGCGGGAACGAGGATGTACGCGAGGATGAGGCCGAGAAGAACGTACTGGAGATAGGGGAGAACGATCAGGAGACCGAGAGTGGCACTCGCGGCCGCGACCGCGGTCAGCCCAGGCCGTTCGGAGAGCCACCCCGATAGCTCGGATCGGTCGGACATGCGCGAGGCTACGCCGTCGGAACGTATTATTCCACTGATGGATTCGGTCGATGAACGATCGCTCCCGAGTTTCATACGGTTTACTGTAAATCATTGCCGGCGCACCCGCGACCCGGGCGGCGGGTTCGCCGGTAAATCGTTACAGTAATCCGTATCAGTCCGCCGACCAACCGTGGCGCTCGAGCGATCTCACTCCTCGAGGAGCGGACGCGAGGAGTTCGTGACCACCAGCAAACTGCTCAGTCCCATCGCGATCGCGGCGAACAGGGGATTGAGCAGCCCGGTGACGGCCAACGGGATCGCGATTCCGTTGTAACAGAACGCCCAGCCGATGTTCCCCTTGACGCGCCGGTCGGTCGATCTGGCGAGTTCGAAGACGGTCTCGACCGAAGACAGATTGTCGTCGACGAGAGCGACGTCCGCCGCGTCCGCGGCCATCGCCGTTCCACCGCCGAGCGCGATACCGAGATCGGCGGCCGCGAGCGCCGGGGCGTCGTTGGTCCCGTCTCCGATCATCACGGTTCGGCCCGTCCGACTGAGGCGCTCGACGGTTTCGGCTTTCCCCTCCGGCGGAACGCCGGCGAAGACGCGATCCACTGCTCGATGATCGCGGAGTCGGACCGTCGACCGAGCGTCGTCACCCGTGAGGACGACGACGTCCGCGCCCGATTCGGAGATCGTGGTCAGTGTTTCTCCCCATCCCTCCCGAAGGTCGTCCCCGACGACGACGAGACCGTCGGCTGTTCCGTCCCGACCCGCGGCGACCGGAACTCTGCCGGTGTCGCGACAGTCGTCGATTCGATCGGCGATCGCTTCTGGAACCTCCCAGCCGCGAGTGCGGAACAGGTCCGGGTGGCCCACGACGATCTCGTCGCCGTCGACGACGCCCGAGACGCCGTTTCGATGGCTTTCGAACGATCCGATTCGGTCGTCGGTCTCCCCGGAAGAATCGTCGGGTTCGTCACGGTCGGGGTCGTCGTCACCGACGGACGTTGCCGGTGTCGTTCCGCCGTCCGCGACCGGCGCTCGTGCGGCGATCGCCCGTCCAACCGGGTGTGCGGATCGACGCTCGAGGATGGCTGCCTGTTCCAGCAGATCGTCCTCGAGATCGACGTCGACGACGGTCATATCGCCGGTGGTCAGCGTCCCCGTCTTGTCGAAGACGACGGTGTCGGCGTCGCGAATTCGTTCGAAGACGCTGTCGTCGAAGACGACGATCGAGCGCTCGAGGGCGTCCCGGATTCCCGCGGCGACCGCGAGCGGCGTCGCGAGCCCGAGCGCACACGGACAGGAGACGATCAGCACCGTCAGTCCGACGAGCAGTGCGGCGGCGACGCCGGCACCGACTGCGAGATACGCGGCCGTCACGACGAGAGCGAGGACGAGCACGAGCGGGACGAAGATCGTCGCCAGTTTGTCCGCGAGCTTCTGGATGCCGTGGCTCGAACTCTGGAGGTCCCAGACGAGCTCGGTGATCCGGTCTATGGTGCTGGTCGCGTCTTCTCCGACGCTGACGGTTATCGCGCCGTCTGCGACCAGCGATCCGCCGACCACCTCCTCACCGACCGACTTGGTAACCGGCAGCGATTCGCCGGTGACGACCGCTTCGTCGATCGCGGCTTCGCCGTCGACGACGTCGCCATCGATCGGTACGCGTTCGCCCGCCCGAACGAGCACTCGATCGCCGGCCTCGAGTTCTCCGACCGGAACGTCCTCGTGGCCCGACCCGTCACGGTCCTCGAGAACGCGCCGGGCGTCGTCGACCTGGACGGTGGTGAGATCCGAGAGGCGCTCGGTCGCCTCCCGTTTCAGCGTTGACTCGTAGTAGCCACCGACGGTGACGATGACGATGATCGCGACGGTGACGTCGTAGTAGATGTGCTCGCCGCCGACGGCGATCGAGAGCGTACTGTAGAGGTAGGCGCTGACGGCGGCGATCGCGACGAGGAGATCCATATTCGGAGACCGCGTCGTGATCCCGACGTAGGCTCCCTGCAGGATCGGCTTGCCGGTCACGGCCAACACGATCGTCGTGAGCGCGGCGATCATGAGGTAAAACGGCGTCGCCAGATCGCTCGCGAGCGTCGCTTCGAAGAACTCCGTCGTCCGCTCGTCGTAAAACAGCCCGCCGAAGTAGATCGGATAGATGAAGACCACGTACTGGAGCATCACCATCATTCCCATGAGGACGCCAACGGCGACCCTCCCCATCTCCCAGTTGTCCGCCTGACGGCGGCTAAACGTGTCGTCGCGAGCGTAGGCGCTGTATCCGAGCCGACTGATCTCTTCAGCGAGTTCCTCGAGCGAGACGACCTCGGGGTCGTGGTCGATTCGGACCGTCTCGGTGACGTAACTCGAACTGGCCGCACTGACGCCGTCCGTTTCCATCGCGGCCGACTCGATGAACGCTTCACAGCTCGCACAGTACATTCCGTCGACCTCGAGGAACGTCGATTCGTGATCGGGCGGAACCTCCCGCTCGGGCTGTGTCTGGGCCCGACGCTGTCGAACGTCGTCCACGTCGACGGTCTCGACCGCCCCAAGCACGTCGTAGACGTCGCGACAGCCCGCACAGCAGAAATCGTTTTCACCGTCGGTGATCCCACCTCCGTCGACGGGAAGGTCACAGAGCGTACAGCCGGCCTCGTCGGAGCGTTCGTCCATTGTCGTAAGTTCCGTGTCGTGGTTCGTGATCGATCGGTACTCGAGTCGTGGGTCTCAGTGATGATCGTGTCCGCCGGGCGCGTCGATCCCCTCGTAGAACGGGAGTTCCGGGTGTGGAACGTGAATTCCGACGGCCATCAGCCCGTGTGCGAACAGGACGTATCCGAGCACCACGAAGGCGACTCCGAGCAACCGGTGGACGCGCCGACGGTGGACCACGTCGACCGCGTCGATAACGGTTCCGTAGGCGAAGACCGCCGGAATCGTTCCGATCCCGAGCGCGGCGAGTGCGACCGCACCACTCGTCGGTGACCCCGTCGCGAACGCGTACAGGAACGCCGGATAGAGGATCGGACACGGGAGCAATCCGTGTGCCGCGCCGAGACCGACGATTCCGGGTCCGCTGGCAAGCCGGTCGACGCGGGCGGCCAGCCAGCCGCTGACCCGCTCGAGGCCGGGAAACGAAATGCCGCCGGTAGTTCGACCGAGCAGGTAGTAGATGCCCGTCGCGATGACGAAGCCGCCGATGAGGAGGCCGACTCCGCCGCGGGCGAGGTCGACGATCGGCGTGAGTTGCGCCGTCGTCACGAACAGGACGCCACCGAGCGCGCCGAAGGCACCGCCCAGGAGCGTGTAGCTCGCCGTTCGGCCGATGTTGAACAGGGCGTGCTGACGGACTTCGTAGGATGTGAGATGCCCCGCCCGTCCGTTCGAGGACGCTCCGGTCGATCCGGCCGATGGGACGTCGCTCGTTTCCTCGCCGCTCATCCGGCTCGCGTAGATGGTCACGAGCGGTCCACACATGCCGATACAGTGTGCACCGGCCAGGAGGCCGATGACCAGAAAGAGGACGACGTCGATACCGAGGAGGCTAAGGGGGTCCATAGTGACTCTCGAGGCTCGCTCTTAGCGGGCCTAGTCAGCCGATGAGGTAGTGTGTTTCGGCTCGAGACGCCGAAACCGCCCTTCGTTGTCCGGCCGTCCAGGCGGGAGGCCGATATCTGCCGAACCGGTTCGGCGTTCGGTATTCTCCGTCGGTCTCACGAAGGGGCGCTTGTCGTCCGCATCGAGTTCGCTTGTCGCCCTCACTCGACGTAGCGGTACTTGCGCTCGCCCATCCGCCCCCAGCCGTCGAAGACGAACTCGCCGTCTGGCGTCGTAAACTCCTCGACGTCGACGTCCATCTCGTGGTTGTGAACGTCGTGAACCTCCTCGTAGTCCGCCCAGCTGAGATCGTAGCGGTCTGCGAGCTGGTCGTCGACGTTCAGCGCCTCGATCTCGTCCGTCCAGCCGTCCTGGACGGTCTCGGCGTGAATCTCCGCCTGGGCACCGCTGCCGTAGGAGCCGACGAGTATCGTCTCGCCGGCCATGTCTCTCCCTGCTTCGAGTGCGTTTTTCAGCGCGCTCACCCGAGCGATGTGGACGGAACCGGTGTACCAGTTTCCGACCTCCCTCGAGAGCGTGAGCGTGGGGTCGATCGTCGCATCGTACCACGCTTTGTACCGGTCAGTTCCTTTGAGCAGATCCATGTACTCGCGAACCGAGTCACGAAACGCCTCGTCGTCGTCGAACGCTTCTCGACGCGGCTGGCGGCCGATCTCGTCAGCGAGATCGTCTTCGATCGTCGTATCGCGAGTGATGTGGCGATAGCCCAGCAGGCCGGCTTTGCGTACCATCCCCGGAAACGGCGTGTGAAACGGGATAAACGCGATGTCGTCCGGATGGACGTCGCCGGCGACGCTCTCGTAGTCCGTAAGCGCCTCGCGCATGCGAGCGAGATACACCTGAACCGACCGCTTGCCGTCGACGCTCGGGAACTGCTGGTTCGGCTTCAAGAAGTCGGTTTCGTCGGCGGAGCCGTAGCCCTGTTCGGTCGAGAGTTCGACGAGATCCGGGTTCTCGCTGATCAACATCGCGACGGCACCCGCTCCCTGCGTCGCCTCGCCGGCATCACCGCGTGCGTACAGCGCCGTGTCGGTCGCGATCACCAGCGCCGACCGTCCGCGGTTTCGGTCCGCTCGAATCCAGTTGTAGGCGTCGTCGAGGCTCTGTGTCCCCGCGATGCAGGCGAACTTCCGCTCACCCTTGTTCGCGTGGTGGAAGTCACCCTCGAAGACTCCCTCGAGACAGCCGGCGACGTACGTCGAAACCGGCTTCGAGTTGTCGAACGAACTCTCGGTCGCGACGTCGATACGACCGATACCGTCGGGCTCTAGGCCCTTGCGTTCCATCAGCCGGTGAGACGCGTTCGCCCCCATCGTGACGATGTCCTCGTAGCTGTCGGGAAACGAACTGGCGTTGAGGCCGAGCCCCTTCGTATACTTTTCGGGGTCTTCGCCCTTCTCCGGAGCGAACGTCCCGGGTAGATCGAGTTTGAGGTTCCCGGTCCAGATTTCGATGGCGTCGATACCGACTGCAGTCATGCCCGGATACTGTTGGCCGAGCCATATGGTATTGTCGTTCGAATGTTCGACGATTGTCGGACACGCCTCGCCTCGAGCGGATCGTCGGCGGCGGTCGCCGTCATCGTGATCGAGACGCTTTCGGCGGATTCGTCCAGCACGACGGGATCGTCAACGAGAGTTCTCCCGTGGATCGCGAGCAGTAACACTGCCCCGATCTGAACCGTAACGGCCCGATCGTCCCCGCCACGAATCGTATCCGTGGATAGTTCTAGCGGCGTAAACGTCTGATGGGTCGAGTCGACGAGAGAATTCGCCCGGTCCGGTCGCTATTCGTCTTCTTCGACGACTTCCGGATCGCTCATCGCGCTCTGGAGGCTATCCAGTCCGTTGATCCATTCGGTCACCAGACCGTACTCGAGGTCCTCTGCGATCGAGATATCCAGGTCGTCGCCGTCGACGATGAGCGTCCCGGCCTGTGCGGCGTAGCCGAGTGCCGCATCCAGGTCCTCTTCGGCTTCGGCGTCGGCCGCGGCCCCGAGGTAGTCACCGACGCTTCCGTCCTCGGCGGGTCCGTTCGCGATGTACTCTTCGGCCGCGAAGAAGACACAGACCAGACTCGTCTGGACGCCGTCGACGAGGATCAGTTTCTCTTCGTCTTCGATGTCTACCTCGTCGAGGACGATCGTTCGAACGTCGTCGATCTCACCGAGTGCATCCTCCCGCTCGAGTTCGTCGTCGTCGTAGGCGGCGACGATCTTTGCGATCGCGATCGCGGTGTCGTCCTGGAGGTTCAACAGCAGGCGGGCCGACGACTCGTCCTCTGGATCGATCTCTTCGTCCTTGATTCGGTCGATCCAGTTCTGCCAGCGCTCCTCCGAGTAGAACTCGGTCGGCGGATTGCTCATACAGACACCTACACCGGCCGCTTGAAATGCCTTTCTCTACCTGTACGTCGATCCAACCGAACCGAGCACGTGCCGGACAGGCCCGATCGTGACCGTTCGGCCGATTTAGGGCCGATAGTCGACGACTCCGTTCGAGAGCGACCGGTGGCTCCCTACTCCGTTCGAGAGCGCTCGAGCGTCCCTTCGGTATCGATGTCGTACACCATCGCTGGCGTCTCGACGTGAGCGTTTCGGACGGCGTCGTCGTACCCCGTTTCGAGGAGCCAGGCGACCCGCCGGGGGACGGTCTTGGGTCCGAGGACGGCTCCCGGACGATCCGGGTCGTCGATGTAGTCGGTCTCCATCAGGAACGGCTCGCCTCGATCGGCGGCGACTTCGAGCGGATCTTTCTGACCCGTCACGCTCGGAACGGGCCCCTCGAGTCGGCCCCCCGCGTAGTGTTTGACGACCCGGTGTGCCGGGAGACCGACGTCGTCGGCCCACTCCGTGACTTCGGTCATATCCTCGCTGGCTTCGGCGTGGAGCTGGACGGCACAGTCGAGATCAGCCGCGCGTTCGAACGCGCGTCGCATGACGGCGTTGGACGCCTCCCAGACCTCGTCGTCGACGTCGTAGTGGGGCCGTCCCGACTTCACTGCGAGTGCGTCGCCGCTTTCGACGTACTCGGCGGCGAGTTCGATTCCGCCTTGCATGATCTCGCGGGCCTGGTCGGCCGTGTATCCTCGCTCGTCCACGAGGCGCGAGATGAGTCCCGGATGAACTCCCAGAACGGGCCAGGCGCGCCCTTCGAGTTCGTCCGTCGCCGCGGCGACGATCTCGAGAGTTCGTTCGAACACCGGCCGAAAATCGGCACCCGACTCGGCCTCGACGCCGAGATGCCAGGACGGCTTGTTGACGACGAGCAGGTGAGTGCCACCGAGACGTGCGAAGTCGCGAACCGCGTCGATGCCGCGGTGGTTGTCCGGATCGAGATGGAGGTGGTTGTCGAGGACCGGCGTCTCGTCGTCGATCATACGCGACAGTGCGCGATCCGTTCGGGAAAAGTCACCGACTTCCGCGTTCGGTCGGGGTCTCCCTCTGACCGTGATCGAACGCGACTCGAGGTCACGCGCGACTGGGCCCGCGTACTGCCGAGTCCAAACGGTATTTACTGTCGCAGCCGAAACGCCGAGACGATGGAACGCGGGTCGCCGGAATCGTTCACGCGCATGGGCACGCTGGGGGTCGAAGAGGAGTGTTTCGTTGTCGACGAAACGGGCCGTCCGACGAGCGGTACCGACGAGCTAGTCTACGAACACGATCCACCCGCAATCCTCGAGGAGCGCCTCGATCACGAACTGTTCAAGTTCGTCATCGAAACCCAGACACCCCTGATCGAAGAACCCGATGATGCGCGCGACGCGCTGCTCGAGATCCGCCGCGCGCTCAGTGAACACGCCCACGCACACGGCTACCAGATCGCCGCTGCCGGCCTCCACCCGCTCGCGAAGTGGCGCGAACTCGAACACGCCGAAAAGCCCCGGTACCGCTCGCAACTCGATCGGATTCAGTACCCACAACACCGCAACACGACCGCCGGCGTCCACGTCCACGTCGGGGTCGATGACGCCGACAAGGCGGTCTGGATCGCAAACGAGTTGCGGTGGTACGTCCCGATCATCCTCGCGTTGTCGGCAAACTCGCCGTACTGGAACGGCTTCGATACCGGATTGGAATCTGCCCGCGCGAAGATCTTCGAGGCGTTACCCAACACCGGAATGCCGACGTACTTCGAGGACTACGAGGCCTTCGATCGCTTCGAGCGACGGATGCTCGAAACCGACTCGATCGCTGACCGCGGTGAACTCTGGTACGACGTCCGTCCGCACACGGCCCACGGAACGGTCGAACTCCGGACGCCGGACGGTCAAGCGGATCCCGACGTCGTCCTGGCGTTCGTCGAGTACGCCCACGCGCTGGTCGAAGCGCTCGCAGCGGAGTACGAAGACGGCGCGACGGGCCGTGCACCGGACCACCGACGCGAGCTTCTGGACGAGAACAAGTGGCGGGCGATCCGTCACGGTCACGACGCGTCGTTCATCGACCGCGATCTCGAGGGGACGATCTCGCTTGGCGAACTCGTCGACCGCGAGTGCGAACGGCTCGGTATCGACGGCATCAAACGAGTGTACGAGCGCGAGAGCGGAGCGGAACGCCAGCGCCGGTTGCTCGAGACGACGGGCCCGGATGCGCTCTGTGAGTCGCTCTTGCTCGGCGTCGAGTAACGGTGGCCCAGTTGACAGTCCACCAGCACGGAACGATGACGGTACCCACCACTCGTACGGATCGTTATAACGTTTCACCGGTGATCGCTCCCCCGTCCGAGCGATCACCGGTACCGAATCATAACGGACCGTATCAGAGACCGCCAGTATGATCCCGGACGGGCTCGGTCTCGTCGTCGCCGCGGGCGTGTTCACCGCGATCGTCTGTGGATTCGGAACGCTTCCGTTTTTCTTCGTCGACGAGATCAGCGACCGGGTGACGGTCGCGCTGTGGGGACTCGCGGGCGGAATCATGCTGTTCGCGTCGTTGTTCGGATTCGTCGTCGAAGGGCTCGAGGAAGGAACGCTCACCCAGGTCGGACTGGGGCTTCTCGTGGGAATCGCACTGGTCATCGCGGCCGATCGGATCATCGCTGACTACGAGTTCTCGCCGCGGGAGATGCCCGATGCCGACTTCCGAAAACTCGTTCTGATCGTGGGCGTCCTGACCGTCCACAGCTTTCCCGAGGGCGTCGCACTCGGCGTGGCGTTTGCAGACCTCGGCGTCGACGGTGATCTGGTCCTCGCGGGGCTGACGGTTCCCGCACTCGCGATCTTCATCACGGTCGCCATCTCGATCCAGAACGTCCCGGAGGGCCTTGCGGTCGCGATTCCGCTTCACACCTACGGCGTGTCCAACTGGAAGATATTCGGCTGGGCGGTGTTCTCGAGTATTCCACAGCCGATCGGTGCCGGTATCGCGTACCTGTTCGTGACATTCGCCAGGGAGTTCCTTCCGTTCGGATTCGGCTTTGCAGCCGGAGCGATGATCTATCTGGTGGTACACGATATGTTCCCCGAAGCGCTCGACCACGGCTCGGAACTCCCCGGCGGCGGGCGACGTGAACTCGCGTTTGGAGTCGCACTGGGGGTCGCCATCATGATTCCGGTGATGGCCGTCACCGAATGAGACTGATCGCTCTCCGGATCCGCCTCAATTGTCGGTGGCTCTCCTCGGAGACTCGAGGTCGTCGTACCGCACACGTGACGCCGTCCGACGTCCCAATCCAGCATACACTGCCACCTGTTCGACCGTCAATAATGCTGTCCGTACTAAATATGGAGCGTACGGATGAGTCGTGTTCAATGTCAAGGAGAGCGGGTTCGATCCACTGAAGTAACGACGCACGGCTCGAGCGGCGCTGTGACGTATCCGCCGCTGATTTTCGACCCACGGAGACGGCTTAAAACACCCTCGAGACACGCGATCAGGCTTCGAGGAGTTCGATCAGGTTCCCCTCCGGATCTCGAACGAAGAGGATCGAGGTCCCACTCGCGGTCGTTCGCGGCTCGCTGATCGTCGGAACGTCGTCCGGGAGTTCGTTCGCGATCACCTCGAGGTCGTCGACTGCGAACGCGACGTGGGTGGTTCCCGGCTGGTTGAGTCCCGTCGCCGGGGAGTCCCTGGCTTTCGGATCGAATTCGACGAGTTCGACCCTGATCCCGTCGGCCTCGAGGTGGACGAAGCTCCCGCTAGCGTCCTCGACGCCGATACCGTCCGAGAACGCCTCGCCGGAGACGCTAAAGCGGTCGATGATCGACAGTCCGAGGGCGTCCCGGTAGAACGCCAGGGTTGCTTCGAGGTCGTCGACTGCGATACCGACGTGATGGGCGCTGAGGTTCGAATCGGACATACGTCGGCTCGAGTCGCCACCGAGGTAAACGGTTTCATCCCGAGTCGACGACCGACGGAAGTAGCCGGTCGCGAACGGGACCGGCGGAGATCACCGTTAACTTCACCGGGACTGATGGGACGAGTATGACGCGTCTCGCGCTCATCGCCCACGACGAAAAGAAACCGGATCTCGTCGACTTCGCACGAACGCACGAATCCCAGCTCGATTCCTACGAGCTGATCGCGACCGGAACGACCGGGAAACGACTGATGGACGAGACCGAGCTCGAGGTCGAACGCAAGGAGTCCGGTCCGCTCGGGGGCGACCTGATGATCGGCTCGGAGGTCGCAGAAGGGGCACTCGACGGCGTCGTATTCCTGCGTGACCCCTTGCGAGCACAGCCACACGAGCCCGATATCTCGGCTCTGCTACGAATCTGTGACGTCCACGACACGGCACTCGCGACGAATCTCTCGTCGGCTGCGTTTCTGATCGAGGGACTCACAAACTAACGGTCGAAGCCGCTACTGTGTAGCGCCGACGCTTTTCGGCGGTCGGACCGGATCCCTCCGATCGCGACCGTACGCCGGTACTCGAGGAAAACGGCGACCGCACGCAGAGAACACCGCGAAAACAGGCCACTCCGATGGAGAGACCGGCAGGATTATCACCGCCGCTACTCCTACGCAGGAGTATGTTCGAGTCCGTCGATACGTTGGGAACGATTCGAAATCTCGGCGTGTACGCGATCGGTGTCGGTCTCGCAGCGGTTGGCGCGCTCGGACTCGCGGATGCGATCGACTTCTCGATCGTGCTCTCGGGTGCGTTCTTCGTTCTCGGACTGGCGCTCGTCGTCGCCGTCCACGAGTTTTTCGGCGGACCGATCTAACTCACTTAGTTAGATTCGATCGACGAGAGTCGGTCTCCGCGGAGTTCGCGTCTATCGCTCGTCGAGGGGAGAGACGTCAATCGCCCCCGTATCGAGTCGTAAATCCGTGACGCTCGAGATCCCTGAGCGTTTCGAGGTGTTCGTCTCTCAACGTCGCTGACTCTCGTCTGTCCGCGACGACGCGTGCCACGTTCTCTACGAGCTGGTCCGACGCGAGTACGCTCGGGACGTTGACGAACGTCGCCCCGGCCTCGAGCAGACGCGTGGCCTCGCGGGAGGTGTCGGCTCTGAGTATGATCTCCGCGTCGGTCGGTAACTCGAGAAGTCGCTCGGAGAGCGGCTCGTGATTCACGGTCGAAACCAGAAGTCTCGCATCGTCGACGCGGGCGCGCTTCATCGGATGCGTCGCCATCGCGTCGCCAAACACGTAATTTTGACACTCCCGTCCGAGCGAGTCCGAGATCACCGGATCGTTCTCGACGACGACGTACGGAACCTCGATTTCCTCGAGTCGATCGACCAGCAACCGTCCCTGTCTGCCGTAACCAACCACGATGACGTGATCCTCGAGTTCCTCGTCGACGTAGCTTCGCTCGTCGATTCGACGGGTCTGCGTGCCACGGACGACCCGCTCGACGACGGAATCGTACACGGCGTCCTCGTACCGCTTTGCGACGACGGTGAGGATCATCGTTCCGGCCGTAGCCAGGATGATCGCGTCGAACAGTCGGCTGGATATCGTTCCCATCAACCACGCCTGAATCGCGATCACGAGCGAGAGTTCGCTCATCTGATTGAGTCTCGAACTCGCGAGAAACGCCGTTCTCGCGTCATACCCCTCGAAGAGGAACGCCTGCATGTGAATCAGCGGCGTAACGAAGAGTACGAGCACGAGCAAGGAGAGCGCCAGCACGAGTACGTCGAGAGACGGGACCTGGACCAGCGCACCGACGGTGACGAAGAAGATGGCCACGAAGAAGTCCTTGATCGATTCGATCCCGTTTCGAACGCCCAGTGCCTGTGCCCCCTCGTTTCGGATTGCGATCCCGGCGGCGAACGCGCCGATGACGATCGAAAGCCCAACGGCCTCCGCGGCCGCGATGAACGCGATGAGGATCGAGATGCTCCCCATCAGAACGAGTTCTTCGAATCCCTCCGCGAGCCGAACCAGCAGCGGGAAGCCGTGACGATATATCAGGAGCCCGGCGAGCAGGAACAACACACCGTATCCGATGTTCGACGTGACGAGTTGGAGGTCACCCAGCGTCTCGGCCGAGAGGATCAAGATCACTCCGATGGCGACTATGTCGTCGAAAAAGTGGATCGACGACGCCAGCCGGCCGTGGACGAGGTTGGTTCGGATCTCCTGTTCGAACACGCCAGCGCCGACGATTGTCGAACTCAACGTCGCGGCCGCTGCGAAGTAGATCGCGTTTCGCAGCGGATACTCGAAGCCGAACACGACCGAAAAGCCGTATCCGATACCCAGCGCAATCGTCCCGACGATCAGAAGTTGCATGAACGCCACGATCTCCGCGTCCCGAAAGACGGACTGGACGTCCTCGATATCGACGCGTATCCCGAAGACGAACACCAGGAAGGCGATTCCCCACTGGGCGAGTTCGACGAGATCCGAGATTTCGAAGAACGTTCCGGTAATCAGCCCGGCGATGATGTAGAACGGGATCGGGGAGAGCCCGAAGTGGTTCGCGACCAACAAAAGCACCCCCGCAGCGATGAACATCGCCGAGAGCGTGATGATGAATTCGGCCGCCATGCTCAGTCACCCCCTCCGAGCTTTCGCGGGTCGATGTCGACGTCGAGACCGGTCTCTCGGTCCTCACGCTCGGCTATCGTTCCGCCGCGGCGTTCGATTCTCTCGATATCCGCTGCGATCGATTCGTCGAAGGCTTCCCGGTCGGTAAAGTACTGCTCGAGGTAGTCGTTCAACTTCATCGCGGTCAGGTAGGTGCTCATGATCACGTAGGTCGCGCCACGATCGTAGAGCATGCGAGCGTCGTTGATTCGCTCGGCCTCGACGAAGACCGTCGCGTCGTCGTCTACCTCCTCGAGGAGCGCCTCGTTCACCTCCGTCTGGACGCTCGAGCTCAGGACGAAACTCGCGTTCTTGAGCCCGGCCGCCTTGCGGACCTCGGTGTGTCGGAAGTCACCGAAGACGTAGTCGTACCGGCTCTCCTCTTCCAGTTCAGCGATGTGGCTCGTTTTTCGGTCGACGACGACGACGGTCCCGTACCGTTCTTCGAGAATGGGGAGGGCTCGTTCGGTCACTTCGTCGTACCCGATCGCGACGGCGTGGTCACGATACTCCCGGAGCGTCCGATCCTCCTGATCGGCGGATTCGAACCGGCTAAACCACGGTGCGACTCGCTCGTAGATCGCGTGATTGTACGCGATGATGTACGTCGAGACCGTCATCGTCAACAGCGCCATCAGCGTGAGGTACCCGAGGACATCGTCGCCGATGTATCCCTGTGTGATCGCGAGGGCTCCGACGACGAGCGAGAACTCACTCACTTGCACCATGTTAATCGAGCCGAGGAACGACGTCTCGACGCTGAAATCCTCTCGGTCGATGAGGTAAAACATAATCCAGAAGTTGCCGATCATCAGTACGAGCGAGGCGATTATCGCTTCCCGCCAGTAGGCGAACAGACTGGCCGCGCTCTCGATCTGGAGGCCGATGCTCGCGAAGAATACGAGTATGAAAAAGTCCGTAATCGGCGTGATTCGATCCTCGAGTTCCTTACTGTATGGGAGCTGAGCGAGACTGATCCCGGCCAGGAACGCGCCGACTTCCACCGACAGGTCGAAGCCTTCCGCGATCGCGATGAAAAAGAACGCCCAGGCGATCGCCACGATGAGGAACACGTCCTTGTTATCCGCGATTCGGCGGAAGACGCGGGGCAAAAGGTATCGAGAGGAGGCGATCGAGAAGAGGCCGATGAAGCCCATCATGACGAAGATAACTGCAAGCGTCTGGGCGATTTCGCCGGCGTTGTCCAGCGAATCGGCGGCGAAGAGCGCGAGAACGACGACGAGGTAGATGTCCTGAACGATGAGCACCCCGACATCGATCTTTCCGGGAAGCGAGGTAATCTCGTCCTTATCGGTGAGCACCTTGACGATGACGGGGGTCGCCCCGAAGACGGTCGCGAGGGCGATGACGAGAATCTCGACGGTGCCAAAGACGCCGAGAGCCCAGGCGATAAGGAAGGCGAGAGCGGTTTGAAGCACCGTCTGTCCGATCGCGATGTTGGTGATCGGCTTCAAAATTTCGCGGATATCGTCGAATCGCATCTTCATCCCGAGCAAGAACAGCAAGAACCCGAGCCCGAGTTCGGCCATCACGTCGACGAGCCCCTCGTCGGTGACGACGTCGAACATCACCGGACCGAGGACGACGCCGGTCACGATGTACGCGATGATCGTTGGCTGGCCGAGTTGGCGCGCAATCAAACCGATCGCAGTCGCGACGACGATGATGATAGCAAAGTCGGCAGCGAGAGCGATCTGGTTCATGGAGAGTCGATCTGTTCGGCGCTTGGACGAACCGCCGTATATATGTTGCTTCTTTCAATGTAGAGCCGGACAATGTCGCCTCCACCGAAACCAACGCAGTCTCAGAACAGGACTCGTCTGTGGTCGAACCGTGAATAAACAGTCTCCACTCGGTTCGGGGCTGGAGGGGGTCGTTTTGCGACCGGACAACACGCGATGTCGACGATCAGAACAGACACCTTCAACTCCCTCGAGTCCCCCCTGGCGACCATGCTCCAGGCGATCGTCTTCGATCTCGATTACACGCTCGCGGTTCCGGACCGCGACAGAGCAACGATCCTCCGGGAGACGATCGACGCCACCGGCGCACCGGAGGTGACCCGGGACGAGTACCTCGAGGCCCATCGAAGTAATCTCACGCGCGAGACGCGCGAGCCGATCTTCGCTGACTTGCTCGCGGATCGCGAGAGCGACGTCGATCCGGCCGAGCTCGCGGCGGTCTACCGGGAGACGATCGCGAACACGATCCAGCCGCTCTCCGGCGTCGAAGCCATGCTCGCGGATCTCCGGGCGGAGTATCGCGTCGGGTTGCTCACCAACGGACCGATCCGCGCCCAGCGGGACAAACTCGACGTTCTCGGGTGGAACGACGCCTTCGATGCCGTCTTCGTCACGGGCGAACTCGAGGCCGGGAAACCCGATCCGCGGGCGTTCGAAGCGATCGCGGGCGAACTCGGTGTCGATCCCGCGGCAGCCGTCTACGTCGGTGACGAAGTCGAAGCCGACGTCTCCGGGGCGACGAACGCCGGTATGCGGGCGATACAGGTTCTCCTCGAGGACGGCCCCGATCCCGATCAACGAGCCGTCGCATACGTTCCCCAGAACGAACTCGCGACGGCGCTTCCGGACGTCGTTGCGGACCTCGAGTGACCGACTTTCGGGACGGACGACGATCCGTTCGAGACGCGATCACGGCCTCTCCTGAAGAACCGCCTGAACGACGTCGGTCGCTCTCTTGACCGCCGCGGCGCTCTCGACGAAGACGAGCGTCCGTGGCGGATCGCTCGCTTTTGGTCTGACCCGTAATTCGACGGCTTCGCCAGCCTCGGCCGCGATTTCCTGTTCGATCTCGAACTCGAGTCGCACGCGATCCTCGTGGACGAAGACGCGAGCGAGACGGCCACTTTCCGAACCGTCCCGTACTCGAGTGACGTCGTACGCGCGGGCACCGTCGGCGCTTGGCTCGACGTCGCGGTCGACGTTCGTGACCGCAACCGCGTCGAGTTCACCGTCCTCTCGGCCGTCGAGTTCGGACGCGAGAAGCTGTGCGATCCGCCGACCGTCGGTGATCCGGTCTTCGACCATGCCGACTCTCGAGCGGGCACCGACTAACGCTCTTCGACCTCGAGTCGGTGTTTTCGTGTGTCGTCCGACGACGCTGGATCAGGCACCGTCCGTAGGTGCCGTCGGTGGATGTCGCGGCGAGCGTTACTGATCGGTGAGCGCCCGTTATCGCCGGTGAGTGTGAATGAGTGATTTCGCCGGTTCGTGGGTATCTCTGGCGAGTGTTACTGATCGATCGGTATCGATCGTGAGTTCCAACGAGTGGATTCGTCGGTACGTCGCCAGCCGATGAACGACGATCAGTGGGCGTCGTCGTCGGTAAGCGTCGAGCGTGCGATCGGCACGAGATCGGAGACGTCGACGCCCTCGCGGCTGGCGTAGACCACGGCCGCAGCTTCGATCGTGAGTCCGAGCTCCTGTTGGAGCGAGTTGATCGCCCCGACGGCGTCGTGTTTTTCGGTTCCGTCGGCGACGAGGGTATCGAGAACCCGCTCGAACGCGGAGCGTTCGCACAACAGTTCCTCGTCGGGGACGAACTCCTCGGGAACGGTGACCGCGGCTGGATCGAACGCTACGACGAGGTCGCCTTCCTCGTGTTCGAGCAGTCCTTCGAGGGTCGCGACGTCGATCAGCCGTTTCGCTTGATCGGGCGAGAACCAGTCCCGGTCGAGCGAGAGGGAAACGACGAACTCGCTCTCCTCGAGGCGTTCGGTCCCGTTCTGGATGAACGGTGCGGCGACTGCAACGCGAAGGCTCATCGAACACGACTCTCTGTAGCGATGAGAAAACGATGACGGTTCGGAGCGACGGCCCTAATCCGACGCCCGACTGCCGCCGTTGTTCCGGTCGGCCCGCGACGGCGGCGGAAACTCGCCTGTGGCGGACTCGAGGGGATCAGGCAGGACACAGCGGTCCGGCTCGCGATTGACGTGGCGATACCGGTCGGGTTCGTTCGCAAGCGGATGGGCGGGGTTCTGGTCGCTGTCGATGCGTGCGGCACGAACCTCGTCGAAGCCGCTGAGTCGGGCCCGAATCCCTCGCCAGTGATAGCCCGTCGCCGTGGGTACGGAGACGGGCCGCGGAGGCTTTCCGTCGGGGTGTCTGGTCGCGAGAACGGAGTTATTGACGTTGCTCGCGAGCGCGTCGTGATCGACGAGGACACCGATGGACGCGTCTCGAGGGGCACGTGCAGCCAGGATGTCGAGACCCAGGTGCAACGCCCGGTACTCGGCTACGTTGTTATCCGGCGGTGTATCCGCCGCCGCAACGCGCGCGACACGGGTCCCATCGCGCGTTTCGATGACGGCACCGAGACCGCCGCCTGACTCCCGGAACGATCCATCGGTCGCGACGTAGAAGTCTCGATGATGCGTCCGTGGAGGATGAGCGATGTGAGGTGTCGGTGACTCGTCGAACAGGTTTCGCAGAGCGGGCCGGCCATGAGCGGCCATGATCGATAGTTGGTATCCTCGAGACCTTAAACCTGTGCCAGCGTATCACGATTGCGGACCGATCGGTACGCGGGGAACGGGTGTGTTCGTAAGAGACACAGATCGATAGCTGACGAATCGGTGCTCGTAAACCACCTCACATCGAGATTCGTCCGCGACGGTTCCGAGAAAAATGCCACGAGTCCCGATAGGGAGCGGCTACCGCCTGTATTCTTGTTTCCTGATTACGAAATCTACGATAGTCGTGCTCGGCTCCCCTATCTGTGTTGGCAGCAGGCGTATAGGGCTGACGTCCTAACTGCCCCGTATGGACCCACGGAGCACAACTCGAATGGAAGCTGCGTGTTCCCTGTTAGCCGAATCCGAGCGGCGGTATTTGCTCTACCTCCTTGCGGAGGGTCGAGGATCGTCCCTCGAGGATCTCGTCACGCAGGTTGCGGCCTGGGAGCTCGAACAACCGGCGGCGACGGTAGATTCGGAGGGTCGCCAGCGAATCTACGCTGGCCTCGTCCACAACCACCTTCCGCGTCTCGCTGATTACGGCATCATCGAGTACGATCTCAGAAGCGACGAGATCGTTCTGGCCGACGGATTCGACGACATCAAGCCGCTCCTCGAGCAGTTCAGACAGACCGAGGAGGTTCCGGAAATCCGTCAGCGGCCGGCCTTGTAAGTTCGGTACTCGATCACCGACCGGAGCCGAATAGGGAACTCACGCACAGAAAAGTACTGCCGCGCGTTCGAGGCGCCGCCCACTCACCAGTCTCGAGGCGCTGTACAATCGTCACGTGCCGACCGTTCGGGACCCGTACCGGTCGTAACGGAGACCGCGCTCCTGTACCGACCAGCCGATCAGCTCCGATATCGGTCCTGCTCTCTGGTCCTCGAAAACCGCCCTCAGTCCCCGAGACAGTTCGCAGTCCATTATCCTCGCGATAGTCCAGCTCTCGTGGACGCGAGAGTACCGATCTGCGAAGGTGTTGTGCGCGCTTCGGGTTATTCAACGTCTGTATCCCCTTCTATCGGTTAATCCGCCTCCTGTGCACGGCTGGCTCGCCACGAGAGACGACGATCTGGGCTAGAGAGGGTGACTACCCCGGAATAAATACGCCTCGCCCGTGTTCGATACCGAGCACAGCAGTTCGACGTGTACGATGGACGCGTTCGTCGCCATCGGATCCGTTTCTGATCGCTCGCGGAACCACTCCGCTCGAGTACGGTGTTCGACGACTCGAGTTCTCACTGACAGTGAGTGTGGCCGACGTAGAGTGCAAGGAGGTTTATGCCGAGCAACACCAGAAACGTGGTCGACTCGATCCACGTCGTCAATCCGTTCAGGAGGATCGGAACGTACAGAAACGGAACGACGATCGCAGTCCAGAAGCCCGTCTTTCGGATCGCTCCAGCGAGGTTCGGAACGGTGCGCTCGAGCGCGCCGTGAGCTGGGTCGCGCTCGGCTCTCGAGGGAGAATCGGCGTCAGTTGCCTGCCCTCCCTCTTCGGAGGCCTGTCGTTCACGCACCGTCGAGGGATCGGTCATCCAAACACCCGTGTTGCCCCCTCGGTTGGGAACCTCGTCTGATATACGACCCACACCGTTTCGATCGCTTGCGAGTGATTCACTCGAGTACGACCGTTCTAGACTCGATTACACCGATCGCTCTCGGGAGAAACGACTTCTGTCCGGTTCGTAAAATCGCATTACCGATAACGCGGTTCGCCGTAACCGTCGATAACGACTTCCTACTGGAAGCCGATGCGGCTGCCGCGACGGCCGGTCGGGTCCGGACCGCTCGAGCCACCTTTGAACTCCTCTTCGATCTGCTCGTAGTAGTCGAGGATGTCGTCGGTGATGGTCGGCCGCACGCTCTCCATCGCCTGTCGGAAGTGTCGCATCTCGACGACGTCGGCATCGTGATCCTCACGCAGGGCCTCGATCGCCGCTTCACGGGCTATCGACTCGAGGTCGCTGCCGACGTAGCCGTCCGTGATCTCTGCGACTTCACGCAGCGTGACGTCGGCGGCAAGCGGCATGTCCGCCGTGTGAATCTCGAGGATCCGTTCGCGTCCGTCCACGTCCGGCTGGCCGATCATGACGAGTCGATCGAACCGGCCCGATCGGAGGAGCGCGGGATCGATCATGTCCGGACGGTTGGTCGCGCCGATGACCATCACGTTCTCCATCTCCTCGAGGCCGTCGAGTTCGGTCAGCAACTGATTGACGACTCGCTCGGAAACGTTCGAACCGACTTCGCCGCCCCGCCCCGGAGCAAGCGCGTCGAGTTCGTCGAAGAAGATTACCGTCGGGGAGACCTGCCGCGCTTTGCGGAAGGTCTGACGGATCGCCTTCTCCGATTCACCGACCCACTTCGAGAGCAGCTGTGGTCCACGGACCGAGATGAAGTTCGCGTTGGTCTCGTTGGCGACCGCTTTCGCCATGAGCGTCTTTCCGGTTCCGGGCGGACCGTATAGCAGGACGCCGGCCGGTGGATCGATTCCGAGCCTGTCGAAGCGTCCGGGATTGTTCAGCGGCCACTCGACGGACTCTTTGACCTGGTCTTTCGCTTCGTGGAGGCCGCCGACGTCGTCCCAGGAAATCTTTGGCAACTCGACTAACACTTCCCGCATCGCCGAGGGCTCGACTTCGTTCAGCGCACCCCGGAAGTCGGTGCGCTTGACGATCATTCGATCGATGAGGCTCGGCGGGATGTCCTCCTCGTCGAGGTCGATCTCCGGTAGGTACCGTCGCAGCGCCTTCATCGCGGCTTCCTTGGTCAGGCTCTCGATGTCCGCACCGACGAAACCGTGCGTTTCGTCGGCCAGATGGGAGAGATTGACGTCGTCCGAAAGCGGCATTCCGCGCGTGTGTATCTGGAGGATCTCCTCGCGACCCGTCTCGTCGGGGACGCCGATCTCGATCTCGCGGTCGAACCGCCCCGGTCGGCGTAGCGCGGGATCGACGCTATCGACCCGGTTGGTCGCCGCGATGACGATGACCTGTCCGCGGGCCTCGAGGCCGTCCATCATGGTCAGAAGCTGTGCGACGACCCGGCGTTCGACCTCGCCGGTGACGTCCTCGCGTTTGGGCGCGATGGAGTCGAGTTCGTCGATGAAGATGATGGCGGGTGCCTCCTCGCTCGCGTCCTCGAAGATCTCCCTGAGTTGCTGTTCGGACTCGCCGTAGTACTTCGAGATGATCTCCGGGCCGGCGATGGAGAAGAAGCTGGCCGACGTCTCGTTGGCGACGGCCTTGGCCAGTAGCGTCTTGCCCGTCCCCGGCGGCCCGTGGAGCAAGACACCTTGCGGTGGCTCGATACCCAGCTTCTTGAAGATCTGGGGGTGTTTCATCGGGAGCTCGACCATCTCCCTGACCCGCTGGATTTCGCTCTGTAAGCCGCCGATATCCTCGTAGGTGATGCCGCCGCCCGTTTTCTCGAAGCCGGAAATCGGCTCTTCGCGCAACTCGACGTCCGTGTCCTCGGTGATGAGAACGACGCCTTCGGGCTCTGTTTCGACGGCGATCAGCGGGATCGCCTGGCCCGGCGAGCGCATGAACGGGTGGTTCGTCGAGGACATGACCGGAACGATGTCCCGGCCGACCACGGGCCGCTTCAAGATCTGCCGTTTCACCATGCCGGCGGCGTCGGAGCCGAACTGGACCGACGCCTCCTCGGGCGGTGCGAGCACGAGCGTGTCCGCCTTGGTCGCTTCCGCCTTTCGGATCGTCACCCGTTCACCGATCCCCACGTCGGCGTTCTGTCGGGTGAAACCGTCGATACGTACCGTGTCCGTGTTCCAGTCCTGTCGGTCCGCACGCCACACCTTCGCAGCGGTCGTGTCCGCACCTTCGATCTCGATGATGTCGCCCGGACTGAGCTTTAGATGTAACAGAGTGTCCGGATCGAGTCGGGCGATACCACGGCCCGAGTCGTTCGGGTACGCCTTGGCAACCTCCAGTTGAACTTCGTTCATGATTCGGGATGGACGGCGATGTCAGTGATTCCGATTCGTGATCGGATAGGTTTTTTGCTAGCCCCCATTGTGTGAGATGCTATCACCTCTAAGTTCGGCCGGGAAATACATAGGAGTGTCGGCATCGGTGGATTAGGGTGGCACTTTCGAAACCGGAAAGGCCCGGCCGACCGTCTCTGTCACCCACGACATCTGGTGAATTTCCCGGCCGGCAACTGACTGGTGGGAGTGAATGCGAACTACTCGCCGGTAGCGACCGGCACTCCGACGGTTACGTCGTCAGAAATACTTCCGCTGAACGTCGAGTGATAGTTTCACGACCGTTGCGTCGAGCTCGAGGGAAAGAGTTCTCGAGGGTCGGTCAAAAGCGTTCGAACCAGTAGTGAGGGGTGCGACATGAGCTCCAGCTATGACAACGATTCCGGTGTAGTTACGTGAATCACGGTTCTACCGATGGCCGAGCGTACGAATGCCCGATCCGGCGGAACGACACGTGCGATTCCTTCAGGCCGGCGGCTGTTGGTAGGTGGAATTTTTTGGTCAAAAATGAGGTGGATTTATCCGAACAGAAAGGCTGTCCAGCGATTATCCGTTGAAGCCGCCGAAGTTGAAGTTGACGTTATCGCCGCTCTCTGCTCCGACGTTCTCTATGTTCGCGGAGTTGCTCTGACTACCGACCTGGACCTGATTCACTTCAGCGTTCGAGCTGCTGTAAGATGAGGCACCGATCGTGTTTCCGTACTTCGAGTCGGATGCTGCTGATCCGAATGAGAACGAACTCGAGGAGGACTCAGCGATACCGACCTGTGCGTTGTTGTTTTGCTGGGCGGTCTCGATGGTGACCGTTGCATCGCCCGTCTCCTGATCGACGTCGTGGTTCGACGCGGCTGCAGTTCCGGCGAACCCCATAAACATGAGGCTGCCGAGCATTGCTACTGTAAGTGTCATCGTGAGTGCGCGCTTTCTCGTTGTCATAGTTATCCAATAGGCACGCATCACCTTCGCGGGCCGTGACGAAACTGGAGCCGACCGAAGAGGCCCGTTTCGCCCCGATAAACACCGTCTTCCGGCTATAACTCTCCCGCTATGACGCGTTGCCCGATTGGAGTCAACACAGAGTCCCACTTCAACCCGAAGAACAGTTTCAGCCCGAATTACCGGGTTAGCGGGCCTGAACGACGGTACAGTCGCTTTTCAGGAGATTCCAGAGCTGGTGACGGTGTTTTCGTCGTCGGTACGGCGACCCTATGCTGTGCTGCGCTCGATTGTTAGTGTTCTCCACTGTGTCGCGAAATCGAGTCCGTCGATGTCGACTGAGCGACCAGGAGACACTCGATCACAGACGACGGTTGACCGGCAAAACAGTTTCGACATCCGATCGGTCCGCCGCGAGCCTTCTCCGCTTTCGGCCGAAGGAGTGTTGCATTCGAGATGCGCCACCACCGTTTCACACGCCGCCTACTCGTACGTTCTCGGCGTAAGTATTCGGTTTCGATGTCGAAGCATCCGACTTCGAACGAGTAGGCCGGTTCACAGACGCTTCAATTTACAGATAACAAAGTCTCTCATCAGGATATGACGGTTTGCGCCGATGAGATACAGAAACAAAAGACTCTCACGGCTCATGTCAAACGAACCATGACTACCACGACGACGTTACGTTCACAGTGTACGACGGTCCTTCTCGCGTGTATCGTTGCCCTATCGATGATCGCTGCCGGCGCTCCGGCAGCCGCGGCAGGTGAAGACCCCGATTCCAATGGCGTTCACGCGCTCGAGAACGGTGAAGAGTTGTATCTGGTGTTCGGTGCCGACCTCGGGGACATGACGCTCGATGAGTATATCGAGGAGATGGCCTCGGGTGACCAGGTCGCTGACGCGGAGGTCAATCAGTACCAGGATGTCGATCAGGTAAACATCAACCAGCAGTCAAACGCGGTGTCTATCTCGATCGACGGTGGCGAGGCAACCGCCGTACAGGAGGCCACACAGTACAACGATAATGAACAGTTCGCTGATGCGTCAGCCGTAAACGTCCAGGAAACCCACTTCGAGGACGTCGGGACTGTCCACGTCGTCATCGGCAACGGTGACGGCGAGCAGTTCGATGGCTGGGGCGTCGCCGACAAGAAAGGCGATAAAGGCGAGGTCGACCCCGACCAGGCCGCTGACGCGCAGGTGACCCAGAGCCAGGTCGTCGGCCAGCTGAACTACAACGAACAGAACACGGCGTTCGCGATCGCAGAGGACGGCAGCGAAGCGACCGCTCTCCAGCAGTCCCAACAGTCCAACCAGAACCTGCAACAGGGCGTTGCGAACGCGACCAACGTCTACGCGGGCGACGGAACCTTCGAGGATCAGTCCGCGACCGCATCTGTCGAACAGGGCCAGGAAGCCGATCAGGTGAACTACAACGAACAGGACGGTGCCGTCGCCATCGCCGTCGGTGAGGACAGCACGGCAACGGCCATCCAGATCACAGAACAGACGAACTTCAACGAACAGATCGGTGTCGCCGATGCCGAAAACGTCATCTCCTCACTCGCAGGGATGCACGTCGCAACCGCCGGCAGTGACGACAGCTCGATCGTCGAGGTCGAACGCGAGATAACGGACCTTCACGGTGATAAGAAAGACGACCACCACAAGAAAAACGGTGACGAGATCCAGTCTGCAACCGCCGAAGTGACACAGGAACAGAGCGCCGAACAGATGAACGTCAACCTCCAGAACACCGCGATGGCGATCGCGACGAACGGAAACAACGCCACCGCAGTCCAGCTCGCCTACCAGCAGAACATCAACGCACAGGTCGGATACGCCGACGCGCTCAATGTGTACGCGAGCCCGGCTCACGTCTACGAGGACGTCGTCCACACCGAAACCTCGAGCGTGAACGTCGGCGGCGACGACGTCGAGGGTGCACCGGGACTCTCGTTCGACTACGCAGGTAACGCGATGCAGACGAACGATGCCGAGCAGTACGCCACCGCACAGATCGCACAGAGTCAGTTCATCACGCAGGAGAACATCGTCGAACACCAGGGCGCAATCGCGATCGCTGAAGACGGTGATGCGGGCACAGCCCAGATCACCATGCAGGAGAACGAGAACGTCCAGTTCGGCTCCGTTGCCGCGACGAACGTCTGGGCCGCATCGTAACTCTTCGCACCCGTTCGCCTGACGTATTCGAGCTTTCGTTTTCGTCTTCTTTGTTCGCGCCGTATCCGTTCTGTCGTTCTCGCTCAAGCGTGCTGTACCCTCTACGGGAGTCGGTTTGCCGCCGCCTTCCGCGGAGTGGAACCGAAAGCGTCTGAAGTGCGAGACGTCGAGACGGCGTACTGACCACAACGGATCGATACGTACCAGCGTACGGAGCGTCGAAACGACGAACTAGCGGGCAAGCTATTTAGCGACCAATACTGTGGAACGGCCTATGTTCCCCGTCGCATCGAAGCTCAAGATCCGACCCCGATCACGGCCGCCGGACGAGAACCGTTCGAACGAACGATGCCATCGACCCGCCGATGGTGAACGCATCGAACTGTGCCCTGGCGAATGATACTAATGATAGACGACGACGGCAATCTCCTCGGCGTCGTCAATGTCATCGACGCGATCGCGATCGTTCTGGTCGTCTCCATCATTGTCGCGGGAATCGCAGTCGTCTCGGGCGGCGACGGACCGGGAACGAACCTCGGCGCTACCGGCGCGCTCGCCGTTGGATTGCTCCTCGTCGTGTTGCTCGCTGGCGTCGCGGTTGTTTCTGGCAACGGGTCCGAGTTCGAGACCAGATACGCGACCGTCGACCTCGGCGAGCAGCCGGCGTACGTCGTGGATCGGCTCGAGGCGGGTGACGTCGCCCGCCTCGAGGACGCGGACGAGGAAATCACGGTGACGGACGTCCACGCCACGCCCGTCGCGGATCGCCCCCTCGTGACGATCCAGACTGAACTCGACGACGTCGTGCTCGAGAACGATCGAGGTCGAACCACGGAACGCTTCGCCGGCGTTCCGCTCAAACTCGGTCGCGAACTGCGTCTCGACTTCGGCGCGTACGCGATTTCGGGAACGGTTACCGACGTCGGAGTCGACCCGACTCTCCCGATCGACGCGACGACGACCACCGCCGAACTCGAGGCACGAGACGTCTCTCCCGCCGTCGCCGAGGGACTCGAGGTCGGTCTGACCGAGACGGTGCGCGGCGAGACGATCGCGACGCTCGAGGCGGTCGACCGGGAGCCCGCGACGGTCGTCCTCGAGAGCGACGACGGAACCGTCCACGAGCGCGAGCATCCGCGACACGAGGACGTGACGCTTTCCGTCACGCTGCAGACGGTCGAGTCGGAGACGGGACTCACCTTCCGGGACGAACGGATCGGGATCGGAACCACCATCGAACTCGCGCTCGAGACGATCACCGTCGAGGGCGAGATCACCCGGATCGACGACGGTCCGGCGAGCGACTCGAGTCGGTGATCGACCGTGCAAACTGTGCTCCACCGTGCGCGCGACGGATCGATCCTGATACAGGCGGTGAGCGGCGTGCGCACTCGAGTTCGAGCCGTACTGGACGGACGCGCCGACGACCGTTCGTCTCGAGGAGGAGTGAGGCGTCTTCGGACTCGTGAGGCCCCCTTCGCCGGCTCCCGACTCGTGGCCGGCGTCTCGGCCGTCTCGCGTTCCGGCGAGACGCTCGTCCGGATCGGATCGGCGTCGAAGCTAGTCGGGCTGGGGAAGGCGGGAAAACGCGCCGTCGAATCGTCGTTCGTCTACGGCTGGCTCACCGCGGAACCCGAGCCGGACGTGATCGTGATCGACCTCCGGGAGACGTGGACCGTCGGCCCCGCGATTCGGGTCGTCGACCGAATCGAACGCGAGGCGTCGGTCGCCGCGAGGACGTCGCTGCTCGTCGCCGGCGCTCGTCGGTTCGCCTCGAGCGTTCGCGAGCGCCCGATTCGGGTCGCGAGTCTGTTCGTCCTCGCGGCGGCAGTCGGTTCGCTGGTGGCTACCTTGTCGGCGGCTTCGCTCTCGAGCGACCTCGTGCTCGCACACCTGCTCGCGGCCAGTCTCGCTGTGGTCGGCCTTCGCTCGCGTGCGAGTCTGGACGAGTTGCTCGAGACGAGGATCGCACGGGCGCTTGGGGCGGCGTTCGGACCGCCGGAGCCGCCGGAATCGGCACGGGATCGACCGGCCAATCGGAGCGACCGCCGGAACGAACCGGACTCGAAGTCTAATTCCAGCCGACAGTGAAACGCTCCGAAGCCGACTACTGCCATGACAGTTCGGATTCCGCTCCTTCCTCCCGTCGTTCGCTGGGGGCTCGTCGCCGGCGTCGCGGCATTCATCTTCTACGCGTCGATCCTCTCGCCCCCGCCGGAGACGGTCGTCGACACCGCACAACCGGGTTTCCTCCCGCTGGATAAGTGGCGTCACTTCGTGGCCTACGCGACGCTCGGATACGCGCTCGCGTACGCGACCAGTACGACCTGGGACGGGCGTCGGTGGCGGGCGTTCGTGCTGGTGGTCGCACTGACGTCCCTGTACGGGGCCGGGATCGAACTCGGCCAGTCCGTCGTTCCCGACCGAGGGTTCGACCCCGGCGACGTCGTCGCGAACGCACTCGGTGCGACGCTCGTCCTGTTCTGGTTCGCGATTCGGCCGCGGCTCGAGCTCACGCCGGTTTCACAGTGGATTTCGGGGTCGAACTCGACGGAGTCGAAGGGTCCGTCCGAGTAGCGGTATCGGCGGGACGCCGAATAGCCCAACGACGTCCGATATCGGGTCGGATCCCGACGCGAGCACGTGAACGAGGGACGCCCGCTACGGGCGAAGCTACGCCCGAGGGACTCGAGACGTCTCCGGGTTCGACAACCGGCATTTCGTTTCCCGTCACTGGTCTTCGTCCGCGACGCTCGGATGCGGCTCGTCGGGCGCGTGCTCCTTCCACTCCTCGCGATCCTCCTCGCCGAACTGCTCGTTGAATAACGCTGTTGCGCGTGCGTACCCCTCGTGGCTCGTGAGCCGTCGTTCGTCGCTCGTGACGGCCCAGTACGTCCCCTTGTGCTCGACGAGACCGCGGCTTTTCAGACGGGTGAGTGCAGTACTCACCGCCCCGACGTCCAGCTCGATCTCTCGAGCGATCGTTCGGGCCTTGAACGCTCTGTCGTCGTTGGTCGCGAGGAATCCGAGCACCCGGTCGACCGACGAGAGTTCCTCGAGCTCCTCCTCACTCGATCGTTCGAACGTTTCCCGATCAATCGACATCTCTGCCCGTTACTAGCGTTTGCGTTGTTATATTCGTTATCCACGGAAGGGGTGTTATCCCTGAAACAGCCCGGATTTCGTGTCGCATAGGGTAGCTGGGGAGTCGCTCGAGGATTCCCCTCTGGTTCTGATTCGACGGATTCGTACGTTCTTCAAGTGAACCATCAGGGAGCGACCGAAAATCAACTGCTACCGAGTGTGAGACGCCGTATCGAGAATCAGATATCTCGAGCACTCCGGACGTCACTCTCGAGGGCGTCGGGCGACAGCTGAGTTGTGAGGCCGCGTTCACGAGCGATCTCGAGCCACTCGGCGGCGCTGACGGCCGCGATCCGCGCCGCTTCGTTCGTCGAAACCTCGCCAGTCTCGTGGCGTTCTACCGCGTGGCGAATTCGCAAGTCCGCAATCCCTTCGCAGCGGGGGGTCCGGCCGTCCGTTTGCTCGTCTTCCTCCGAGGGCGCGGCGATCTCGGCCAACACTCCTGTTCCGCGCCGATAATGCGGCCGGGACCCGACGGCGTACGGTCGTCGTCGACGTTGTGCACCGAACGTTCTCATCTCCGATCAGGGTCCGTTGTCCGTTCGATCGTCGCCGACGAAGCGCTCGAATGCGCTCGGATCGGGGCCCAGCCACGACGTCACGCCGCGCCCGCCGCGACGCACCATCGGCACATCTGTTGTGATTCCGTCGCCGGGCAGCTTCTGCCGGGCGCACTCGACCTCCGCGCGGATCTCGCGCAGGTGGCGCTCGAGGTCGGACTTTTTGAGATCGTCGTCGACGCGAACGTCCGTCAGCACGGCGGCGGTCAGTCGATCGATCGCATCGAGACACCCGTCGTAGGTCGTCCGATTCGTCGGTTTCGGTGGGTGGTCGTCCGCTCGAGTTCGGTTCTCCGGTCGGTCGGGGCGTTTACGTCCCCGCGATTCGTCGTTCGACATGGCTTCCGTAGTGTGGTTACGGGAGTTGTCACAGGTCGGTGCGTCAACCACCGGCCTGTCACTTTCAGGGCACGCCGTGATGAGCCCGTACCGTTCCCGCACCATTATTTCAATATGGAGTTTCATAAATCTATGCTTTGCAGAGTATTACTACTGTATAGCAGTACATATACACTCTATAGCAGCCTTCTAATGATGCTCCGACGTAGTTTGATAGAACTCTGCTTAGCAGAGATATACAGATGCGAAAGCGTGCTGAGTGGATGACGCGGGCAGACGATGAGATTCTCGAGTACCTCGAATCGAGGGGGGCCGGCACGCCGAAGGCGATCGCGGGCGAAATCGACCGGAACAACGACTACGTCGGCGTCCGATGTCGACAGCTAGCGTCGTACGGTCTGGTCGACCGACCGTCGCGCGGCTTCTACGTGATCACTGACCAGGGAACGGCGTATCTCGAGGGCGAACTAGACGCGAGTCGGCTCGAGGGGGAGGGCTGAGTTTCGTTTTCTAATCCGGTATTAGTGAGTTCTCGAACGACATAATCGGATTGTACAGTTACTCGAGTTCGGCTGAATTTAAATCCTAACGGGCGTGACGACCGGCGGGATTTATAACCGCCGCTATGGGAGCACGCGACGGCCAGAATGTCGTCATCAGACACCGAGTCGATCACCCGCCGGGAGAAACTCGAGGCACTCCTCGACGTCGCTCGTTTCGACCCGAAGTTTACGGTGATCATCGTCGCGCTCGGGTTGGTGGCTGCGGTGCTCGAGGGGATCGGCCTGAGTTTCATCCTCCCGATCATCGAGATCGTTCAGGTCGATGATCCGGTGGCGGAAGCCGACGGCCTGATGGCGGTGTTCGTGCAGGCGTACGATCTGATCGGAATTCCGTTCACGCTCGGATTCGTCGTCCTCGGCGTGGCAGCCGTGATGACGGTCCGGTATACGATCAGTTTCGTGGTCGGATGGTTCCGGGAAGCACTCCGTACGTACTATATTCGCGACCTTCAGTTGCGAGCGTTCGATAACGCGCTCGACGCTCGAGTCGAGTACTTCGACGAAGAGGGGTCGGACGACATGCTGAATGCGATCGTTACCCAGACGTATTACGCAGGACGGGTAATTCAACGGGGTATACGATTGCTCGAGGATCTGTTCCTCTCGCTGGTGTACCTGTTGATCGCGTTCGTGATGGCTCCCTTGTTGACCGTGTTTGCGATAGCTGTTCTCGGCGGGTTAACGTTCCTCTTGCGCGGCGTGATCGAGCCCGGTTACGAAGTCGGAGACGTCGTCGCGGATGCGAACGAACGCCGCCAGGAGGCCGCTCAGGCGGGAACGCAGGGGATTCGTGATGTTCGGATTTTTGGACTTGCCGAGGAGCTGTACAGCGACTTCGTACAGGCGGTCGATCGATATACGGACGCTCGTATCACCCTCCGACGCAACGAGGCGGCGATCAACAACTTCTACAACCTCGGCGTCGCCGTCTCCGTGTTCGTGTTGATCTATCTCGCGCTCACGTTCGCAAACTTATCCCTCGGTGCGTTAGGGGTCTTCCTGTTCGCAATGTTCCAGTTGGGGCCGAAAGTGAGCCACCTCAATAAACGATACTATCAGGTTGAAAATGATCTGCCACACCTCGTTCGGACACAGCGGTTCATCCAGGAGTTGGAAGCGTACGAAGAACCCAATGATCCCGTTCGAGAGGTTCCCAAGGAAATTGAACACGTCGAGTTCGACGATGTCTGGTTCTCGTATGATGGTGAGGAAGATGTACTAGGTGGGATAGATTTCGAGGTAATGAAAGGCGAATTCGTTGCGTTCGTTGGACAATCTGGCGCCGGAAAGTCGACGATCGTCTCCGTACTGGCTCGGCTGTACGATCTCGACGCAGGCGAGATCCGAGCGAACGGGGCACCCATCGATGAAATGGACGTCGACGAGTGGCGCGAACGCCTGTCGGTCGTCCGACAGAGTCCCTTCATCTTCAACGATACGCTCCGGTACAATCTGACGATCGGTAATCGAGACGTGACTCGAGCAGACCTCGATCGCGTCTGCGAGATTGCGAAGGTTGACGAGTTCTTCGACGACTTGCCCAACGGGTACGACACTGTGTTAGGCGACGAGGGCGTGAAACTGTCCGGCGGACAGAAACAGCGTGTCGCGCTCGCGAGAGCGTTGCTTGAGGACGCGGACTTGCTAGTACTAGACGAGGCGACGAGCGACCTCGATTCAAATCTCGAACAGGAGGTTCAGGCGGCGATCGAGTCCATGGAACGTGAGTATGCGATCATCGCGATCGCACACCGGTTATCGACCGTAGAGAACGCGGATCGGATCTACACCGTTGACGACGGGAATATTATTGAGGAGGGATCCCACGGAGAGTTGATCGATAGCAACGGTCAGTATGCAGAATTACATGCGATCCAATCTTCGTAATCACGACAGCTATCTCGTCGGCAAGTCATTTAGATCTTTGGCTGACACATGACTAAGTATAGGCTGATTCGGATTCTGGTAATGTTCTGTATTGATGCAGCCAAGCGCCACCCCTTCTCCCTAACTCGACTATAGTTGATCTACACAGCAGATATGGGAGGATTCGATCACGTCGTACTCAGGAAACCGAGACCAGATTTGATTTTGGCGCTACCGATTATACGAACCAAGTAGAGACGTCATCGGATGGACAAAGCTTGCTCTTCCAATTAGTCGATATACCCCAGTCCCAGACATCAATGACGGCGTGGAAGACATCGTTCAGCCCAACGTTGACGTACTGCGGATTTGAAGTCACATAGACGGTGTCATAATATTCAGCATTGCTAAACGTATTCTCGAGGAATTCTTTTGTCGTCGACCCTTTCGAGATTGTTTTCGAGATAGAGCCGTCGATATCGCTGGCGGTTTGGAACATATCGAAGCGGCATGCATCGAGGAGTATGAGGTTATCCCACTCCGAGGCTATTATATCGTGCCGTCCTTTCAAATCGTAATAGGCTTTCGCTGCACGTTTCCCTGCGTATGGAATCGCCGACGAAACCCACCAGTTCGGTGAACTCCAGTTATCTATTACTTTTCTAACCATTTTTGATAATGCTACACTGTATGTTCAGATTCCAACGCTACCAGACTACTTCTAACTCACGTGCTATTTTGTGGCTTTTATCTGCGTCTGATTGTTTCGCTTCTCAAGCGTTGTTACTGTAAAGTCGAAATCTTGTAGGGTCTGTTTTAGATGTGATGGAGTTGACCCATACTCAAAGATTGATGATCCGGAATCGGAATGGTGGATCTCACAGTAAATAATTCGGCAGTTAGAAGTGCGAAGTGTCTTTTTCATTCCATTTATTACGTCCTGCTCAGCTCCTTCAACGTCTATTTTCACGACCGAGGGTTGTGGTATTTCAAGAGAGTCTCCTGTTCGCGCTGGAACTGTTACCATATTTCCTTCATCAGTACGCAAAATTTTTGATCCTCCTAAATTCCCGTTCTGATTCGATGCCAGTCCAAATTCCACAGTTGTATTCCGATCTGATAGCGCAGCATCAACAATAGTCGCATCTATCCCGTTCAGCCTAAGGTTTTGTTTAAGTCGTCGTTTGTTCTCCGGGAATGGTTCAAATGCAATGGGCTCAACTGTTGGAAGTTGTTTCAACAAGCATGTGTATATTCCAATATTTGCACCAACATCCCAAACTACGTCTCCCGGAGTGACTTCAGTCAATAAATCACGAGCCAGCTCACGTTCGTTCTCTTTGAAATATGTCACTGCATGAAAATCTGCTCTATCATTAATGTTGAACTCAGCATTAATATTTTCAACCGATACTGAATGGGACCCCGACCGCTGCCAACGAATATATTGGATACTCTTAACCAATCTGGATAATTCTGTATGTGTATATGCTGGAGTGTTTCGTATAAACCGTTTCAGGCCATCCTCACGGACTTTAGTAATGGCTTTTGAAATCGTTGCTGCCATAATGGCAGAATCATGTCCGAATCTGTAAAGACTAGCCAGCAAGTGCTGGTATGGTGAGAAGGTCATTATGAGAGGCAGAGGTTGCGGCCACGGCTATAGACTTCAAACCACCCAGCTCGGTTGGCAAAGGCTACGAGTGACAGCAATTACGCGATATGCCGAGGGAAGAGGGCGTGAAACCGCTAATCAAGCATCGTGAGTTCCGTCCCATCGATCTCGCGCATAATGTGCGGATCAATGGAACTCTCTACGGCCATCCGTTCTAGTTTAGCAAACTGGTGCGTCCGTCCACGGCGAGCTAAAACCGTCAGTAACTAGGAACGTGAGAATCAGGTGGAGAGTGTGTACACACCACCGGATTCAGTAGTTGTGAACCGCATTCAAAGAGCGTTTCCATCTGATGAGTTGCGCGAGCGCGCTCGCGCAACGAATTTCATCCAGCGAGAGCGGAAACTCGACGTCGTTGCATTGTTTTACACGCTTTCACTCGGATTCGCTGCCGGATCTGACCGATCCACTCAGGCGTTTCTCGAACGTTACGTTGAGATGGCTGACTGTGACCAACTCTCGTATGCGACGTTTCACGGCTGGTTCAAACCAGGGTTCGTTGCACTCCTTCGAGAGATTCTCGATGACGCCATCGAGAATTTCGACACGTGCCAAACCGAGCTTACCGGACGTCTCGAACGATTTCGAGACGTCCTCATCGTCGACGCTACGATCATCTCGCTCCATCAAGACGCCAGAGACGTCTATACACTCGATGACGACCGGGCCGGGGCGAAGCTCCACCTTACGGAATCGCTCTTGACCGGCCTTCCGACGCGGTTCCCGACGCGAGCACCCATGAACGGAGCCAGCTACCCGCCGGAAGTGGGTAGCTGGCGCCCTCATTCTGTTCGATCTCGGCTACTACGATTTCTGGTTGTTCGACCACATTGACGCCAATGACGGCTGGTTCGTCTCTCGCGTCAAAGAAAACACAGACTTCGAGATCGTCGAAGAACTCCGCACGTGGCGAGGGAACAGCATTCCACTGGAGGGCCAGTCGCTGCAGGCCGTCCTCGACGACCTGCAGCGACAGGAAATCGACGTACAGATCACGCTCTCATTCGACCGCAAACGAGGGTCGGGCGCCAGCACGACCCGAACCTTCCGATTAGTCGGCGTTCGCAACGATGACAGCGGCGAGTATCATCTGTACCTGACGAATTTGGACAGAGAGGACTACCGCGCGCCTGATATCGCACAGCTCTATCGCGCGCGCTGGGAGATCGAACTGCTGTTCAAAGAACTCAAATCACGGTTCGGTTTGGACGTGATCAACACGACCGACGCCTACATCATCGAGGCGCTGATCATCATGGCAGCACTCTCGTTGCTGCTGAGCCGGGTTATCGTCGACGAACTCCAGAAACTGGACGCAAAACAGCGAGACTGCGCCGACGACGCCTCGGCGTCGTCGACGCGGCTCCCTTGACGACGGTGTTCACACGCCGTCGAACGGCACGCGCATCTGATCCAGTTGTATCTGATGCTGGATCTGGGGTACGAGCTACCGGATCTTGATTCGTTGTTGCTGTGGTCGTCACGAGATCCAAATCCACACCGTCCGAGGTTACGTGAACAGGTAGAGTCAGGCGAGTTCTGGTAAGGAACTCGCCTGACGAGACGGGCTGGATCGCCCCGGCTTGATCAGCGACGGCTCTGGAACGGCGGCGCACTCACGACTGCGAGTGCGCCGCCTTCGACGGGAGACATGATCAAGAACCGGCTGGTTTGCTGGAACAGCAGCGATCTCGGTATGATTGCGGTCAGAGTCGACGCAATTTCGGCGTGATCACCGTCTCAGTCAGTCGCTAAGCTAGAACGGATGATACAGCTACCTCGTTCCGCGGTGAGGACGTTTATCCGAGCGGTGACCCACCGAATACAAAGCTCTCAGGCAGGCGACCGAAGTTCACCGGGCGATCCACCAATATATATATAGTTTCAAGATATTTATATATTATATTTATCGGTCTAGAGCTTGACGGATATCGGGGTGGGAAATATGCCGACGTGTTTCAGCGCTTAGTTGCTTGACGGAGTCAGCTTCCCATGCCTCGTCTCGGTGACGTTGCCAGTCTTCGTGTCGGACCCGAACGTAAACCGGAACCGCATCAAGCTCTAGAACCTTCGCGATAGCCACCCGATGATATCCGTGCTTAACGATCATCGTGCCATCCCGGCCAATACAGATGTTTATTTCATTAACAACGCCGCCGCCATCCGGAAGCTCTGATTGCGTTTGAAAACCGTCCGTTTGAATTGACTCGTACAGACGTTCGAATTCTATGAGATATTGCTCTGATTTTCCCCACTCGGGTACAACTTCCGTTCGTTCGGGGGGCGGACAATCACGCTCGGCGAATTCGCTGATATAACGATACTTCGGGCTTTCCTCAAACGGTTTGGCTTTGAGGTCCCAATCCCCGCCCCGGATCATGACCCCTTGCGAAAGGGGTTCGTCTAACCATGAAGTCGCTATGCGGTGGGTGATAAGGTCCGGTGATACCGTGATGAGATTAGTCGGATTCCCTACCCCTGGGTGACCGTTGAAACGATATTTGTATCCATGTAATTGAATTAGGTATTGCCAGGGTGCTATTGTTCGGTAGATAGCTTTAGACAATTCAGCCAGGCCGTCCTCCCGCAGTTTCTCAAAGGCTCTCGCCACAAGGTTGCCATCAGTCATAACTCTTATAATAGCTATGTTAAATGGCCGAAACCAATCAAACCTACTGATTTCCCAGGCGTATCCGGTTTTCGCTATGGGGTGCTTAACTAGACAGTGCCTGAGCAATTATTTCTAACGTCTACTATAGATCGGCCGTTTCTTCCAAATGTTCAGAGGATGCTCTGATCACTCTTCGTACGCAGAGTAGTAAGATCTCGAAATTCGTCGGTATCTTCGCCAGTTCTCGGTAAGAAGTCGTGGTGGGCGCAGTTCCAGATTAGATCGATCAGGTTTGATGAGGGAATAGCCTAATAATGAAACGCGCATGATTTTTGCGCCTATATTCAGTACAATATCGATTTATATAGCATAAGTGAATATCTATTGCTATGTATATTATGAAAACTAGGAATATAATATAGAGTTTGAGTGCCTTTAGTTGACTCTAACACAACTTGTCATATACCTTCAGGAGTTGTTTACTATCATGGGACCAATTATATTTTGACTCTACTGCATTTCGTCCGTTTTTCCCATAAATTCTACCAACTTCTGATTGGAAGATGTTAATAGCCGCGTCAGCGATAGCATTCGGCTCTTCTGGTGGGACAACAACACCTGCGCTGGCTTCTCTAACAACTCGACCCACAGCACGCGTATCAGTCACAATTACCGGAAGTTCTGCAGCCATGTACTGGAACAATTTGTGAGCGATTGTTGTATTGGTGTGACCATTTGATCGATGAGGTAACAGTCCAATGTTTGCACTTGACATATATTTCGGGAATTCTGTTTCGTCAATCCACCCAGTGAATTCAATGTGATCCCGAATTCCCAGGTTATTTGCCAAATCTTCTAAATCGTTCAGTTGGCCTCCTCCCGCAATTCGAAAGAGGACATTTGGAATCTCCTTTTTAATCCGAGGGATTGCCCGAATTACCGTATCTAAACCTCTATGTGGTCCAGACACACTACCAACATAAGTAAGTGTGAATTCTTCGGAATACAGGTCGTCGGAATTTGGTATATGTCTATCAAACCACTCTAAATCAACAGTATTTGAAACGACCGAAACGGCCTCCGGATCGATTCCTGACCGGATGTATTCGTCCCTAGCTTCTGGAACTACTGCTAGTACATGGTCGGCGTTTTTCATCGCAAATTTCTGCTCCCAATGATAGCGCCAAGGAGGCTTGCATACTCGTCTCGCTAGTATTTTTGGATTGGTCAGTATCTTCCAAAAGTTCAGGTCCGGCCGATAGTGATAGATTGCCTTACGATAATTCTCGTGAAGATCCAAAATAACAGGTACGTTGCTCTCTTGAAGTACAGTTCTTGCTTGTGGAAGGTCATGTACGTGAATTATATCGACATTCTTCTTAATTTCATTTTGAACTTCGTCCCTCCATAATGGATCTACATTTTTTAGAAGTAATTCGATGGAACGCGGAACATCTCGTAGGTTATGGCCCGGATCCGGACGATATACTCGGTGGACAGTAGCCCCCTTTATATTTTCGATACCGGGGGAATCTGATTCACAAAGAATTCTGACATTATGGCCAGCGTTGAGAAGTGTCTTCGCTTGCTTTCTAACTCTGGCATCGGGCGGGTAGTCACCCCAAATTGTCATTAATATGTTCATTAGTTATATTTCCCCATGAGTGATTTATATGAACGATTATTCAATCAGTTGTAAATTCGCTACGGAGCCGTCAACAGGGGCGATTTCGTTGATCGACAAGATGAAACTCCGACCGATCCCCTTGAGTACCGCAGCTACCAACATGAGGCCAAGGAAGATCACCGTGAACATCGGATCGAAGCGAGCGTCATTGAAAGGGTCCTCAAGTTTCTCACAACGGGAAATAGCTCCGGTGTCTGAAGACGACATCTGGACGTCGTGTGTTCCCAGATGAGCGGTCATAAATCCTGTCGGTCGTCCCATCGTTAGGATTCAAGTTCGATTGTTCCGACCATCATCGAACCGTATTGTGACCCTGGCCTGGAACGACAATACGAGATTATGACAAGGGTAAGCCGACGGAATTGGAATCACCTCTATCGAGGACGGTTCGGGTGTAATAGTCGAATATAGATGTTAGAGAGGTACAAATCATACATGACAATTTATCGCATGTATAACGAAAATGAGCAGGAATCTGAGTTCCCGCTCGCGATCTGTGTTCTTCTATCAACCGGACAATCAGAGAAATACGGCGAGGTCGTTCGTGTACGCATCCCTTACCCACCGAAACGCGTTGAACAGCTCTACCGCAGTTAATCTGCGACCGAAACGGGTTTATCGACTACTTCGCCGGCCGCGAGCAACCACGACCACGAAAGATCCGATCGCTCGGTTTTAGCCGTCGTGGCGGATCGGTATCAGTACTTCACAAGGCGACTTGATGCAGTCGGGACAAATCCGAGAGTCTCCACTAAATGGTAAGTGACTAGGTAGGATGTCTGCTTGCCGATGGTGTGTTCAATCCCACGCAAGCAGACGGTTCAATCCATGAGGACCAGGTTCTTAACTTCCTCGTCAACACGATTGACGAGGAAGTTGAGCTTGACCTCGCTCTCAACGCCAAAACGACGTCTGAAGACGTTCACGAGGTCCTCGTCGGCACATGCGCCGACGGGACCTCGGTTTCGACACTCTGCGAGAAGAGCGAAGATTCACCCCACCACAACACGGTTCTGTACCACCTCCGCGAGAAGTTCGACTTGGAGTCGGTCGAACGAATTGGCAATACGCTGCTTCAGAAGGACGTTCTCGACGTACTTCCCGAGCAGGTGGAGGTCTGCGCAGACCTCCACCTGCGGCCCTACTACGGTGACGAGGACGAGACGGACGGCCTCTATCATTCGGAAGCGAAACGTGGAACCACTGCATTCCACGCGTACGCTACACTTTACGCACGTGTGACGAACAAGCGATTTACGCTGACTGTGCGCCGTC
This sequence comes from Natrarchaeobius halalkaliphilus, assembly GCF_003841485.1. Classification (NCBI taxonomy): domain Archaea; kingdom Methanobacteriati; phylum Methanobacteriota; class Halobacteria; order Halobacteriales; family Natrialbaceae; genus Natrarchaeobius; species Natrarchaeobius halalkaliphilus. The sequence continues at coordinate 493,925 of NZ_REFY01000002.1, read as the reverse complement.
TCGAAGACGGCGACACTGCCAGCTGTGTCCTCGCTGAGTTTCTCGGTGTGCTCGACGGCCTTGACTTCAGCGTCAAGGCCGTCTATCTCGACCGTGAATTCTACGACAGCAAGTGTCTCACGTTGCTTCAGGCGCCCAATTACGCCTACGTGATGCCGATCGTCCGCTGGGGAAAGACGATCAAGCAGGAACTCTCTGAAGGCTGGAGTCGTGTCATCCAACACGACCTGACGGGGAAACTCGACGGTCCAGCTGTGACCGTCGAGTTTCCCGTCTACATCGACTGTGCCTACCAGAATGGACGCTACAACGAACATGGCGTGGCGCGTCACGGCTACGCCGCTGACGCGCCGTTCATCGACACGCCACGAGACGCTCGATACCACTACGCGAAACGCTTCGGTATCGAGGCCAGCTACCGGTTGTCCGAACAGAGTATTGCGACGACATCGACGCAAGATCCGGTCGTACGGCTGTTGTACGTCGTGGTGAGCCTGCTGTTGCAGAACGTGTGGCGGTATCTACACTGGGAGTATGTGGCGACGCCCCGCCGTGGCGGGCGTCGCCTCTGGTCCTGGCCGTTCAAGGAGTTCATCAACATGATCCGACGGGCAGCGTGGACGTCCCTCGCGGTGCGTCGGGCCGTCCCCACAAATCGGCCACCGGACGATCGGTTCCACCGGTAACCACCGACGGAGCAAGCCTCACCGCGAGTGGCAACGCCGTCGCATCGGCGGCTAATCGCCACCGACAGCGACAGCTCCCTCTTCGATCAGCGTAGTTCACCCACTCGTGATGACTCGTCAGGACGAAACTGGAGACTCAGATCGAATTAGCTGGTAACGCTTTGTGAGGTACTGAAACTTGTTACAGTCGTTATCTCGAGAGCTTAGCGGTGATTACGAATCCATTCTCAGTCCAGAAAGGAGTTGGTCAATCGCCATACGACATTGGATTTACTTAGATCACAGCACGCTTAATGTTGTAGCCGACAACCAGTAGGACGATCTTGCGAAATTTTCGATACCAGCATCGCACACGCATGGCGTTTGTCAAGCGTACGCTTGGTCACTGAGAGCCAGTCTCTGACAATATCATCAAACTTATTGTTGAAGGATCAACTAGAAGTACTAGTTACATTGAACGGTTGTTACTAGCTTTATTGAATATAAACTTCCCTACTTTAACTCCTGGTCGCCCAAATATTGCGCATAGAAAATACCCAATATTAAATATATTTGGGGAATAAACTAGAGATTTAAATATGTCGATGGTGGCACGATGAGACCAACCTGACTTTTCCAATTCTAAACTCCCTTTTCTCAAGTAGAATGATGAAATAGCTGATTTTTTGACCTCAGGATCATATTCATTATAAAGTCCATCGAATAATTCTATAACCTCTTTCATGCCATAGAGGGCACCTTCACCTGATCCTCTTGAATCATTCAAACTACGTTTTTCAACTAATGGTTCAGAAACAAAATCAAAACATGTTCGCTTTGCCAACTCTATTTTTAAGTAAGTGTCATCCGAACCAGGTAAATTGGGGAAGGGTAGAATATCTTTAACTAAATCAGTTCTAATTAGCATGGAGGATGTAATACATTTATTTAAATCAAACCCGAGTGTCACCTTTAACACGTTTCCCTTTCCTCTTTCTGGTGGTAAATGAATTATATTGTTCCTTTGAAACCCACAATATACTACACCTGAATATCTGTTTAAAAGAGCCATCTGCTTTTCTATCTTTTTCTCATGGATTATATCGTCATCATCTAAAAATTGGATGGCGCATCCATTAGATTTATATGTGCCAATTGATCTAGCATAATTTGCCCCTCTATTTTCTTCTAACCCTATGTAATTAACACCATCATAGCAATCTACTAAACTTTTTGCGTATTGTTCTCCGGAGTCATCGACTACAATTACTTCGCAGTTTTTATATGTCTGCCTCAATACACTTTCGATTGCTGACTCCAACTCGTTATTTCGATAATATGTCGGAATGATGACTGATACTAAACCTTCATCCATGGCCACGACGTAATTTGCCATCCTTTAATAATCTTTTCTAGGAAAGAGAACTATTGAACCCAAAATTTCGAAAAGGTCTTTCTATCGGGTCTCGTAAATTGTACGAACGATTTGGAAGAACGAGCGCACTCCAACACCCGTCATGGTGTTCGGGGTGCGCCTAGATTCAATGGGATTGTCAGTTCGGGAGGTCATTGCAGTAATCGAATTACTGGGCATTGACCGTTTTCATGGCAAAACCTGGAACTGGTCGTATAAACTATCAAATACCCAGAACGACCCGCGACTGCTCGACCGTTGGCGGGTCGCTGTCGACATCGTGGTAGACGGCGAGAAAAAGTGGCTGTACACTGCGATCGGCACAGAGTCGAAGCTGCTATCGGAAATCGACGTGTACAACCACCGTGGAACCGATCCGGTGGCAGCGTTTCTGCATCGACTCACTGAGATGCTCGTATCGAGCACTCGATGGCCGAGTACCAGCTAAGGAGGTGCTCAACTAGACAGTGCCACCGACAGTTATGATTTGTTCAACTAGTAACTTCCTACAGGAATGGCTGATGATTAGAACCCATTTCATCCTCTGCGATCTGACGAAATATCTCCCCTATTCGCTGCTGGACTGTTGACGTTGCTGATCGAGGATGCGGAAAAGATCATCAACATCACAAATCCTTCAAAGGTAGTTCCTACCACTGATCACCGGCTACGGAGGCTCAGCAAAAACGGATGAAAGTCGAAGCAATACATTGAAGCCATCAGACCGTCATTCGCAGTTCTCGTGGTTATAATCCTTGAAACTCGATACCACTAACAGATATTTTCATAGGGATGGAGGTGGTCCCGATTGGTGCTATGAGTGCCTTCGGTCAATTTCATTCTAAGATCGCTTCCATTATTATTTTCATTCTGCTATTTCTATCTTTACTCTCGTTCACTATGTTCGGAAATACACAAGTAGTGAACGTATTGATTTTGGGAACCGTCTTCGGCATTTGCATGCTCTGGTCAAGTAGACACGACGAGTACATTGAATTACCAAGGTTTATTTTTCTCCCACTATTGGCTATTTGGGCTTTCTTTATAATTAGCTCCGTTACAGTTTCACCAACTATATCGCAATCAGTTTTGCAAACTGTGGCGGCTATCGCCATTAGCGGAACTGCAATTTTCATTATCCCGAAAGTGTACAGTAGTGGATCGTTCCTGTTTCATATTTTCTTGATTTCGTTCGTTCTAGGATTATTTAGCGTCCTCGCACTCATCCTGCCACTTGAATCGATTGGACCAGTGGAATTGCTCCGTGCTGTGCCTTACGAGGAGTACGTTATATTCGGGGAAGCAAGATATGGTGAAGTCCCTATTGCTGGGCTCGAGAATCCGAACCAGTTATCTGTAGTTCTTCTCCCTGGAGTTCTCGCTGGAGTCAGCTATCTAAGAACTGCAGTAAGTAAAAAACCAATGAGCGAGATAGTGATTTCTGGAATTGCGCTATTATTCCCACTGATATCTTTAATACTGACGCGATCTCGAGGGGGTTTCATTGCACTTATTGTTGGCGTTGTGACGTTCATAGCGATACACCACTTCTCCACGACTATAGTTCGAATATTCTGCCTGTCCGGTATTATTGGAAGCTTGCTTGTTCTCGCACCCACTGGAATTGGTCCTGTTCCTAGCCTAATCGAACTTGTGTCGGAGCCAAGAGCATGGCGATGGAAACACGCGATTGATTCGATGCAAAAGCAGCCATTCTTGGGATATGGACCAGGGAATTCACGCCTCGCCACCCAGAGCGGGACTCAGCCACATAACGCATACTACATGCTGGGACTGTGGGGTGGTCTTGGGCCATTCATATTGTATCTGTACATGTTTGCGCGGATATTGTTGGTTTCTGTACGAGACCGAGTAAACACGATGCCAGCGGTATTTCCGGCGATCCTGACCAGTTACTGGATCTACTCATTGTTCGAGTCGGTGACCATTTTTCACTTCACTGCTCCTTCAGTAATTCTTGTAGTCACATTTGGGTTCGTTGCTCACTCATTTGTTACAGATTAACTATACAAACCGACTGATAGCACTCATATAGTAGTCTTGAAAGACGCTAAATATTATCGAACCAGTGTGCAAGACCTAGAGAACGAGATTTCATCGGGATCTTTACGGGTAGAGACCACTTCAGGACGTTCTTCACCGAGAGATTTTTTGGTTGAACTTCACTAGTGACTGGATCAAGATGTGCAAAAATTACGCCGATCAGTCACGTGCCTAAAGCCGCGTTCACGTACAAACAGAAGTGTTCGTTTCGTTGTGTCCCTAGCTCGTCATTGTAATCACCAAGTATGAGCGAAGGCACGACTCAGGACGTGAGAAATTCATGCTATAAGTTAGATTTTATAACACGATCACTCATTGGGATCGACAGCCTTCTCAAATATTTCGATTGTTTCTTCCGCGCATTTTTCCCACGTGAATTCCTTGACTCGATTTCGGCCACGAACGATCAAGTCCTCCCGCAGCTTTTCGTCGTTCAATACTTGTTCGATGATAACGGATATCTGGTCTGGATCTTTCGGATCAAAGTACAGCACTGCGTCACCACCGACTTCAGGAAGAGACGCACTTGCGGAGGCTACAGCAGGGACTTCAGCGGTCATTGCTTCCAGTAGCGGTAGCCCGAACGATTCGATTAGCGATGGAAAGACGAACAGGTGAGCGTTACTGTAATAGGACTTGACCTCGCTCAGAGGGACACGGCCTACAAGGGATACATCTTCTGCAACCTCTAATTCTTTCGCCATCGATTCGATTCTTTGTGTGTATTCTTTGTCAGTTGTTTTGTCGCCGATAATAATGAGCGGATGCTTATGTCGAGTCTCTGCCGGGAGTCGAGAATATGCCAAAATTAAATTATGTACATTCTTATGTTTATATAGGGTAGATACCATGAGAATATAGTCACGTTCTTCCGCTGGGGTGATCAGTCCTTCATTAGATGCATCCCCGAACGACGGGTCAACACCGTGGTGGATCGCATATGCGTTGTCTTCTGAAATCGCTAATTCGCGTGCTGCCTTCCGTTTCGATGACTCCGTCACGAATATCATTGACTCCGAAATCGACTGTGATACCTCTAATGCCCTCGCAAGCACTCGTTTCCGAACTTGCTGCCGGAAGGATTCTTCGGTGTCAATATCATAGTACAAGTGAGAATTTTGATTCGCTACGACCTGCTTGCAGGGACACATTAGAAGAGGAATCTCACTAGGTGAATACAAGAGGTCAATGTTCTCTCTGACGATTTGTCGGGGAATGTATGTCTGCTCGTACCACAATCGACTCGCAGTCCCGGATGTATCGACCGATTCGACCGTCAATTGATCCGATTCTATAGGTAGATTGAATCGCTCTACTGCTACTGATGAAACAAAGAAATGCAACCTGTGGTCTGAAACCTCCAGAATATTAGTTACGAGATGTTGCAGGTATGTCACACCGCCGCCCATCTTTGCTGCCAAGCCGTTAATCCCAATTTTCATTTTTATCTAGATTTTTATCTATTATATTTCTGTAATCAAAACTGATGTAGGACTCTACCAACACTTTTGTGAAGGTAAATTGATATATTGTTTATCAAAATGAAATAGCTTGAGAAAAACTGCGATATTCTGGAACGGGGCTGGACACATGTCATGTACTGATTTAGCACAGGAATCCATGTCTGTACCATCACTATTACACCACCGGTCCGCTTAAATTTCCGTAATAGATCAAAATCTTATATGTTCTCGGGGGCCGAAGCCCTGTCTGTAGTTATTTTTGGAAAGTAAAATACACACGATCCGAAAAAATCCAAGACACCACTACTAATTGATTGCGTTTCGTGAACGGTGGTAGGCTTCCGACTCGAGCAACAACGGCCGCCTCCGAGTCTAATCGAACCCCCTCCCCTCGATACTAGTGCCGGGGAACGACATCGGCGACAGTTCGACGACTTCCGACTCTGTCAGCGATTCTCGAATCGCGAACGTGGTCAACGACGTCTGGACGATTTCCTCGAGACCGATCGGAGCGGACTGACCGTTCTGGATCGCCGAGGCGAACTCCCGGAATTCACTCTCGAACCCCTTCGCCTGATTCAGGCCGAGTCGACCAGTTTTGAAATCACGGATGGTAGTGCTTCGTTCGCCGTGAAAGACTTCGACGTGTTCCTTGTCGTCGGAGTCGTCCCCCAGTGTGGTGTACGTGATGACTCCGGTCGAACCGTCCTCGAGCTCCACCGTCGCCTGGACGTTTTGCCGCGTCGGAGAGTCTTCGGGCACCGCGGGTCCGCAGGCGTAGACGCGGCTCGGACTGCTCTCTGCGAAATACTGGATCAGATCCACGAAATGACAGACCTCGCCGACGATTCGCCCGCCACCTTCCTCCGGATCGAGAGTCCAGTGATCGAGCGGGACGGAACCGGCGTTGATCCGGTATTGCGCCATAAACGGCGTCTCGCGGCCGGCCAGTTCGTCCGCGATCTCTCGAGCCGGGTCCGAAAACCGGCGGTTGTATCCGACCATCAACCGGCCGTCCGCGGACCGTTCCGCCTCGACGAGCGCTGATAGCTCCTCTCGATCGAGTGCGGGTGGTTTCTCGACGTGGACGTCCTTCCCGGCCTCGAGCGCGCTCACGGCGATTTCGGCGTGCAGATCGTGGCGAGTGGCGACGACGACGAGGTCGATTCCGTCGTCGCGAACGATCTCCTCGTAGTCGGTCGTGACGAAATCGACGTCGTACTTCTCGCCGACCGCTCGAGCGCTGCCGCCGGTGGCGGTGGCGACAGCGGCGATACTCAGGTCGTCGACGCTCGATATCGCCGGCAACAGCGTGCCCGTCGCGAAGGTACCGGCGCCGATTACACCGACGGAGATCTCGTTCGATACCGACCGCTTCGGAACTGACTCGAGGTCGAGCCGGCCGTTCTCCCGTTCGGGTTGGCGCTCGTACTCCAGAACGACACCCGTGTAGTCGCCGCCGTTCAGAATGAAATCGTACGCGTCCAGTGCCTCGCCGAACGAATACGTGTGTGAGACGAGTCCCTCGAGGTCGATGCGTCCGTCTCCGACGAGTCGAAGGAACTCCGCCATGTTTCGATTTTCCGTCCATCGAACCTGGCCGATCGGATAATCGAGCCCCTTCTCCTCGTATGACCGATCGTACCTGCCGGGGCCGTACGATCTGGAGAGCCGAAAGTCAAGTTCTTTCTCGTAGTACTCCGACCGCGGGATATCCATGCCGACGTCGCCGACGACCGATACCCGACCTCGTTCTCGACAGATTTTCCCGGCCAGTTCGACGGGTTCGTCCGAATCCGTTGCCGCAGCGATGATCACGCCGTCAACGCCGCCTTCGTCGCCGAACGACTCCGCAATGTACTCCACGTTATCCTGTTCGATGACGGCGCTCGCCTCGAGTTCGTCCACTGCCGCAACCTTCGACTCGTCGATGTCGATTCCGAGTACCGGGTGTCCGTACGCGGACAGTAGTTTGGCTGCGAGCTGTCCGACGAGCCCGAGCCCGATCACCGCGATCCGTTCGCCCGGCGTCGGCTCGAGGCGACGAACTCCCTGTAATGCGATCGCACCGATGGTGGTGAACGCCGCATCGCGGGGCGAAACCCCGTCGGGAACGGAGACGCAGAGGTTCTCCGGGACGTGGTTTACTTCGGCGTGGGTCGCGTATTCGGCACCGCCACAGGCGACTAAATCGCCCTCGGAAAACTCGGTGACATCGTCTCCGACGTCGATAACACGTCCCGAACAGCTATAGCCGAGCGGAAGCGGTTTGTCGAGACGCGACCGTACCGAGTGATACGTCGAACGGAGGCCGTCGTTTCGCGCCTTGTTGATGACCTGTTTGGCGAGGTCCGGACGCTCTTTCGCTTTTCCCAGGAGGGTTTTGTTCGCCAGTTCGATCATCGCCCGTTCGGTCCCGGCACTCACTAGCGAGTAGCGAGTGTCGACGAGAACGCCGTTCGAGGACGTGCGGGGTTGCGGAATCTCGGCGAGTTGTAGTTCCCCGCTGCTGAAATCCTGCTGCAGTTGGCGCATTATAACCACCCACCACCGTTCGACGTTTCTTTTTTATTGCCAGCATATGGCCGTTCATCGGGAAATTACTCCGTCGAACTCTCGAACTGCACCCAGAGCGGTTCCGACTGCGAGTGTCGCAGGACGATCACGTCTCGAGGGCGTTCCCGTCCGTACTCGGGATAGTACGGTGCCGTCTCGACCGAAACTCGTTCGTGTCCGGACGGGGCCACGGAGAGGACCGGTTCCGCCTGCGTGTCCTCGATCCGGACCCGATCGTTCGCCATCCTCGCGTCGAACGCCGGATGGACGTGCAGTCGACTCGTCACCGGTTTCCCGTTACTGTCGACCCGATCGCCCACCGTCCAGACTCTGGACTCGTGAGTGATCTTTCGATCGTGTCTATACGTTGGACGACCGATTCCATCCACGGAATAGGAGAACTCGAGCGTCCCGTCCGTTTCGGCGAACGACACAGTTGGACCGAGACGGCCCCACAGCCAGAACGAGGACGCCATCCGGGCGGGTTCCGTTCGGCCGACCTGTACCGTGTTGTGACTTCGGGCGCTTCGAGCGTGCTGGCGACGGGGCCCCGCAGCGTACTCGTAAACGCCCGTGTCGGTCAACACCCGCTGCCCGTCGATCCAGAGACACACGTGTCCGGGGTGGGCGTGGGCGTGGGCGGGGAGGTGCGGAACCGTGATTTCGTGGGCCGCCACGAGCATCCTGTCGTCCCCGCCTCCGAGCCAGTAGAATCCGGAGCCGTCCATCCGACCGATTTCCGTTCCGCTCGAGCCGTCGCTCACGCCGACCGCTCGAGCGTACGCCAGACACTCCGTCAGCGCCAGTGCCTCGCCGAACACGGAGTCGTTTAACAGCGGAATCCGATCGTCCGGCGGGCGCAACCGCTGCAAAAACCGGGCGCTCTCGAGGGCACAGCGTGAGATCTCGCCCGACGGTTCCCCCACGGTACTCAACAGCGAATGGGCGCTCAAATACCGCTGGCAGACGATCGCGTGGTACATCGGCGATCGCTCGACGTGACCGCCGTCGTCGAAGAACTGATTCGACGCCGCGCGCTCGAGGATCTGCCGTCCCTGCCGACGCCACCGATCCTCGTCGAGGTAGACGCCCGCGATCACGAGCGCGGCCCCGTTCTCGATCAGGTGGTTTCCGCCGACGCCGTACTCGACGTTGTCCGAGAGGAACGCCGCGTTCTTGTAGACGAATCGCCTGATGTCGCGGCGAAAATCCGGCGACAATCCCTCCCCGAACGTCGCGTCGTATCGACTCCAGTTCCAGATTCGAAGACAGACCGCGTGGGGCATCCATTCCCGCCGAAGATATCCCGGCTCCGCGGCGATCGGGTGGGCGTTTATCCACTCGTCAAGCCACCGCCGGTGAATTCGTCGCTGGTCACCCGAAAGCGCTTTCGGGTCCGTATACCCGAGCCAGACCGGCTTCAGGTGTTCGAACCCCCAGCACTTCAGCTTCCAGTGGAGAGACTGCTCCTCCAACCGCTCGGGCGACAACGAAACTCGATCGCCGTCGGGAAACTCCACGGACTCGTTGAGAAAGGTCAGGGTTCCGTCCGCCGCGTCGTTCGCTCGCTCCCGAAACGTCTCGCGCCGGGACGCGGTACTTCGCTGGAGTTCCGCCGTGTTCTCTCGAATCGGTTCGACGACGGCGGTCGGGTTCTCCGGAGTTCGACGTTCGTACCGTCGGTCGACGTTCACGGGAAGACGGGGTAGCAGCTTCCCCTTGAGCGACCGCTTACAGACGCCGAGAAGCTGTTCGGGACGCTTGTTCATCGCGGTGCCCAGAAGCGTCAGGTGGTCCGTCACAACCTCTCACACCTGATGGACGTCGAAACCGGCAGCGGCCCATCGGTCCTCGTCCACCATCGCTCGCGTGTCGACGACGGTCCGACCTGCCATCCGGTCCGCGAACACCTCCGGATCGAGCGCCCCGTACTCCGGGTGGTCCGTCAGTATCACGGAGGCGTCGCTCGCCTCGAGACTCTCTTCTAGCGCCACCAGTTCCCGTCCGCGCACCTCTCCGTTCACGTACGGATCGGTCAATCGAATTTCGTCGACCTCCGTTCTCGCGAGCCGATCGATCAGCGCGAAGCACGGACTTTTTCTCGTATCGGCGACGCCGCCCTTGTACGCGACTCCGAGGATCGTGACTGTCGATCCCGCCAGTTCTCCAAGCGCCGCCTCGAGAAGCTGCTCGACGAATCCCACCATCCCGTCGTTGACCCGGCGGGCGGTCTCGATGAGCATCGGGATGTCGTTGCCGTGGTTCAAAAACAGCGGATCGATCGGGATGCAGTGGCCGCCGACGCCCGGTCCCGGTCGAAGGATGTCCACGCGCGGGTGATTGTTCGCCAGCGCGATCGACCCTCGAGAGTCGATTTCGAACTCGTCGGCCAGCTTCGCCACCTCGTTCGCGAACGCGATGTTGACGTCGCGGTACGCGTTCTGGACGAGTTTGACGAACTCCGCCGTCGTCGCGTCGGTCGTCCTGATATCCCCCGAGACGAACGAGTCGTACAGCGCGACGATTCGGTCCGGTTGTCGCCCGCCGACCGTGCCGACGAGCCTGTCGTTCTCCCGGAGCTCCCGGAGCGTGTTTCCGGGCAACACAGTTTCGGGGCTGTAGCCGAGCACCACATCTTCGGACGCCGAGAATCCCTCACGTTCGACGATCTCTCTGAGTTTCTCGGCGGACGTCCCCGGGGGGACCGTCGAGGAGAGAATTACGGTGTCGTCAGGACGCAACAGCGACGCCACGGTTTCCCCGGCGGCCTCCACGTACGTGAGGTCCGTCCGATCGAGATTCTCGTCGTACGGCGTCGGCACGCAGATCACGTGAAACTCCGCCGGCCGTGGATCACCGACGATCGTCAGTCCGTCCTCGAGTGCGCCGCTCACGAACCGCTCGAGGTCCGGTTCCTCGAACGTGAAGTCCTGATTCTTTAGGTCGCGTCGGTGCTGGGGATCCACGTCGAACCCGTACACGTCGAATCCGGAGTTCGCGAGGATCGCCGCTGTCGGAAGACCGACGTAGCCGAGTCCGTGAACGCAGATTCGTGGGTTGTCGTCCATCATTCGTATTCGAGCGCATCGAGGATTTGTTCTGCTGCCGTTCCGTCGCCGAACGGGTTCTTCCAGTCAGGTTCGACCGCGAGCATCTCTCGGACACCGTTGACGACGCTCGCCCGTTCCACGCCGACGATGCGGTTCGCGCCGACTGCGATAGTTTCGGGCCGTTCGGTGTTGTCCCGAAGTGTCACGCAGGGGGTTCGTAAGATACAACTCTCCTCTTGGACGCCCCCCGAGTCGGTGAAGACGATCTCGGCTTCGTCCTCCAGGACGAGGAAATCGAGGAAGTCCTGCGGTTCCACGAGCGTGATCTCCTCCGGAACGTCGATATCGAGCGTAGAAATCCGCTTCTCCGCTCGCGGATGGATCGGATAGACGACGGAAAGGTCGTGTTTCCGTACGGCCGCTGCCACGCTATCGATCAGCGAAGCGAACCGTTCCCGATCGTCGACGTTCTCGGCGCGATGGGCCGTCAATAGGGCGAACCGCTCTCGCACCCCGAATTCCGAGAGAACGTCGCTTCGCTCGTGGGCGATGCTGGTGTTTTCCGTCACGGCGTCGACGATCGTGTTACCGGTGATCGTCATCCACTCGGCAGGGAGACCCTCTTCGAGTAACTGGTCTCGAGCCGTTTCAGTCGGCGGAAACAGGTAGTCCGCGGCGTGGTCGGCGAGCCGGCGATTGACCTCTTCGGGCATGTCTCGGTCGAAACTCCTGAGCCCTGCTTCCACGTGACCTACCAAGATCGGATCTAGCTTCGTTGCCGCGATCGTCCCGGCGAGCACCGAATTGGTGTCGCCCTGCACTAGTACGACGTCGGGTCGTTCTTTCTCCAAGACGGATTCGATCTCGACGACCATCCGCCCGGTTTGCTCGCCGTGACTGCTCGATCCGATGGTCAGGTTGTACTCGGGCGCGGGCAGTCCGAGCTGTTCGAAGAACACCGAGTCGAGTTTTTCGGAGTAATGCTGCCCGGTGTGGACGATCGAGAACGGTATCTCTCTTCGCTGACAGGCCCGGATCACTGGAGAGAGTTTGATGATCTCCGGTCTTGTCCCTAGTACGAAACTTAGCGTGGATGACATTGACCTGATGATTCGTCACGTATTGGATCCCGGATTCGGACTTAAAGGTCCGCGTTCGTTACGGATTGTTCCGGTCTCGCATCACTCCGTTGGTCTGGATCCTCGGTGATAGTCGTTAGATACGCGTCGGCAATGGTCTCCCAATCGAACTGTTCGACCACGTATTCTCGTCCTGCGAAGGCGAACATCTGCCGCTGCTCCGGGTTCTCCCGAAGTTGCTCCGCCGCGGCGATCAGTTCGTCACCGCTCCCCGGTTCGATAGCGATGCCAGCGTCCGCCTCTGTCAATATTCGCTCGGCTTCGCCATGAACTCCTAAAATAATCGGGAGTTCGGCCGCCATCGACTCCAGAAGCTTCGACGGGATCACCGTCTCGAAGACATCGCGCGGCTTCAGGTGAACGAGAGCGATGTCCGATTCCCGGAGGATGGCCGGCACTTCCTCCTTCGGTCGGCGGCCGGCGAACACGACGTTGTCGAGTCCGGCAGCCCGGACTTCGAGTTCCTCGCGTTCGGCCCCGTCGCCGACCAGCACGAACTGGACGTCATCCAGTTCCAGGGCTGCGTCGAGAACGACGGACAGCCCGTGTGCCCGCCCGATCGTGCCCACGTACGAGACGGTGAACTCGTCGTCGATATCGTCCACCACCGGGGACTCGGCGGGTCCTCTCCGATAGAACTCAAGGTCGATCCCGTTAGGATGAAACGAGATCTTCGACCGGTCGACCCCGCACTCCGCGATCGGATCTACGAAAGCTTGTGAAACCACGATGAGGTGGTCCGCGCGCCGGTACAGGAACGCCACCGTTCGTTCCATACCCCGGATGACGAACCGATTGCCGAACTCGCTGACTGCGAGAATCGACTCGGGCCAGAGATCACGAACTTCGAACACGAACGATCCTCCTTTGACCCGGGCGGTGATCCAGGCCGAAACGCCGGTCAACGGCTGTGGCGACGTGGCAACGACGACTGACGGGGACGTGTATCGAATGCCGATGATCGTCGAGATAAGCATGAACCAGACGAACTTCAGGCTCCGACGGAGGAGGTTTCCGCTCGAGGACGTGATTGTTTTGGTGTAGAGCACCTCGACGTCGCCCCTTCGTTCGCGTCGCAACCACCGGTTGTCGTAGCCGTCGTACAGTTCTCCCTCTGGATAATCGGGGGCGGAGGTCAGGACGGTCACGGGGACCTCGTCCGACCAGCGTCTCGAGAGCTCATCCCACCTCGTCTGGGACGCTCCCGTTTCCGGCGGGAAATACTGCGTCACGACGAGTACGGATTCGGAGTCGTCCGCCATTGGTTGACTACGTCCCGACCACACAGTTAATTGTCCAGTGCTTACATCCACATCCCGTTCCTCATTCGCGTCCTCGAGGCGGTGGCCCGAGACCCGTATAGTCCCGCCCTCTCGCGACGTTTCGATCTCGAACTTAGGAGCCAACTCCGAAAACGACGGTCGGTTCGATTCGCCTTCGTCGGGGGACTAGTACGCACCAACCGTCGGCCGACGATCGGTCTCAACGATCCGTTCGACCGCCCGGTCGGGGTGGCCGCCGGTTTCGAGCCCGAAGTTACCGCTGTCGTCCCGTCCGACACCGGCGGGACGCGCCGCTACCCCCGCCACCCTTCGACCGAAACGCGTTATTTCGTCCCTTCCTCGACGAGCGGCCGGTGTTATAAAACCATATTTCCAACATCCTTCCAGCAGTTATGTTTCGATTGCGTTACTGACCGTTGTAATGCTAAGCCGGAAGCAAATGGGTGTACTGTGTCATGAAAACGCTCGTCACGGGAGGTGGCGGCTTCATCGGGTCCCACCTCGTCGACTCCCTGTTCGAGACGTACTGGTCGTCGATGACTTCTCGACCGGATCGATCGACAACCTGCCCGACTCGGTTCGCCTCGAGGTCATCTCCTCTGATATCCGAAGCGAGCCCATCGTCGAGGAGTGTATCAAACGCGCCGGCGAGATCTACCACCTCGCGGCTGCCGTGGGTGTCGAGAAGATCGTCGATGAACCGCTCGAGAGCCTCGAGACCAACCTCCGCGGAACGAACTCGTCCTCGAGGCTGCCTCGAAGTACGACGTCCCGACGTTCGTCGAGCAGGCCCTGAACGACGAACCACTGATAGTGTACGGCGATGGGGCCCAGACGCGGAATTTCACCACGTGAGGGATGCAGTCCGCGTCACGCGCGACCTGCTCGAGACTCCCGTCGCTCACGGTGACGTGTACAACGTGGGGTCCCCTGTCCCGACGAGCATCAACGACCTCGCCGAGCTAGTGATCGAATTCACCGGCTCAGACCCCGAAATCGAACACGTCCGTACGAGGTCGCCTTCGACGAGCGCTTCGAGGAGCCACAACAGCGCGAACCCAACGTCGAGAAACGCGAGCGGACGCTCGGTTGGCATCCGCAAACCGATCTCGTTCGGACCGTTCGGGATGTCATCGACGAACGCCGGTCGGCGTCGGCGTACGAGCAGGTGATCTGATGACGCCTCCCGAACGAAAAAACCGATGATCGAACAGCGACCGTCGTGGTCGTCGGCATCGGCTACGTCAGACTCCTGCCGGCGTGTCACTTCTCCGCGGCGGGATTCAACGTTGTCGACTTCGGCATCGACGAGGACCGAATGGCCGACCTCCGGGACGGATCGTCGCACGTCGACGATATTTCCGACTGCGACGTGGCGCGGGCGCTCGAGGCGGGCCTCGAACCGACCACGGATCCCACATGCCATTCGAGGCCAACGCCTTCATCATCGCCGTCCCGACCGACATGAACGGCGACGAGCCGGACATGAGCGCCGTCCGAATCGCGCGCCGTACCGTCGCCAAATACGTTCCCGACCGGGGAATTCTCTGCGTCTGTTCCAGCACGGTCTACCCGGATGCGGCCGACGAGATCGTCAGGACGAGCTTCGAGCGCCGTTCGTACGTGGTCGGCCGTTTCGTCGCGATAGACCGACATCAGTACGGAGAGGGGAGGTCGGCTTGCTGTCATCTATAACGAGCCTCGTTGAAGCCAGCGTTGTTGTCTCGCCCGTCTGCCCGCCGGAAGCTGAACGCCTGCGACGAAATCATCGAGCGGCCCCACCAGCTACCTGGTAACTGAGTGAACACGTCCACCAGCGTACTATCGATCGGGTTCATGGGCCGAGCATCTCGAGCACGTCCTCGAGCACCCTCCACACCTGCCGCACGACGATCTTCAGGTCGAGCCAGAACGACTGGCGTCGGATGTACTCGAGGTCGTAGCGCAGCTTCGTTTCGGGATCGGTACTGGACGCGTCGTTCACCTGTGCCAGTCCGGTCAGTCCGGGTTTGACGAACCAGCGCTTTCGCCACGCCGGCGCGTCTTCCTCGAGGAGGACCTCCTCTTCGGTCCACGCGGCCCGCGGGCCGACGACGCTCATGTTGCCCGCCAGGATCGACCACAGTTGGGGAAGCTCGTCGAGATGTGTCCGCCTCAACACCCGTCCCACGCCGGTGATCCGGTCGTTCTCCTCGTCTTCGGAGGGAGTGACCGACTCGCCCTCCGGGACCATGGTCCGGAACTTGTAGACGGGGAAGGTTTCCCCGAAGCCGGCGGTGCGGTCCTGGCTGTACAGCACCGGCCCGGAGCTGTCGAGTTTGATCGCGAGCGCGATCACGGCGAACAGCGGGGCGAACGCCGCGAGCCCCACGGTCGCGAACGCGACGTCGAAGACGCGCTTGTAGAGGTGATCGAGCGGGTCCCACGGCTCGAGGTCGACGTCGACGATCTCGCCGACGTCACCTTCAGAGACGAGCACGCTGTCGGCGTACTCGCGGTGGATCTTCACGGACACGCCGTGGTCGTGACACGTATCGAGCGCGCCGAAAAACTCCGCGCGGTCGGCATTGAGGAACGCGAGTACGACGGTGTCGACGTCGTACTCGCAGAGGACGTTCTCGAGGCGCGAGAGGCCACCGAGACGGTTCGGGGTCTCGAGTCGGTCCCGCTCGCCGCCGTCGCCGACGGTGACGCCGCCGTCGGCTGCGGTCTCGACGGATGTGGGCTCGCCGCGAACGTTCACGACGGACGGACAGAGGTAGCCAAGAACGGGGACCGAAACCGACGGCGAGATGCGTTCGATCTGTTCCAGGTCGTCGCCAACGACGAGCGTCCGGTCGGCCTCCTCGGGCGGGCGTCGGCGGATCCAGACGAACCACGCGGGAACGACGATACCCAGGATGGCGAAGGTCATCACGAGCGTCGCCCGTGGGAGGCGATGAGACCAGTTGAAGTATCCGAGCGTTGCAATCGCGAGACCGGCGACGAGGATACGCTTTTGAGAGAGAACGACGGTATCGAGGACGCGACGTGGCTGGGGCTTGTACAGCGGAACGAGACTGCACCCGACCGCGACGACGCTCAGCGTGATCGCCCAGTACAGCGACCGGTCGCTCAACACGGTTACCTCGAGTCGGTTAAACACGGGAACGTAGGTCGTGAACAAGAGCTGGGCCGTCGGATGGTTCGCTAGTGCGACGGCACCGATGGTAAGCACCAGTACGCCGAGTACACTTACCGTTCGGTACTGCCAGCCGGTGACCATTCACTGCGTGCCTCACCAACAGATACTATATTCCATTTGATGTTTTCTCGAGAGCGTCGACTACCGAAAGTTTTTCAGTCTGACACAATTGCATGTTCCGGAGCTGAAACGATGTGCTGGACGATACCGATACACGTATTGTATGTCCGTGTTCGACTGACTGATTCCTCACACCGAGCACTGCGTTCTGGCGGAACAGTCGGCCGGTCTCGGTGATGTGAAGTATCGGTAAGAGCACCGTTTCGGGCCGAAACCCGAGTGTACCCGACCAATACGGTGCTTTTCACGCGCCGCACCGCTCGACACAACTCAGGACTGCTCGAGTTCCAGTACCGACCCGGTTTCGACGGCTCGCGCTGGGACGTCGATCTCTCGTTCACCGACGGTGTACTCTCCGGGATAGGGTACCGTCACCGCCAGCGTTCCGTCGTCGTCGACGGTAGCCGTTCGTTCGTAAGTAACCGTTTCGCCCGAGACGGGTACCTCGGTCTCGAGCGACAGTTCTTCGCCCGGTTCACCGTCTGCAGTGATCGTGGCACCTGGAACCACCGCGAAGGCCGTCACCTCGTCGTCGACGTAGACCGCCTGATAGTGCTCGAGCGGCGTCTCTCCGTCGCTGCCCGTTCCGAGTTCGTCGTGGAGCTGTCGCTGTGCATTTCGCTCGTCGTATCCCCCCGCTTCGGTGAGGACCACGTATCCGACGTCGCTCTCGTTGAACTCCTCGTACCAGCCGTCGGGATCTCCGCCAGTCCTGAACTCCTCGAAGTGTCGGGAAGCATACCAGTAACTCGAGGATTCGCCGCTGACGAAGTAGTTGTACATGCGGTTGTCGCCCCACTCGCTCAACACGAAGGTCTTCGGGGTCTCTCGGTCGGCCGCGTGGTCGTCGATAGCCATCGCGGCCTCGAACTGTGCGTCGCTGTGGACCGTCTGGGCACTCAACGTCGGCACGAAAATCAGGCTCAACCCACAGACCAGCAACGCGATCCAGATGAGTGCTCCGAGCGTGCGCCCGTCCTCCGGGAGAGCGATACTCGGCTCGCGGTCGCCCCCGTCGGCCGCGGTATCACGAGCGCTCGGTCCAACCGTATCTCGAGCGCTCGCGGTGGACTCTCGGAACGGAACTGGAGTCCGGACGAGATCGAGCCACGCCAGCAGGTGGACGAGTCCCAATCCACCCAGGACCGATACCACGATCGACAGCTGTGCCGCAAAGCGAACCTGAAACGCCGCCAGCACGAGCCAGAATAGGCTGTAGACGGCGAGCACCCCCCACGCCGGATCGTACCGTCGGGAGACGGTCCAGGCGGCCCACCCCAGTACGGCGATCGCGATGTAAAACGTGGGTCCGAGCTGGGCCATCGGTTCGAGTACGACCGCGTTTTCCGTCGTGAACAGCGACCCGGTTTCCGTCGCACCCTCCCGAGCGAACAGGTCCTCGGCTCGCTGTTCGAGTCGCGTCCACTCATCGGGGCGGAGATACCACAGTGCACTGACGCCGACAGCGGCGATTCCGCCTTCGAAGGCGAGGATTCCGAGAGTGGGCCACTCGAGGCGGTGCCACAGCTCTCCGACGGCGGCGACGGCCACGATGCCGACGACGACGATCGAAGAGACGACGGCGGTGAACGGTTCGTGCCAGCCCCACCGAACGTGCAAGAGCACGGTGATCGCTCCGCCGATGCCGACTCCGACCAGCAGCGGCGCGTTCCCGGCCATCGGTGGGAGGCCCGCCCGAACGTCGAGAGCGATTTTCAGTCCGGCGTACGCGCCGAGGGGAACGAACAGCAGTATCGACCCACCCCAGGAGTGCACCGAGAACGCCAGTGCGATCCCCAGAACGATTGCGGCGATCCACGTCCACGGACACAGCAGGTGCTCACGGATCGCTACTCGTGGTCTCGACGCACGTTCTCGCCGCCGCTGCACGTCGACGGCCAGCCAGGCGAGCGATAGAATCGTCACCCCAATCCAGAGGTACTGGTACGGGCGGTGCTCGAGAAAGCCGATGCTCGTGTAGACCGCGTGTACCGGCGTGAGTGCGAGGAGACCGACCGATGCGATCCCGACTCGAGTGTCGTCGGTGACGATCAGGGCGAGCCAGTAGACGACGATTCCGAGCGCGAGGGTCGCGACGACCGGGAGCCAGGCGGCGACCATGTCCGCAGCCCACTGATCGCCGCCGAGGAGTTCGGCAAGCGCCCAATTCGAAGCGTGCGTCAGCGGTCGGCGCGAGGCGGCGGCGTCGGGCATGTCCGTGACGACGGTCGTATCCGTGATTCCGTCCGACTCCGAAAGCAGAGTTTCCATCCAGTACCGGTAGTAGTAGGGATCGTTCGCCGGGGAAACGACGTGTTCGCCACGCACCACCGACCGATAGTTCAGCACCCGCATTCCGAACAGGAAGGCGAGCGCACAGACGAGTGCCGCTCCTGCACGCACGTCGAGTGCGATCGGACTCGAGAGAGCACGCCGCGGATCGTCCTGGTCCACCGTGGATACCGCTCTCCCCTCGAGTCCGGCCCGGACGCCTTCGCGACTCGAGATACGGTACTCGCCGTCGCGTTTCCTCACGATACCGCGAGAGACGAGCTCCCCGAAGATTCCTGAATCGAGCGGAAGATCGTCGAACGTCCAGGTTTCGTACTCGTCGTCGACCGAGAGAACCGTCTCGAGCGTGTGCTCTCCGTCGTCGTATTGATCGCGAAACGACGCCGTGGCCTCAGCGATCGCGTCGGGATCGGCTTCGTCAGCCATTACGACGTCTGGGACGGCGAGGACTCTCCCGCCCGTGATGCGAAGACCAGCGGCTCGTACCACTCACGATTCGAACGGTACCAGTCGACGAACTGCGAAACGCCGTCGCGAATTCCGGTCGTCGGTTCGTAATCGAGTAACTCACCAGCTTTCGTAACGTCGGCGTGTGTGTGGCGTGCATCGGCTTCTCTGGCGTCCGCATACTCGATCCCGACCGCGGCGTTCGTTTCAGCGATGACGTGGTTTGCGAGTTCTTCGATCGTGATCGTCCGCGTCGAGCCGACGTTTACGACCTCGCCGTCACAGTCGGACGTCTCGAGCAAACTGAGGTTCGCATCGACGATATCGTCGATATAGGTGAAATCGCGGCTCTGCTGGCCATCCCCGTAGACGATCGGCGGATCCCCGTTGAGACACCTCGAGGTGAAGTTGGTAATCGCCATATTCGGACGCATCCGTGGACCGTACACCGTAAAGTAACGGAGGCTTACGGTCGGAACGTCGTAGATCTCGTTCCAGAGACGACAATAATGTTCGCCGGTGAGCTTGGTCACGCCGTAGGGACTTCGTGGAACCGTCTGGTGGTCCTCGTCGTATGGTAAGTACTCCACCTCGCCGTAGACCGACGAGGACGACGCGTTCACGAACCGGTGGACGCCGTGTTCATCGGCCGCGAGCAAGAGCGTAAGCAGCCCGGTCGTGTTGATCTCGTGGGGTTTTTTCGGGTTCTCGACGCTCGTTCGAACGCCCGCCTGAGCAGCCTGGTGGTAGACGACCTCGATATCGTGACTCGAAACGACCGAGTGAACGAGTTCTTCGTCGGTGATCGATCCGTCGATGAACTGGAAGCAATCACCGCCGATCTCGCGACACCGTTCGAGATTGTGCGTTTTGATTCGGAGATCGTAGTACGGATCGAGCGGATCGAGGACGGTAACGGTGTGGCCCGCCTCGAGAAGCGACGCGGCGAGGTGCGAGCCGATGAATCCGGCACCGCCGGTAACGAGAACGTTCGTCATCCGGGATCAGTCCGTTGTGGATTCCGTGGGCTGTTCGGATTCCGTCGAAGATTCGACGAGGGGGCCCGTCTCCTGTCGTAACTGTGTTTCCGCGCGGTCCCTATCGTCGGGATAGCCGACGTCCACTCGCCATCCTTCCATCCGAATCGCGTCGATCGTTCGTCCGGACTGGATCAGCAGATCGATCGCGTCGGGGAGTTCGTACTCGCCGCGGTCGCTCTGCTGGACGAGGTGGCAGGCGTGAAAGATCGCCGGCGTGAACGTGTAGAACCCGGTCATCACGAGGTTCGATGGCGGCTCCGCGGGTTTCTCGACGACTTCGACGATCTCGCCGTACTCGTTCGTATCCAGGACGCCGTACCGGGAGGCCTCGTCGTACGGAACCTGCTCGACGAGGAACGCGGCGTCGGCCCGTGCTTCCCGTTGTCGATTGACGACGTCCGCCAGGTTCGCTCGGAAAACGTTGTCACCGAGCATCAACACGAAGTCGTCATCGACGTGTGGCTCGACCTGGCGGATCGCGTGTGCCAGTCCGAGTTGTTCGCGCTGGTGTGCGTACGTGATCGGAACGCCTTCGTACGCGTCGCCGTACCGATCGATGATCTGCTCTTTGAGATGACCGACGACGACGATCAGTTCGCTGATACCGATCTCGAGGAGGTTATCGAAGACGTCTTCGATGATCGGTCGATCGTCGACTTCGACGAGTGCCTTCGGCTTGTCTTCGGTGAGCGGCCGCAGACGAGTTCCTTTTCCGGCCGCGAGGACGACAGCGTGCATGTGCTACGACCATTCCAAAGTCGCCTAAATAGCTGCTCCCTGTAATTGCCTGTTACCTTAGGACCGCCGAGTACTCCTCGCGATTCTCGGCAGGACCTATCGTAACCACTGTACGTCACTACACACCTGATGACTGTCCCATCGGCCTCTCCGTTCGGGCAGTCACTGTCGTCGGTCGAGTGAGTGTTCGATCGGCTCGCTGCTTTTCTCCGATCGATTCACGACTCCCTCTCCGACCGGATTCTCCGGTGAAAGAGTTAACTTGCGGGCCGAAATACTGGTCATCCACTCTTCCGTTTCCGCACCGATCGAACGGTGGCGATCACTCACAATGAACCGAGACGTCGGCGTCACGGAGCTGATCCGCACGGTGCTCCCCGAGTGGGCCGGTCCGATCTTCGAGATAACGGCGTTGCTCGGCGACGAACTCGTCGTCGTCGGCGTGCTTGGTATACTGGTGGTCGTCGACGTCTACCGATCGGCAGATAGTGGCTCCGATCACCTCCTCTCGAGGGAGACGGCTACGCTCGTGGCGATCGTTCTCGGTGGACTCGCGCTGACGCTGGTGTTGAAGACGACGATTGACTCCCCGCGCCCGCCAGCGTCGCTCCAGGCCGTCCCGCGAGAGGGAACCGGTTTTCCGAGCGGACACACCATGGCGGCGACCGTCCTCTGGGTATCGCTTGCGTACTGGAGCGATCGGTTCAGCGCTCGAGGGCGACTCCTCATCGCTTCGATCGTTATCGCCGTCGTTGGCTTTTCCCGCCTCGCTCTTGGCGTCCACTACCTCGTCGACGTCGTCGCGTCGGTCGGATTCGGTGTCGGATACCTGTTGCTCGCGGCGAAGGCGACTGGTCTGGAGCCGATGCGTGCGTTCGCCACCGCGGGCGTACTCGGCGTGATGGCGCTGCTCGTCACGGCCGGAAGCGCCGACGGCTGGCTCGCGTTCGTCGGGTGCATCGGTGGCGCTGGGGGATGGTGGCTCGTCAACCGACCGGCGGTCCAGCGGATGTGGATCGCGACGACGCGCTGAGACCCGAACTACGCGTCCTCGCTCGAGGATCGATTCGACGACGCGTTGTCTTCTTCGCGATCGTCCGGTCCGCGCTCTCGACCGTCGTCGTTACGGTGATTTGCGCCGCGAGTTCGATGTTCGGCCAGCGCCCGTTCGATCGTCAACTCCCCGAGCGCGACCTGCCTGGCCAGGGATTCGTCGATAGCCCGGTTCGTCTCGCTTCGCTCTCGAGACCGGTCTTTGATGACCTGTAGTTCGCCTGCCGTCGGCTCGATCTCTCGAGCCTCGACCACTTCGCCCTCGAGGCGAGCGATGTTGACCGCGGCGAGAACGTCCTCCATTCCCCTGGCACCGGTTCCGAGGTAGGGGGTCGTCCCCGTTTCGTCGACGAGTTCGACTCGCACGTCCTCGAGGTCATTGACGAGCGCCGTACTCTGCAGTCGGGAGCCGTCCCCGATGCGGACGAGCGGATCGGCGGCCTCGCTCACCTCTCGTTGGATGACCGCGACTGCGTCCGACAGCGGAACCTGAAACGCGGCGACGACCGTTTCCCCGGCGAGTACGGCGATTCCCGGTTTCCGTCCGGGATCGACGCCGATTATCGTCCGACCGGTGTCGCCGCGGACGGTCGTAAGCGCCTGATCGACCGCGAGCCGTGGCTCGTCGGGATCGGCAACGATCGTCGGTATCTCGTCGAACGAATCGGCGTGATCGGCTCCGGTTATGACCACGTCGGTCGGCTCTGGAAGCGTCTGATCGGGTTCGATCGTCGTAAACTGACTCCCGCGATCGCGGAGTTCGTTGACGACGCCGTGGTAGAGTTCGAAGTCCGACGTTGCGACGACGATCACGAGTTCCGATTCGGGTCCGATGCGAATAAACGTACTCGATGGCCGGCCGGGTTCCGGGGGCTTTTTGCGCGAACGTTACGAATGCCGGTCGTGAACGACGAGGCGATTCCAACCGGCTGTACTCCGGTCGACGAGTTACTCGGCGGAGGGTTCGAACGCGGAGCCGTCACGCAACTGTACGGTCCGCCGGCGGCGGGAAAGACGAACCTGGCGCTTTCGGCTGCAGTCGCGACGGCGGTCGACGGTGGCACCGTCGTCTACATCGATACGGAAGGCGTTTCGGTCGACCGCTTCGAGCAACTGCTTGCGGCCCAGTGTGAACCCGGAGACGAGTCCACCGCGATCGAAACGGTCGCCTCGCGGATCGTCATCGAGGACGCACTCGATTTCGAGGAGCAGGCAGAAGCCGTCCGAGACGCAGAAGGGTTCGCTGAGCGGGCGGATCTGATCGTCCTCGACAGCGCGACGGGGTTCTACCGACTCGAGCGAACCGCCGACGGCGACGACGGAGAAGCCCTTCGTCGCGTTGCCCGACAGGTGACACACCTCCTCTCGCTCGCCAGAAAGCACGATCTGGCCGTCGTCCTGACGAACCAGGTGTTTTCCGACCCGGACTCCGATCGGACGCGTGCGCTCGGGGGGAACACGTTAGAACACTGGACCGGAGTCGTTCTTCGACTCGAGCGGTTCCGCGGCGGGAACCGGCGGGCGACGCTCGAGAAACACCGCTCGAAAGCGGTGGGCGAATCCGCCCAGTTCCGGATCACTGACGCGGGCGTCGACGGCGGCGAAACTGCCAGCCGTCGCTGAGGTGCCGACGGAGCCGATGGCCACGAAACGCGGCGGTGCGACGACGTGACCGGTTGCGATGCGCGAGGAGCCGATCGACGACGGTCAGCGACGGAGCCCACTCGCGGCCACTACAGATCGGTTCGCTCGAATCGCAGAATACTCACCCAGACCGAGACGCCGATCCAGGCGAGCAAGATAACGAGCGCAGCCGATGGCCGTTCGTAGACGGCGGGTTCGGTCGGGACCGAGCTGAACGCCACGTTCTCGAGTGGGGAAACGGCACCGCCGAGGTTCGTAAACGCGGTCATCGGATTCAGCGCCGAGACGAACTCGACCCACGTCGGGACCGTCTCTGGATATTCGAAACCGGAGACGACGTACAGCGCAAGCATCGGGAGCTGCGCCCAGAGGCCAAAGACGAAGACGACGTAGGTCCCGAAGGCACCGAAGGAGGCGCGCGTAGACGTCCGCGTCAGCGTGGAAATCGCGACGGCGATCGCCGTGAACGTCACCGCGAGAACCCCGAAAGCGAGTGCAACTCCGAGGAGGTCGACAGGGTCGACCGAGACGCCCATCATCAACGCGATTGGAACGGCGACGATCAGCGACGCGAGTGCGCCGGCCGCGATGACGATCGTCCGCCCGAGAACCGTTCCGAGGACGACCGTCCGTCGCGAAAAGGGCAGTCCAAGCAGGACCGTGAGCGCACCGGTCGCTCGTTTTTCGACGATCGCGGGGGCGACGAGTCCGAGCGCGACGAGCGGAATCAACAGCGCGAGCGGACCGACCAGCCGACCCACGAGTTCGATCTCGGCGGAAACCATCTGTGCCGTTCGTCCGGCCGAATACGCCAGTCCCCCACCTAACAGGACGAACAGAACACCCAGAACGTGCGCCTGACGTTCGCGTACGGCATCTCGAACGTCTTCGCGTGCGAACAGCGCGAGACGGCTGGCCGCACCCGCGTCAGTCACGCGGTTCCCTCCGTAACGGTCGCAAACAGCTCGTCGAGCGACGGCTCCGTCGTCGAGACGTCCGTTACCGTCGCATCCGAATCGTAACAGGTCGCGATGGCCGGCGCTTTGGCACGGTTTTCACACGCGACGTCGACCGTCGTCGCGTCTACGTCGACGCTCGAGACTCCCTCGATACCCTCCAGTCGTTCGATCACGCCGTCGGGGACCGTCGAGAGCTCGAGTCTCACGCGCGCCGACCCACCGACGGTGTCTCGCAGCCGGTCGATGCTGTCGACCGTCACGAGCCGACCGGCGTCGAGGATTGCGACCCGATCGCAGACGGCTTCGACCTGCTCGAGAATGTGACTCGAGAAGAAGACGGTGGCCCCGCGGTCGTTCTCCTCGCGGACGATCCGTCGCATCGTTCGGGCTCCGTTCGGATCGAGTCCGGTCGAGGGTTCGTCGAGAACGAGGAGATCCGGCTCACCGACGAGTGCCATCGCGAGCATGAGTCGCTGGGCCATTCCCTTCGAGTACTGATCGACGGGGTAGCCGTCCGGGCCGAGCATGTCGACCCGGGCCAACAGCTCGTCCGGATCGTCGTCGGCGTCTTTGGCGTCGATCGCGAACTCGAGGTGTTCCCGTCCGGTCCGTTCGCTGACCGGTCCGTATCCGTCCGGGAGGACGCCCGTCCGTTCTTTGACGCTGACGCTGTCGGAGTCGACGTCGTGGCCGAGGACCCTGACCGATCCGCTGGTCGGCGCGACGTAGTCCAGCATGATGTCGATCGCCGTCGATTTTCCGGCACCGTTCGGACCGAGAAATCCGAACACGTCACCGTCTTCGACGGTGAGATCGACGTTCTGGAGGGCGGTAACGGAGTCCGTGTGGAGGATGCCACGGCGTTCGTAGCGCTTGGTTACGCCGCGGAGTTCGATAGCGGCCATACGATAGCACCCACGGTCATCCGGTATAGACTTTGTGTTCGACTGTCAGGTTCGTGTGGAGCTCGCGAGCGGGCGAGTCGAGCCCGCTTACAGCTCGTTGAGTTTTCGCAGGAGCTGACCGCGGTACTCCTCGTCTGCCGTGATTCCTTTGACCTCGAGAACGTTTCGCTCGAGTTTGTCGAGTGCGACGCGGAAGGCGTTCTCCGCACCGTACCCTTCGCCGGTGCCTGCGACCTGACCTTTGTTCGTCCGTAGGCGGATTTGACACTGCACGAGCGGCGTACCGCGCAGTTTCTCCTTGTGCTCTGTGAACCGGACGTGGGCGTGCATCACCTGCATGTCGGCGTACTTGTCCGAGACGTCCTCGATGCTCTGGACGATCGACTCTCGAGAGATCGTATCGAGCAACGAAACGTTCGTGATCTGGACGTCCATGTACTCCTCTTCGGTGAACGTCAACGCTCGGAGGACGTCGGTCTTCGTGATGACGCCGGAGACGACGCGGTCGTCGTCTTCGGGCGTGACCATCAACCCGGCGTAATCGAGTTCGAGCATCGTCTCGACGGCCTCTTTCGCGGTGGTGTCGAGCGTCGTCGTCTGAACCGGGCTGGTCATGATGTCGTAGATGGGAACGTCGAGCAACCGATCGCTGTCACCGACGCGGTCGCCGGTCGTCGT
This sequence comes from Natrarchaeobius halalkaliphilus, assembly GCF_003841485.1. Taxonomy (NCBI): domain Archaea; kingdom Methanobacteriati; phylum Methanobacteriota; class Halobacteria; order Halobacteriales; family Natrialbaceae; genus Natrarchaeobius; species Natrarchaeobius halalkaliphilus. The sequence goes on along the minus strand of NZ_REFY01000002.1, from coordinate 467,231 downwards.
CGTGTGGTTCTCGCGGATAACGAAGTCCGCGATGTCGTGTGTGGTTACGACGCCGGTGAGAAAGCCGCTGTCGTTCAACACCGGCAATCGGGAGATTCCGTGCTCACGAAGGTAGTTGATCGCCTTGCCGATTCCGTCGTCCTCGGTGAGGGTGACCGGCGCATCGGTGTAGATATCCTCCACGGTGAGGGTATCGAGGTTTTCGAGGACCGCCTCGAGGATGGCGTCGTCACTGATAACGCCCCAGAGTTCGTCGTGTTCGAAAACTGGTGCGACTTTGGCGTTGCTCTCGACGAGCACGCGAGCGGTCTCTCGGACGTCCTCGTGTCGGTCGATTTTCGGTGCGGGTGCGCTCCGGCTCGGTTTGGTGAGTGCTGCGACCTTCGCGTCGTCCTCGACGTGAGATTGGAGGACCTCTCGTTCGCTGATGACGCCCTCGTACTCCCCGTCGTTAGTGACGATAATTCCTTTGGGGTTGCCGTTCTCGAAGGTCGAACGAACCTTCCCCATTCGCGTCCCAACGTCGACTTCGATGTAGTCCTGTGTGGCGATATCAGCGATATTCATCGTTCCGATCCGATATACTGCCGCAGGGGTTTTGAAGATACTGCCTGTTCCCACCGTTGCGTGCCAACGATTTTGTCTGTTAACCAATAGTAGTGATGTATGCGACCAGATATCAGCGTCTTCGGTCGGTACACCTACCTCGTGACTGAACTGTTCTGGGGCACCGTCGCCCTGGTCTTGCTCCAGCGGGCGGGTGCGCTTCGAAAGGCCGCGGTGACGATCCTCGCGCTCTATCCGATCGCGTACGTCTGGGACCGGTACACGCTCGCCGTCGGCGTTTTCGATATTAACCTCCGAACCGGTGTCGACGTCGCCGGCATCCCGATCGAGGAACACCTCTTCATGGCCGTCGTTCCCGGACTCGTTCTGGGAATCCACGAGACGATCTTCGGCGGGGAGTGACCGTCGGGGCAGCGGACCGTATCAGTGACTGCAACGCACCCGGACAGTCTTGTCTCGGGTCGGTGAGTCGACGGACGATGACACGGCGGCCGCGGTCGAAGTCGGAGAGTACGTCCGGTGACCGGTCCGAGCGTGGTATTCTGCGAGCGCTGGGGCGTCTGGTCGTCCTCGTACTTCTCGTGAGCGCGGTTGTACTCGGGGCGGCCACGTTCGCAACTACACTCATAGAGCGCGCCGAAGACGCCGACGGAATCGACCTTCAGGATCGTCCGGATCCGAGTTCGAACCCGCCGCCTGCCGGCGAACGCGACCCGGACGTCACCGACCCGGACGATCCCGGCGTCTCGAGCTACGAAACCGACGTCGAGACGGTTCGCTCCGATGCGGTCGAGGACTTCGTCCACGCGGCGGTTAACGACCGGCGCGCGGATCACGGTCTCGAGTCGCTCGAGTGGGACGGAACCGTCGCCTCCGTCTCGCGGGCCCACAGTTACGATATGGCTCACCGCGATTACTTTTCGCACGGAAACCCGGACGGTGAGGGACCATACGACCGCTTCAGCGAAGTCGACGACTACTGTCGCGGCTACGGCGAGAACATCGCCCTGACGTGGATCGACAGACCGATCGAACGCCCCGGAAACGGAGACACCGTGGAGTACTACACCGCAGAAGACCTCGCAACCGGTCTCGTCGATCAGTGGATGAACTCGACGAGCCACCGCGAAGCGATCCTCGAGGAGCACGGCGGTCCCGGCTGGGACCGTGGCGGCGTCGGCGTCTACATCGCGGACGACGGTGCAGTCTACGCCTCACACAACTTCTGTCACGAGTGGTAGGCCACGGGGAGAACGACCGCGAAGAGTGGCCACGGGGCTGTCCGATACCCAGAATCTGAAAGCGGATAACAGATTCTTGGTGTCCCCCTCCGTGGATTGTGTATGGTGGCGAAAGAGACGCTGACCTCGATCTATCGAACGGCTACGGATCGCGATATCACTTTTCTCGCGGCCGGATTCGCCTACTACGCGTTCGTCTCGCTGATTCCCATGGTCTTGCTCGCCCTCGTCGTCGGTTCCCTCCTCGGCGGCGAGGACGTCGCTCAGCGACTCGTTCTCGTCGCTGGCGATTTCCTCCCCGAGGCGGGTGAAGCGCTCGTGACCGACGCTTTGACGACCGAAGCCGGTCGTGCGGAGGCGACCGTCGTCGCCCTTGTCGTGGCCGCCTGGGGTGCTCTCAAGGTGTTTCGCGGCCTCAGCCTCGCGTTCGATAAGGTGTACGACGAGGTCTCAGAGGACTCGCTTACAGAGGAGGTTCGCGACGGCCTCACCGTCATCGTCGCGGGCGCGTTCGCGCTTGCACTGATGGTCGTCGTCGGTGCCGTCCTCGGACTCGTCGCCGGGAGCATTCCCTTCGGCGGCGTGGTGGGCTGGGTCGCTCTGTTGGTCGGACTCGTACTCGTGTTCGTTCCCATCTACTACGTGCTCCCACCCGTTCCCGTCGATCTCACCGAGGTCCTCCCCGGCGCGGTGTTCGCCGCCGTCGGCTGGACGATCTTGCAGGCCGGTTTTCAGCTCTACGCGGCGAACGCCGGACGGTATCAGGCCTACGGCGCGGTCGGTGCGGTCCTGTTGTTGGTCACCTGGCTCTACTTCGCCGGCATCGTCATCCTCGTCGGGGCCGTCCTCAACGTCGTTCGCTCGAGGCCGCTGATCGCCGAGTGATACGGATTACTGTAACGATTTACCGGCGCACCCGCAACCCGGGCGGCGGGTGCGCCGGCAATGATTTACAGTAAACCGTATGAGGCCGCTGATCGATCCGGGAAAAGGGTTATAGTACCGGAACCGACAGACACCCACGATGAGTGACGATCGATCACCGGACCACGACGGGACCGAGGGGGACGAATCGACCGACGATGGTCAGTCCGGTGGCGGAGCGCCCGGCGGCGGTCCTCGCCGGGTCGTTTCCGAGCGGAGCGTCGACGACATTCTCTCGTCCCTCGATGAGACGACGGGGGATACTGCAGACGACGGCGACCGGACCGACGAACTCGAGACGTCGACCGACGAGGCCGAGCTGCCCAGCGACGAACCCAGGGCGGCGACCAGTGAGCCCAGGGCCGCTTCCGACGAATCCAGGCCGACGACCGAGACAGCGCCTCCGTCAACTGTCGATGGCTCCGAACCGACCGTTGACGACACCGTCGATGCGCTCAAGGCGCGAATCGATAGCGGCGACGTCACTGGTTCGGATGTCCGAGCCGCCGAAACCGGGGGCGGGCGGGAGTCGACGCCCGAAATCGACGAGATCGAGCTCTCGATGGACGACCTCGACACCGGTGAATCGACGGCCGGACCGCCGAGTGAGGTGATCGGAGAACGCGCGAGTGGAGCAGAGACGATCCGAGACGACCGGAATCGAGATCGGACGGATGCTGTCGGCGGAGAGGCGAAAACCGACGCGTCGACCGCCGTCTCCGGGGACGACGCGGACTCCGACGACGACTCGAGCGGCGACGAACGGACCGGACTGTTCGGACGGATCGCACGACTCTTTTCCAGATAGGCTCGAGTCGGGCAGGCTCGCGTCCCGACGGGCCCCTTCGGACACTCAACTGACGAGCGTGATGAGGACGAACAGCGTCACGATCGAAGCGAGCGTCGTTGCGAAGACGTTTAACGAGGCGAACTTCCTGTCGCCGCCGAGTTCGGCCGCGAAGACGTACGTCGAGACGGCCGTTGGCGTTCCGAGCATAACGACCGCCGCGGTGAACGTCGCCGGATCGACGCCGAGCGCGGAGAAGACGAGCCAGGCGAGGATCGGCATACAACAGATCTTCAGAGCGATCACCGACACGACCGCTCCGAAATCGATCGTCGAAGCTTCGACCTGAAGCGACGCGCCGACGCAAAGCAACGCGATCGGTAAGGCGAGCGCGGCGACCGCGTCGAAGCCGGACGCGACGGTCGACGGGATCGAGACGCCGGCTGAGCCGACGGCGAGCCCGACGATCAGTGCGAGCAACACCGGGTTTTTCACGATGCCTCGGATTTCGCCCACGAGCGCGGCATCAGCGCCGTTGAGCGTCGAAAGTACGACGATCGTCATCGGAAGCTGGGTCAGCGTCACGACCCCGAGGACGACGCTCGCGATCGCCGTCACCCTGGCGTCGAACGTCGCCGCGACGAGTGGGAGCCCGAGATAGCCGAGATTCGAGTGATACGACTGGACGATTGCGACGCTCGAGCGGTCGTTCGAACCCCTGTTTCGGTGGACCACCCACGCGAGTGCGGCGGTCGTACCCAACACGAATAGGAGCCCACCGACGAGTGCGACAGAGAGGAGATCAGCGACGTTCTGATCGTACGTCGAGACGAAGACGAGCGCCGGCAGCGCGACGTAGTAGGCGATGGTGTTCAGACCAGCGACCCGCCTCCTGTCCAGAACGCCGGTCGTTCGCAGTCCGGCTCCGACGAGCAACAACACGAGCAGCGCCAGCAGCCGGGCAACGACCTCCATACCACGTTCCAACCGACTCGGAGGTTTTTACCGTTCGGTTTCGCGAACCGGTGGCGCGTCCGCTCACGCTCCGTCGATCCTCTCGACGACAGGTATGGACGAACAACCAGTTCTTTAGGGGATACTAATACTTTCGTGAATATGTATTGGATTCTATTGATCCAACACAATCGTTATCAGTGATATAACCTCCCATGTAACATGGTCTACACCGATCCGTACACGCCCGACCGCTCACACTACGAGTGCTGTGACTGTGGCTACCGCGAAACCACCGACACGCTGGGCGCTTGTCCCGAGTGTGGCGGTCGAACGCAAAACATCGCAATCGGACGCGAGTAGGCGGTTGGCTCGTTACTCGAAGTCCGGGAGATCGTCCGGCGGTTCGTACTCGGCCTCCCAGTCGATGTACTCCTCTTTGAGGACGACGGAGACGATCTGGCCGAACTCCGTCAGTTCGGCGTTGATCGCAGAGACCGTCCCCCACGTCTCGAGATCGGGATGGTACTCCCGCGTCTGCCAGTCCTCCGGAATCCCGGGTGCGTGATAGCCGACTCTGTCCGCAAAGTCGTCCCAGAAAAAGTCGAACTCCGCGAAGAGATCCAGATCGCGGGCGATGGCGTACTCGTTTTCGTCGAGGTCCGTATCCTCTAGCCACTCCGCGAGCGCGTCGTCCCACGCGCCGGTTTCGAGGAACTCCTGGAGTTCCTCGCGACGGTAGTCGATCTCGTCGGCTCCGTCGGCGCTGATCGTGGCGTCATCGTACTCGTTCGGGTCGACGAATTCGAGTTCCGGCGGCGCTGGCGGTTCGACCTCGAGTCCCATACCGGAGCGTACGGAGGGCCGGCGGATAAGAATTCCCACATGCGACCGTGGCGAGGGACCACACCGGTATCACAACTGGCTCGCTCGATCCGTCATCGAACGTACGAAATAACGGCGCTGCAGACGTCCGTTCCGAACTCGAGCGATCCGGCCGACGGACGGTGTCCAAATTGACGATCAAAAGTCTCGAATCCAAACACTCAATCGCTCACCGGGCCTACGATGCGTCGATGACCGACTACGAGGGCGTGATCCTCGACGTCGACGGAACGATCGTTCTGGGCTCGGAGTTGATTCCCGGTGCGATCGAGGGGATCAGTGCGCTCGAGGACGCGAGCTGTTCGCGCCTGCTCTTTTCGAACAACCCCACGCGCGGGAGCGACCACTACGGTGACAAACTCGATCCACACGGGATCGATGTCGGCCCCGACACGGTGTTGACCTCGGCAACCGTCTCCGCGTCGTACCTCTCCGAGACGTACGACGACGAACGGGTGTTTCTGGTCGGCGGGGACCGGCTCGCGTCGATTCTCGACGAAGCCGGCGTCAGCCTGACTGACGAACCCGCGGAGGCTGAAGTGGTCCTGGGTTCGTTCGATCGGGCGTTCTCCTACGAGGGGCTTTCGGCTGCGCTCGATGCGCTCGAGAACGGCGTTCCGTTCTACGGGACCGATCCCGACGCGACGATCCCGGTCGACGGCGGAACGATACCCGGCTCCGGAGCGATTCTCGCCGCGATGGAAGCCGTCGCCGGACGTGAGCCGGATGCGATTCTCGGGAAACCATCGTCGATCGCCGCATCGGCTGCCAAGCGTCGACTCGAGATCGACGCCGAGGACACGCTCGTCGTCGGTGACCGCCTCGATACGGATATCGCGCTCGGGGAGCAGGCCGGAATGACGACCGCCCTCGTCCTCACCGGCGTGACGGATCGGTCGGCTGTCGCGTCGTCTCCCGTGAAGCCGGATTACGTCCTCGACTCGCTGGCCGACGTCGAGCGGATACTCGAGTGAGTTACCGAGACAACTCGCGCTGGAACACGCCGATCGTTACGGAGTGTCAAAGAGAAAGCTTCGCGCTTTAGCGCGCGGAGAATGTCAATCGTACAGCGGGTTCTGTCCACACAGCGACTCGACGTCCTCGCGCACGTCCGCGGTGACGTCCTCGTCGTCCGGGCTGTCGACGACTCGTGCGATCAGGTTGCCGACCGTCCGGCAGTCGTCCTCGTCGAATCCGCGAGTGGTGAGGGCGGGCGTTCCGGCTCGGATACCGCTTGGATCGAACGCAGAGCGCGTCTCACCCGGTACCGTGTTTCCGTTGAGGACGATCCCGGCGTCCTCGAGCGCCTCCTCTGCGTCGCCGCCGCTCGTGTCGGGATGGCTTTCGCGGAGGTCGACGAGAACCAGGTGGTTGTCGGTTCCGCCGGAGACGAGCGAGAAGCCGTTGTCGACCAGGGCTTCTCCGAGCGCTTTCGCGTTCGCGACCGTCTGCTCGGCGTACTCCTCGAAGGCGGGTTGGAGGGCTTCCTCGAAGCCGACGGCTTTCCCGGCGACGTTGTGCATGAGCGGACCGCCCTGTCCGCCGGGGAAGACGGCCGCGTCGATGTCGTCCGCGTACTCCTCGCTCGTCATGACGATCCCGCCCCGTCCGGCACGGATCGTCTTGTGCGTCGAACCCGTGACGAAGTCCGCGATTCCGACGGGCGAGCTGTGAACGCCGGCGGCGACGAGACCGGTGATGTGTGCGATGTCCGCGAGGTGGAGCGCGTCGGCCGCATCGGCGGCCTCCTGAATGCGCTCCCAGTCGATCTCGCGGGGATACGCGGAGTAGCCCGAGACGATGATGTCCGGCTCGAAGTCGTCCGCCTGCTCTGCGAGATCGTCGTAGTCGAGATAGCCCGTCTCGGCGTCGACCTCGTACTGTTCGACGTCGTAAAGCTGGCCCACGAAGTTCGCCGGGTGACCGTGACTGAGGTGGCCGCCGTGGGTCAGATCGAGCGAGAGGATCTTGTCGCCGGGCTCGAGCATCGCGAAGTAGACGGCCTGGTTGGCCTGCGTGCCCGAGTGGGGCTGGACGTTGACGTGTTCCGCACCGAAGAGTTCTGTCGCACGATCGATCGCGAGCTGTTCGACTTCGTCGGCGTACTCACAGCCGCCGTAGTAGCGCGAGCCGGGATAGCCCTCGGCGTACTTGTTCGTGAGTGCGCTGCTCTGTGCGTCCATGACCGCGCGACTGGCGTGGTTCTCGCTCGCGATCATCTGCAGTGACGATCGCTGACGGTCGACTTCTCCTTCGAGTGCATCGGCAACGGCGGGATCGACGTCCCGAACGTGCTCGTGTTCCATAATCGATGTGGGGTTCGACGGCTGTATAAGTGTACCCTTCCTCGGCAAGTGAAGCCACTACTGTTGAGCGAATCTATCCACGTAGGTGGGTATTTCACGACACAGACAGACAGATATGAGCACGAACCCGAGGGTTGATTAGCCTCGCGGTCGCTTGCTCGAGTAATGACCGAGATCATCGACGGCAACGCCGTCGCGAGCGAGATCCGTGACGGACTGACGGGTTCCATCGAAGCGCTTGCTGACGCCGGCGCACGGCCCGGGCTGGCGACCGTGTTGATGGGTGACGATCCCGCCAGTGAGACGTACGTGAACATGAAACAGCGCGACTGCGAGGAGGTCGGTATCGAGAGCGTTCACGTCGACGTCGACGGCGACGCCTCGCCGGAAACGTTGTACGATTCGATCGCGGATCTCAACGATAATCCGGACGTGCACGGCTATATCGTTCAGGCTCCGGTTCCCGATCACGTCGACTACCGGGACGTCATCCGCCGGGTCGATCCCGAGAAGGACGTCGACGGCTTTCACCCCGAGAACGTCGGGCGACTCGTCGCTGGCGATGCGCGATTTCGCCCCTGTACACCTCACGGCATCCAGAAGTTACTCGAGGCAACCGAAGTCGACACCGAGGGTGCGGACGTCACGATCGTCGGGCGATCGGCTATCGTCGGTAAACCGCTCGCGAACCTCCTCGTCCAGAAGGCGGACGACGGAAACGCCACGGTGACGATCTGTCACTCCCGCACCGAAGACCTCGCTGCGAAGACCCGTCAGGCCGACGTCGTGGTCGCGGCGGTCGGCGTTCCGGAGCTGATCGACGGCTCGATGATCGACGACGGTGCGGTCGTGATCGACGTCGGCGTCAATCGCGTGGACGCGGACACCGAGAAGGGCTACGAACTCGTCGGCGACGTCGAGTTCGAGACCGCAGCGGAGAACGCGGACGCGATCACGCCGGTCCCCGGCGGCGTCGGTCCGATGACGCGCGCGATGTTGCTCTACAACACGGTCAAAGCCGCGAGCCTCCAGGAAGGCGTTCCGGTCGACCTGCCGTAGCGCCGCTCGGCTCGTCGTCAGATCGTTCACCTGCCGTTTCGCTGCTCGATTTGTCCGTCTTCGATCGATTATCCACGTTCGTCTGCACCCTCGAGCGCAGCGAGTCGATCCTGTGCCCGACCGAGCGCGAGTTCGTCTCCCCGGAGCCCGTCAGCGAGGTCGCGCGTGGCCTCGATCAGCCGCTCGGCCGTCCGCGGACTCACGTCCCCCTCGAGCATCCGAATCCGCGTGACGTGCTCGCCCAGCGTCTCGAGGGTGCTCCGTTCGCCCGCCGCGAGGTCGCGATCGTGGACGTCGATCCAGGTCCGAACGTCCCGTCGGTACTCCCGGACTGCGTTCGCGTACGCGATTCCACGCCCCGCTCGCAACGTCGTCGGAACGTCGTCAGGTGGCGGTCGCTCACCCTCGTCGCCGTCACGCAACAGCGCGAGGAAGTACAGCTCCTCGCGTTCCTCGAGATCGAACTCTCGAGCGACGATGTCGGCCACGTGGTGGAGTTCGCTCGCCGTCAGGTACGTCTCGTCGAGGTCGCACAGTTCGCCGGCGTTGATGAATCCCCGTCGTCGGACGTACTCGCGACAGCGGTCTCGAGCCCGGTCTGCGAGGTCGTCGATCGACGCGTCGTCGATGTCGGACCGGACGGTCGTGAGATCGAACGCGACCTGCTGGTCGGTGTGTTCGGTGCGGTCGTCCGTCCCGACGCTGTGGAGGCTACCGCAGGCGGGACAGCCGATGCTGCCCGTTTCGTAGTACGACCAGCGGGTCCCGCACTCTTGACACTCGCGCTCCCCGCGTATCTTCATAGGCGGGTCTACGTCGGGCCGTTCAAAAGCCCCATCGATCACGAGCAATCGTCGGCGCGCATTCGAAGCGGGCCAGTCTTCTCGAGGTGCGTTTCGATCTTCGAAGCGTTTAATCCCCTCTCCTGTGAACGCTCGAGCATGAAGCAACTCATCATCTACGGCGATCCCGGAATCCGTGCAGGGGCCATCGTCGAATACGACGACGAGGAAGTGGTCTGTTTCGGAATCAACCGAAACGGGGAGTGGAACGGTCCCGAGGAGGTCCAGCTCTGGTGTACCGTTGGCGACGACTCGGAGTACGAAGACTACGAGAAACGCAACTACATCCCCCACTTTCTCGAGGTCGATCACGTCGACGCCGAAGACGTCGACGTCGTTCGACCGAAAGCGGATCTCTCTATCTAACTGAAGCCGTTGATGGCAATACGCGCCGGCGTCACCGAAGCGCTGCGCGGTCGATCCAGCCCTGAATTCGCTTCTCCGAAATGTCCGTGCCGCCGGCGAGTTCCGCCGCGTCGGCATCAGCGAGCTCGGTGACGGTTTCGACGCCCGCGTCCGCGAGGCGGTCGGCGTAGGCCGGTCCGATCCCCTTGATCGAGGTGATGGGCTCTCCGTGTTCGTCGTCCGCGTCTCGAGGAGAGTCGGATCCGTCGTCCTCCGTCGCCGACTCCGAATCGCTCTCGAGTTCGTTCGACTCCGAATCAGACTCCGTCTCGTCGGTCTCGGAGTCTGACCCCGTCTCGTCGACCACCGAGTCCGACTTCGCCTCGTCACGTTCCGGTCCGTCGTGTTCGTCGCTCGATTCGGGACTCTCGGCGTCTGTCGGTTCGGGGCTCTCGGCTTCCTCGATGTGACTGACTCCGTCCGCCGGGTCCGGTTCCGATGCCGGCGTCGCGTCCGATTCGGTCGGTCCGGCGGCCTCAGCGGGTTCGGCGGCCCGGTCAGGATCGTCCGACGGTTCCGTCAGCGATGCCGTCGAGCCGGCAGCGTCGGAGCCGGCCGCGGCTGGATCCGAATCGTCTTCGTCGTGTCCGACTTCCCCGCGCGAACTCTCCCGTTCGACGGTTACACCGACCTCTCGAGACTCCCGCCGCTGTGGACTCGAATCACCGAGCCCCAACAGTGACTTCAGCGTTTGGAGGATTCCCATTGTGGAGAGATACTCGTCTCTTGCACTTAAATTCGTCCAATACCGTACACGTATTTCCGCCAAAAAACACACACAAATTGTCACGATCCGTTCTCGGGACGAACGGCGGATTTCGAGGAACCTAGAGCCGGGCCCGGAGCGCTTCGTTCATCGCCCCGACCGGTGCCCGTTCGTCGGTCCAGAGTTCGAACGCCTCGACGCCCTGATAGAGTAACATCCACGCCCCGTCGACGGTGGTCGCTCCGACGGCGGCCGCCTCTGACAGCAGTCGCGTCTCGAGCGGCCGGTAAACCGCATCCATGACCACGAGATCGCCGTGAAGCACGTCGGCCTGGACCGGCGTCGCGTCTTCTTCCATCCCGACGCTCGTCGCGTTGACCAGTACGTCGGCGTCACCGACCAGCGTCTCGAGTGCGTCCGTCTCGAGACCGTGTCCCGTCGCGCCGGGAACGTCCGCGGCGAGATCGTGAGCGGTCGATTCGGTCCGGTTTGCGATGTCGACGGTCGCACCCGCGTCCGCGAGGCCGAAGGCGATCGCTCGACCGGCACCGCCAGCGCCGACGACGACCGCGCGTGCGCCATCGACCGTCACGTCGTGATCACAGAGCGCACGCATCGCGCCGGCTGCATCCGTGTTGTGCCCCGTCGGCGGCTCCGTTTTCGACCCGCTCGACCGCGAGAAGTCGATCGTGTTGACCGCACCGATTCGCGCCGCGAGGTCGTCCGGTTCGACGATTTCGAGGACGTCCTGTTTGAACGGGATGGTTACGTTCAGTCCCGCGATTCCGAGAGCGTCCGCCCCGGTGGTCGCCGCCTCGAGTTCGTCCGTCTCGGGTTCGAACGTGACGTACCGCGCGTCGAGTCCGAGCTCGTCGTAGGCCGTCTCGTGCATCGGCGGCGACAGCGAGTGTCCGACCGGGTTTCCGAGCAGACCGAAGACATCCATAGCCATCTCTGTTCACTCTCGATGCGGCACACCCATAACCGATGTGACTTTCGAACGCCCCGGTCGTCGACGGAAACGCGCCGTCAGCCGACGGTATTACACCACGTCAGACCGAGGCCGACCGATATCGATTCGTGTGGCGGCTTCGAACGCGTCGGTGACCGAGCCACGGAAATCAACTGAGGGCGACCTGGCGCTCGTCTTCGTCCGCGAACGTCCACCAGGCGATTCGATCGATCTCTATGGGACTGTACGCCGAGACGATCGCCAGCCACTCACAGGAAGCGATCGTCAGGAGCGGTGAGGTCGTCTCGAGAGTGGCGGACTCGAGTTCGGTGTCGACGGTATCGACGAATCGGCTGACCGTCGCGTCGGGTGCCGCCACGTCCATGCCGGCGAGCTGTCGGAGGTACTGAAAGCTCGATGGGCCGATCCCAGAAATCGAGCCGATGGGGTCCTCGTCGTATCGGTACTGGTCGGCTTCCCCGGCCCACCCACGAAGCGCCGCGAGGTCGTCCGCTTCGGGACGCGCCGAAAGGACGGATGCGACCTCGAGGAGCACGCGGCGCGTCCGTGCCGCGGCGAAGACCTCCGAGAGACCCGCGTCTTCCGATTCGAGACCGGCGAGTGTCTCGAACGAGTCGACACGTCCCGTCGCGACGAACGCGTCGCGAAACTCCGAGACGTCCGCGTTCCGTCCGCCGGCGGATCGCTGTCCGGTCGTCGCGACCGCAGTCTCAGCGACGAGCAACAGCGGATCGTCGCCGCTCCACCGATCGAACTCGAGAAACTGTCGGGTGAGTCGCTCGTACGGCGTCCCGCCGGCGTATCGGTCGAGGACCGACTGGACCGAGTTCATGAGTTCGTCGAAATTCGACACACGGAAAACGTATAGCTGTGTCGACCAGTCGGAACTCCGGACCGAAACTCGACGGTGGCTATACTGGCGGACGGGTATCCCGGTCGGGCTACAATGGGATCCAAATCAGGCGGACGGTGACGAGGATCATCGCGAGTGCCCCGATGATCACGAACAGCGCGTTCTCGAGGTCGGGCTCACCGGCAACGATCGGCGTGGAGCTGGGTTCCGGCGCGTACGGGTCGTCTTCATCCTCGTCTTCGTCGGGTTCCGTCCGATCGTCGTCGGCCGGCGTCCTCGAGAGATCGATGGGGATTCGATCCCTCTCCGTCTCGGAGTCGGTGTCCGTCGCCGTCGACACCGGTTCGATGTCACTCGAGCCGTCTCGAGGCGGATCCTCGCTCGGGACTGGTTCGGTTTTCCCCCACTCCCACTCGCTGTCCGCGTCGTGACCGTCCGACGTCGGTTGGGACTCACCCGAACCGTCGACGTCGGACGTCTCGTCTGACATACCCACCCCTAGTAGGCGAGCCATCAAAAAGCCGCGGTCGCAGTCTCGAGCGCTCGTACGGATTTCCATAAAGCGAAACGGCGGACCGTCTCAGATTCGATCGAGACGTCCGCCGGTATCGCCGCCGTAGACGACCCCGCGTTCGGCGTCGATCGTGACGGTCGTCCCGCCGTCGGTTTCAGCGACGGTCGCACCGCTGATCATCGGAATGTTCATCTCCCTCGCGACGAGGGCGGGATAGCCGGTCATTCCACGCTGGGCGTTGACGATACCGGCGACTTTCTCGACATCGCCGGTGAACTCCTCGTCGAAGTCCGCGGCAAGCGCCAGGATCGCACCGTCAGGAACGTCCGAGAGGTCACCGCTATCGACGTGTGTGAGGGGACCGGTCGCCCGCCCGTCCACGACGACCCGTCCCGTCGTCAACGCCTCCGCGGCGACGTGGACCTTGAGCATGTTCGTCGTGTTCGCACCCTCGAGGTCGGTCATCATCCCACAGAGGACGACGACGGTATCGCCGCTCTGGGCTATCCCGGCGTCGAGAGCCGCCTGGACGGCTCTCTCGACGACGGCGTCGGCACCCTGGTTAGAGACCTGCGCGTACAGCGGCGTAATCCCCCACGAGAGGGCGAGTCGGCGTCGGACCTCCTGGGTCGGTGTCGAGGCGACGACCGGTACGCCGGGCCGATACTTGGCCGTTTTCAACGCGGTGTATCCGGACTCGGTCGCGGCGACGACCGCGTCCGCGCCGATGTCCCTTGCCAGAAACCGCGCGGAGCGAGCCAGGGCGTCCGTCCGCGCTTCGCCGGCAGCGGGGACACGTTGCTCGAGCAACTCGGCGTACTCCTCGGAGTCTTCGACCTCGCGGACGATGCTGTCCATCGTCTCGACGACGGCGACCGGATGCGCGCCGATGGCCGTCTCGCCCGAGAGCATGACGGCGTCGGTTCCGTCGAGAACGGCGTTCGCGACGTCTGAGGCTTCCGCACGGGTCGGTCGGCGGGCGTGGATCATCGAGTCCAGCATCTCCGTCGCCGTGATGACGGGCAGTCCCGCCTCGCGACACCGGCGGATGATTCGTTTTTGGATCATCGGGACGTCCTCCATCGGACACTCGACGCCGAGGTCTCCCCTGGCGACCATGATTCCGTCCGAGGCCTCGATGATCTCGTCTAAGTTCTCCACCGCGCCGGCGCGCTCGATCTTCGAGACGATCGGAATCTCCGCCCCGAACCCCTCGAGAACCTCGCTGACCTCGTAGACGTCGTCGGCGTCCCGAACGAAGCTCGCGGCGACGAAGTCGACCGACTTCTCCGCGGCGAGTTCGAGGTCGCCACGGTCGCTTTCGGTGACGATGTCGAGGTCGAGGTCGACGCCGGGCACGTTCACGCCCTTGCGACCGCCCAGTTCGCCACCCGTGTCGACGCGCGCCCGGACCGTATCCCCATCTCGTTCGACGACGGTCGTCTCGATCAGGCCGTCGTCGAGGAGAATTCGGTCGTCCATCGAGACGGCGTCGATGGCCAGCGAGAGGCCGACGGTCTTCGGCGTGACCGTCTCACCTTCGACGAACTCGATCGTGGTTCCGGTCTCGAGCGTAACCGTCTCCCCCTCCGGCAGCGGCGCGGTTCGAATCTCGGGACCTTGCGTGTCGAGCATGACCGCGACGGGTTCCGATCGCCGCTCGTCGACCGCACGAACGCGCTCGATGAGGGCAGCGCGGTCCTCCCGGCTCCCGTGGCTCGCGTTCAACCGGGCGACGGACATCCCGGCCTCGGCCAGCTCCCGAATCGTGTCCCGATCGCTCGAGGCCGGCCCGAGCGTACAGACGATTTTCGCGTTTCTCATGGCTCGAGGTAGCGCGAGCACGGTCAAAAAGATACAGGACTTACTCGCCCTCGAGTATTGTTTTTTTACTGACGGTCGATCGAACGCGAGCGCACGGTTACCGTCGATTGCCACTCCAATCGGTTCGGTCGGACCGCCCTTCCAAAGCCGCCTGTCCGTTCGCCACCGAGACCACCTCCTGATATCGGGGGTGAAATATTGACCAAAATACATATACCGATTCTGCTGGAATCCACAGACGGTACCGATGTCAAGACGACTACCCCGCAGACGGATTCTCTCGGGATCGGCCCTCCTCGGTACGGCGTCGCTCGCGGGCTGCCTCACTCGGCGTGGTCGCGGCGAACCCGGCCCCGAAACTGCGACAACGAGTCGATCCCCTTCGTCGTCCGAGACGCGACGGACGACCGATGCAACGACCCCCGACGTCGACCTCGAGGGACTCGAAACGTTCGTCGACGAGACCGTCCCGGACCTGCTCGACGACCACGACGTCGTCGGCGCGTCGATGGCCGTCGTCCGAAGCGACGGTGTCGAGCTCGCGCGCGGATTCGGCGACGCTGACCGCGCGGATGGAATCCCAGTCGACGCCGACGAAACAACCTTCCGGATCGGATCGGTCTCGAAACCGTTCGTCTGGACTGCCGCGATGCAACTGATCGAGGAAGGGCGAATCGATCCGGACGAGGACGTCCGGAACTCCCTCGAGTCCGTCTCGATTTCCGACGCGTACGACGAGCCGATGACCGTCGCCCACCTCGCGACCCATACGGCCGGCTTCGAGGAGCGATTTCGGGGTACCTGGATTGACGATCCAGACGAGCGAAGAGCTCTGGCCGACGTGTTGAACGAATCGCAACCGGAACGGGTTCGACCGCCCGGTGAAATCGCGTCGTACTCGAACTACGGGACCGCACTCGCCGGACAGCTCGTGGCCGACGTTGCGGGAACGAGTTTCGAGGACTACGTAGCGGAGTCGCTGTTCGAGCCGCTGTCGATGACGACCGCCACGTTCGAGCAGCCGGTCCCCGACGGCGTCAGCGTCTCGAAAGGCTACACGGCCTTTGCCGGCACCGTCGGGGAGGCACCCGAACTCGGCCTCGAGATCGCACCCGCGGGCGCGGCGGTCGCGACGGCAACTGACGTCGCGCAGCTCGTGCGAGCGCTGCTGGGCGACGGGGCCGTCGACGGTGGACGGATCCTCGAGTCCGAGTCCGTCGACGCGACGCTGGACAGGTGGTTCACCCACCACGAGGCGGTCTCCGGCATCGCGTTCGGACTGCTCGAGGACGAGCGACGCGGCGTTCGAGTCCTCCATCACGACGGGATGGTGCCCGGATTCTACAGCTACCTGCTACTGGTCCCGGAGTACGATCTCGGCCTGTTTCTCACGTACAACACGAACACCGGAGCCGCGGCGAACGCCGAGGTCCTCGACGCGTTCTTCGAGGAGTTCGTTCCGAGAACCGACGCGGAATCCTCGATCGAGACGGAGCCGGACGGCCTCCCGGAGCGGACGGACGATCTCGCCGGAACGTACCGCGGCGTGCGGATCGCGGAGTCCACCCATGCTCGACTGTCGTCGACGCTACAGGCCGGCGAGATCGACGTCTCGGTCGACGACGACGGATACCTCGTCACCGACAGTGACGGCGGGACGACCCGGTGGATCGAACGCGAGCCGCTCGTCTTCGACGAGGTCGACGGAACCGGGACGCTCGCGTTTCGCGACGACGGCGGCGAGCTGACTCACCTCTTCACCGGCTTTCACGCGTACGAACGGATCTCGCGCCACGAGTCGCTCTCGTTGCACGGCGGACTCGCCGGCGTGACGGCGCTTGGAATGGTCTCCGGGCTGGCCGCCTGGCCGCTGTCGTGGGGCTGGCGGCGCTTCGGCGGGGGAGACCCGAGCGACGGCCCGGAGTTGGGATCGAACGACGATTCGGCCTCGAGTGCTTCTGAAGCGTCCGTCGGTGACGAACCCCAGTCGCGATCCACGCTCGGACTGTCGTTCGCCGGGCCGGCGCGTGCGCGCTGGATCGCCGGCGGTTCGATCGCCTCTCTGTTCGCCTTCGTCGCCGGCGTGGTTACACTGTTGGTTCTGTACCCGCACACGCTGTTGAGCGACCCGCCGTTCGCGTACGAACTCGTCTCGCTCCTGGGGCTGCTCGGTGCCGGCGGTGCCGCCGCGTCGGCGGGATACGCCGTCGTTTCCTGGCGCGACGGCTACTGGGGTCGGCTCTCAAGGATCCACTACGCGCTCGTCGTCGCAAGCGTGATCGGCTTCTGCTGGCTGCTGTGGTACTGGAACCTGCTTCGCGTTCCGTTCTAACCCGGCAGGCCAGGGACGCGCCGACTGTCGAAATACCGTGGATAAACGTGCAGATTCGTGCGGGTCCGCTACCGAACTTTCTCGCCAATCTCTGCGTCGTCGTGGGTCGTCAGCAGGTCCGCCTCCTCGCCGGCGGCGAGGATCATCCCGTTCGATTCGACGCCGAACAGCTCCGCAGGCTCCATGTTCGCGAGCAGCACGCACTTCGTCCCCGGCAGCTCATCGAGATCGTGCAGTTGCTTGATCCCCGCGACGACCTGGCGGATCTCGAAGCCGATGTCGACCTCGAGTCGCGCGAGGTCGTCCGCACCTTCGATGCCCTCGGCGGTTTCGATGCGGCCGACGCGGATGTCGACGTTCTGGAAGTCTTCGAAGCCGATGCGCTCGTCGAGCAGGGGCTCGAGGCCGTCCGTCTCCGACCCCGAATCGGCCGTATCGTCGGGTTCGTCCGCCGGGGTGTCGTCGCCTTCGGCTTCCTCTCCCTCGTCGTCCGAGGCGGTGGCGACTCGCGCTTCGAGTTGCTCTCCGAGTTCGTCGACGCGGTCGTCTTCGATCTTTTCGAAGAGCTCTCCGGGTTCGTCGAAGTTGCGCGGCGGTGACTGGAGGGCGTCCTCGAGGTGGGCGTTCGCTACCTCGCCGTCCTCGCCGATCTGTCCCCACAGCGCCTGTGACTTGTCGGGGGTGATCGGCTCGAGCAGAACGGCGACGGCCTTTGCGATCTGGACGCAGTCGCGAATGACCTGTGCCGCTTTCTCGGGCTCGTCGTCGGTGAGCTTCCAGGGCTCGTTGCGCTGGATGTATTCGTTGCCGAACTGTGCGAGTCGGGTTGCGGCCTGGCCGACGCCGCGCAGATCGTACCCGTTGACGCTTTCGCGGACGTCACCGATCGCGGCCTCGATCCGCTCGCTGACTTCCTCGGAGGCGTCTTCGTCGGGCGTTCCCTCGTAATTTCGATAGGCAAACAGCAACGATCGGTACCAGAAGTTGCCGACCGTACCGACGAGTTCGCCGTTGACCTTCTCCTGGAAGGCGTCCCACGAGAAGTCGACGTCCTGCTGGAGGCCGCCCGTGGTCGTCAGATAGTATCGTAGGAGATCGGGATGGAAGCCCTCCTCGAGGTACTCCTTCGCCCAGATCGCCCGGTTTCGGCTGGTCGAGAGACCCTTGCCGTTGATGGTGATGAACCCGGTTGCGGCGACGGCTCGCGGCGCGTTGTAGCCGGCCCCCTCGAGCATCGCCGGCCAGAAGATCGTGTGGTGCTGGATGATGTCGCGACCGATGACGTGGACGATGTCACCGTCTTCCGTCCAGACGCGTTCCCAGTCGTACTCGTCGGCTCCGACGCGTTCCGTGTACTGCTTCGTCGAGGAGATGTACTCGATGGGGGCGTCGACCCAGACGTAGAGGACGAGGTCGTCGCCGTCCTCGTCGTCGCCGTGGGGGTAGTCGATCCCCCAGTCCATATCCCGCGTGATACACCAGTCCTGTAGGCCGTCTTCGATCCACTGCCGGGGCTGATTGCGCGCATTCGACGTTCCCTCGAGGCCGTCGAGGAACTCGCTCAGGTAGTCCGAAAACTCCGAGACCTCGAAGAACTTGTGTGAACGGTTCCGGTACTCGGCCGGGTTTCCGGTGATCGTACTCGTCGGATCCTCGACCTCGCCGGGCTCAAGGTGACGCTGACAACCCTCGTCACACTCGTCGCCGCGGGCTTTCTCGCCACAGTAGGGGCAGGTCCCCTCGACGTACCGGTCGGGAAGATACTGGTCGGCCTCGGGATCGTAGGCGACCTGGATCTCCTTCTCGTAGACGTAGCCCCTCTCGTCCAGGGTCCGGACGATCTCTTTCGTCAGGTCGGTGTTGGTCTCGTCGTGCGTGTGGCCGTAGTTGTCGAAATCGACGTTGAACTGTGGAAAGGTCTCCTCGTACTGTTCGTGCCACTCGAGTGCGAACGCCTCGGGGGCGACGCCTTCTTTCTCGGCGTTGACGGCGACCGGCGTGCCGTGCATGTCCGAGCCGCAGACGTAGGCGGTCTCCTGTCCGAGGGTCTCGAGCGCGCGGCGAAAGGCGTCCGCGCCGATGTAGCCACGGAGGTGACCGATGTGGAGGTCCCCGTTGGCGTAGGGCAACCCGCAGGTCACGACCGCGGGGCGGTCCGTCGGAAACTCGTCGGTGCTCATACCCGTACTCTTTCGCTGGGCGGCGTAAAACCCGCCGGTTTTCGATCGCTGAGACTTGTTTAACGCTCCCGACAATCTTTTATAAAATAACGTGCCATAAGATGTCATGAGCACCGTCAACATGCCACGGGAGACGTGGGCGACTCGTATCGGATTCATCCTGGCGGCCGTCGGGAGTGCGGTGGGCCTCGGGAACATCTGGCGCTTCCCGTTTCAGGTCGGACAGGAGGGTGGTGCAGGCTTCCTGCTGATGTATCTGTTATTCATCGTTCTGGTCGGCTTCCCGGCGATGCTCGTCGAGTTCGTCGTGGGTCGCCACACCGAACGCAATCCGGTCGGCGCGTTGAAGGAGATCGGCGGGGGCGCGTGGCGCTACGTCGGCTGGATCTTCGTCGCAACGGGGTTCGTCATCCTCTCGTACTACAGCGTCGTCGCCGGTTGGACGATCCGCTATACGATACTCGGACTTCAGGACGGCTACCTCGCAGATGCCGGCGAAGCTGAGGGCCAGTTCGTCACGTTCGCAAGCGGTCTCGACGCGATCTTCCTCCACGCTGTCTTCATGGCTGCGGTGATACTCATCGTCGGGCTGGGGGTCAAACGCGGAATCGAGCTCGCGGTCAAGGTGATGGTCCCGGCGATCATCGCCATCACGATCGGACTCGCGATATACGCCGCCACTCTCGAGGGGGCGAGCGACGCCTACGCTTACTACCTCGCGCCAGAGTGGGACGTAATCGCGGCAAACTGGACGAGTATCCTGCCCGCCGCGGCCGGGCAGGCCTTTTTCACCCTCTCGCTCGGGATGGGTGTGATGATCACCTACGCCTCCTATCTCGACGAGAACCGAAACCTCGCTGAGGACGGCGCGATCGTCATCGGCTTCGACACGATGATCGCGTTCGTCACGGGACTGATCGTCTTCCCGATCCTCTTTACCGCAGGCATCGATCCGGGCGATCCGGGCGCGGGTGCGATCTTCGTCTCGCTCGCGGCAGCCTTCGGGGATCTCACCCTCGGCTGGCTGATCGGGGCGGTGTTCTTCGGCACCGTCGCCATCGCCGCGCTCTCGAGTGCGATCAGCCTGATGGAAGTCGTCGTCTCCTACGCGATCGACGAACGAAACGTCGACCGGATGACGGCCGCGATCGGTATCGGCGGCGCCATGTTTCTGCTCGGCATCCCGTCGGCGTACGACCTCGTCCTGCTCGATCTGTTCGACCTCTTTGCCGACCAGATCCTGCTGGTTCTCGGCGGGCTCTTGTTGATGATCCTCGTCGGGTGGTCCCTGTCGACGCTCGCGATCGAAGAACTCGAGCGTGGCATCGGTGATCTCGGGGGGTACGGAACCGCCTGGATCTGGGCGGTGCGTATCCCGGTCGTTCTGGCACTGTTCGTCGCGCTCACCCTCGGCGTCCTCGACTACGTCGAATTCCTGACGGGCCCCTTCAGCGAGTGGCTCGCTGATCTGTAGCGTCGATCCGTTCGGGCTCGTTTGCGGATGACAGCCAGTCTATCCGTCATCCCACCGTTGTTCACCGTCCTGGAGCGCTCAGTTCGTCGCTGTTCCGACGGTCCAGACGTCCGGAAGGAACCCGAGTCGATCGCCGACGAGGAGACAGATCCCGACGAGTCCAAAGCCACCGAACGCGACCAGAAACGTCAGCCCACCGGGATCGATCACGAGCGTCACCGCCGCACCGACCCACGAGAGCCAGCCCAGCGCCTCCCAGGGTCGTCCGCCGTAGAGTCGCCAGCTCGCGACCGAGAGCAACACGCCAGCCAGTGCGGCAGCCGCGAGCGCCCCGTCGAGGACCGTCGCCGCTACGCCCACCAGAACGAAGCCGACGAACGCGATCCCGTCGATTCGATCGAGCGCCATCTCGATCAGTCGTCACCCGCCGTGGGAGCACTCGACCGAGACTCGAGACGATCCAGATCGTCGACGAACGAAGCGAGCATCTCTCGAGTGACGTGGGGCATACAGACGATCCGAACCTCGCCCGTCGCTGCTCTGGAGAGACGCCATCCCTCCGCGCGCAGGGCGTCGAACGTCGACTGCGGGATGTCGGCGGCGACCAGCGGCAGTGTCGGTTCCACCACCGCGTATCCGCGCTGTTCTAGCGCACCTGCGAGCCACTCGGCGTTGTTCTGCGAGCGAACGTACTGGCCGCGATAGCCGTCGGGCCACAACTCGTCCATCGCCGCAACCGCACTGGCGACACCTGCTCCCGATCGGGTCCCGGTGAGCGTCGCCTGATCGGTCGACTCGAGATACGGCGTGTCCACGGCGAGTTCGTCTAGGAGGTCGGACGAACGAACGAGCAATCCGCCCGCCGGAACGGCCGCCTGTCCCATCTTGTGGGGATCGATCGTCATCGAATCGATCGCCGCGTGGTCGAAGTGCCATTCGTAGTCGGTAAACGGCAGGACGAATCCGCCCCAGGCGGCGTCGACGTGGCACATAGCGCCGGCATCGGCTGCGATCTCGGAGAGGACTACGATCGGATCGACGCGGCCGTACTCGGTCGATCCCGCGACGCCGACCACGAGCGCCGTTTCCTCGTCGACGGCGGCGCGGACAGCCGCTACGTCGGCCCGGTGGCGGTCGTCGGTCGGAACGACCCGCAACTCGACGCCGAGAACGTCCGAAGCCTTGTGAAAGCTGAAGTGACCGGAGTCGGGGATGACGACGTTCGGTCGACGGTCGTCGGCACGTTCGCGGGCTATCCGAACGGCCTGAACGTTCGCTTCCGTCCCGCCGCTCGCCACGTAGCCTGCCGGCTCTTCGAGGCCGGCGATCTCGCCCAGGATGGCGATAGCATCGTCCTCGAGTGCGGAGACGGTCCGATAGGTCCCCGGATCCCCGGGGTTCGTCGCGAGAAACCGTTCGGCCGCCTCGCGTGCCACCGGGTGGGGTTCCGTACACATCGACGAGAGCACCCGGTCGAACGGCTGCGGCTCCATCTGCATATCAGGGACGTGAACGGTCGATCGCTTATGCGTTGCGTTTGGCCGACAAACGAGTCGAGTAGCGCGGTTCGACGGTGTTTCGTATTCGCTCGGATCGCTCTCGCACGTTCGTCACCGGGACGAGTTCTCGCCTCACGTTCTCTTCGGTATCCTCGAGATTGCGTCGTGGAGTGGTTCCTCATCACGGGCAGTGCTGCGTCGCCCAGGACAGCACTACCCAACAGTACTCGATCGATAATTTCTTCACACATACACTCGTAAATTGACAGTCCGGTCGAGCCTGTCACCGGAATCCTCATCCTGTTCGGTGTCATCTGGATCGTGGTCTACTCGGCAACGAAAGCCGCTCTTCGTTCGTTTTATGGCGAAATCGAGGAGGAAGCCGTTCCGGTGGAGCGCACCGATGAGTAAGCCGAATCGTCCCGTTCAGGGGGTCACCGAACCGACTCGAGCAGGAGTTTCTGTTCGACGCGTTTGACCTCGTGTTGGACATCGCGGACGGCGTCGATGTTCGCGGAGATGGAGCTGACGCCCTCGTTGACGAGGAACTGGACCATGTCGGGTTTGGAGCCGGCCTGGCCACAGATGCTCGTATCGACGTCGTGTTCGCGACAGGTTTCGATGACGTCACCGATGAGCCGCAAGACGCCGGGGTGAAGCTCGTCGAATCGATCCGCGACGTGCTCGTTGTTGCGGTCGACCGCGAGCGTGTACTGGGTGAGGTCGTTCGTTCCGAAGGAAGCGAAGTCGATGCCGGTGGCAGCCATCTCCTCGACGCAGAGCGCCGATGCGGGCGTCTCGATCATCACGCCCCACTTGCGCTTGTCCGGATCGATCCCCGCCTCGATCATGCGTTGTTTGGCGCGGTAGACGTCCTCGGCGTCGTTGACCAGCGGAAACATGATCTCGACGTTGTCGTAGCCGAGGTCGTAGAGTCGACGGAACGCCTCGAGTTCGTGGCCGAACACCTCGGTTCGATCGATCGAACGGCGAATACCGCGGTAGCCGAGCATCGGGTTGTGCTCTTTGGGTTCGTCCTCGCCGCCCTCGAGTTGGCGGAACTCGTCCGTCGGTGCATCGAGCGTTCGAACGCGGACGGGGCGGGGGTAGAACTCGTCGGCAACGCTCCGGATTCCCTCGAGGAGTTCCGTGATGTAGGCGTCCGCGCTGTTTTCCTCGATGAACTTCTCGGGGGTCTGGTTCAGCGAGAGGATCATGTGTTCGGTTCGAAGGAGGCCGACGCCGTCGGCACCGGTCGCAGCCGCTCGTTCGGCCGCTTCGGGGATCGAGACGTTGACCTTCACCTCCGTCGCCGTCATCGGCTTGACCGGCGATTGCGGGCGGACCTCCTCGACCGGCTCGGTTTCGTCTTCGGGTTCGACTTCCGTTCCCTCGAGAACGGCTCCTTTCTCGCCGTCTAAGGTAACGGCCTGGCCGTCCTCTAGGACGGTCGTCGCGTTGGTCGTCCCGACGATCGCGGGAACGCCGAGTTCTCGAGAGACGATCGCGGCGTGGCTGGTCATCCCACCCTCGTCGGTGATGATCCCGGAGGCGCGTTTCATCGCTGGAACCATATCGGGCATCGTCATCTCGGTGACGATGATGTCCCCGTCGCTGACTTTCGCGAGATCGTCGAGCTTTTTGACGATCTTCGCCGGGCCGCTTACGATCCCGGGACTCGATCCGAGCCCGTCGACGAGGATCTCGCCGGAGCCGCCGTTTTCCGATTCCGAATCGACGCTCGCCTGATCGGCTTTGACGCTGCCGCTTCCGTCAGTTACGCCTGCGGCGGTCCGCGGGGCGGCCGTGGAATCGACGTCGTCTTCCGCCGCCTCGTCGATCGTCGTGATCGGGCGGGACTGGAGCATGAAGACTTCGCCGTCGACCATCGCCCACTCGACGTCCTGGGGCTCGTCGTAGTGATTCTCGACGCGCTCACCGAGTTCGACGAGCTGATCGATTTCTTCGTCGCTGACCACGCGCGCATTACGTTTGTCATCCGGAACGTCCCGCTCGACGGTTTTGCCCGTCTCGGGATCTTTGAGATGCATCACCTTCTTTTCGGCGACGGTGACGTCGGTCACTCCCTCGTCTCGAGGAACGACGTAGTTGTCCGGTGAGACCGCTCCGGAAACGACGGCTTCGCCCAGCCCCCAGGCGGCTTCGATGATCATCGTCGGATCACCCGTCGAGGGGTGGCTGGTGAACATCACGCCGGACTTTTCGGCATCGACCATCTGCTGGACGACGACCGCGATGTTGACCGTCGCGTGATCGAATCCCTGTTCCTGTCGGTAGTAGATCGCCCGCTGTGTGAACAACGAGGCCCAGCACTCGCGAACGCGATTCAGGAGCTGGTCTTCCGTGACGTTCAGGAACGTCTCCTGTTGGCCGGCAAAGGAGGCGTCGGGCAGGTCCTCGGCCGTCGCGGACGACCGAACCGCGACGAACGCCTCTCCGTCGGTTCCCACGTCGTGGTACGCGGCCAGGATCTCCTCGCGCAGCTCGTCGGGAAACGGCGTTTCGATGATCAGTTCTTGCGCGCGGTCGGCAGCGTCCGCAAGTGCGCTCGAGTCGTTGGCATCGATGTCGACGGACTCGAACAGCTCGTCGTCGATCCCGGCACCTTCGATGAACGATCGATACGTCCCCGCAGTCACCACGAACCCCGGCGGAACCGGCAGCCCAGCACCCGTAAGTTCACCGAGGGAAGCACCTTTCCCGCCGACCGTCTCGAGGTCGCCGGCACTGATCTCGTCCAGCCAGAGTACAGCCATCTCTATCTGCGTGGACATGTGAGTGGCTAAAGAAGGTTGCGAATAATCGCCACAAATCACAACTCATAATCGAATGATGTTCTACCCGTAGTGGTGATTTTCGCCACTCAGCGAGACGGTACATTCAACCCATATTCTATTTGTTCGCTGGTACTTACCAGGTATCTCGTGCTGATTCGCCCCTGAAAGCGCTCGCGCTCGTGGTGTGGCTCTCGACCTTTCAACACTCCGACGGTAGACGCCCGATACGCGTGGTCGAGCGGGGCTGACGGCGGAAACTAACAGGATTTAAGCAAGGCCAGCACACCCGTTCGAATGCCTATGAAACTCCACGAATATCAGGCGAAGAACGTCTTCGCCGATGCCGGGGTACCGACGCCGGCATCACAACTCGCCTCCGACGTCGACGGCGTTCTCGCCGCGGCCGAGGAGATCGGGTATCCGGTCGCAGTCAAAGCGCAGGTACAGGTCGGTGGACGGGGGAAAGCCGGCGGGATCAAACTCGTATCGGACGAAGACGAGGCCCGCGAGGCGGCCGAGTCGATCATCGGGATGGATCTCAAAGGCTACCACGTCGACCGCGTTCTGGTCGAAGAGGCCGTCGACTTTACGAACGAACTCTACGTCGGCATCACGATGGACCGTGCCGAGGGCAAGCCCGTCGCGATGGTCTCGACGAAAGGCGGCGTCGACATCGAACAGGTTGCCGAAGAAGACCCCGGTGCCATCGCAACCGAGCACATCGATCCGTCGTTCGGCATGCATCCGTATCAGGCCCGTAAAGCCGTCTACGGTGCGGACGTCGACGGAACCGTCGCTCGCGACGTCTCGAGCGTTCTCATGACGCTCTACGACCTCTGGGAGAGCCGCGACGGTTCCGATGCCGAGATCAACCCGCTCATGGTCACGAGCGACGACGAAGTCGTCGCCGCCGACGCCGTGATGAACATCGACGAAGACGCCCTGTTCCGCCAGCCCGAGCTGGCCGAGATGGAAGAAGAAGCCACCGGCGGCGACGAACTCGAGCAGAAGGCGGACGAGTACGGCTTCGATTACGTCCGCCTCGAGGGTAACGTCGGGATCATCGGCAACGGTGCGGGGCTGGTGATGACGACGCTCGACCTCGTCGATTACTACGGCGGCGAGCCGGCGAACTTCCTCGACGTCGGTGGCGGAGCAAAGGCGTCCCGAATCACGAACGCGCTCGACATGGTCTTTTCCGACGACAACGTCGACAGCGTCGTCTTCAACATCTTCGGCGGCATCACCCGTGGCGACGAGGTCGCCCGGGGGATCAACGAGGCGCTCGAGCAGTTCGACGAGATTCCAAAGCCGGTCGTCGTTCGGCTGGCGGGAACGAACTGGGAAGAGGGAATGGAGATTCTGAACGAGGACCTCGTAACGGTCGAACAGACCCTCGAGGATGCAGTCGAGCGTACCGTCGAGTACGCCGCGGAGGTGAACGAACAATGAGCGTATTAGTCGACGACGACACGCGCGTCGTGGTACAGGGAATTACCGGCGGAGAGGGCAACTTCCACGCCGAACAGATGATCGAGTACGGTACCAACGTCGTCGCCGGTGCGGTTCCCGGCAAGGGTGGTCAGGAAGCCGCCGGCGTTCCGGTCTACGATACGGTCGAGGAGGCGGTCGAAGAAGAGGACGCCGATACGTCCGTCATCTTCGTTCCGCCCGCGTTCGCGGGCGACGCGATCTTCGAGGCGCTCGATACGAACCTCGATCTCGCGGTCGCGATCACCGAGGGCGTCCCGACGCAGGACATGGCGCGGGTCAACAAGCGTCTCTCGGAGACGGAGACGCGACTCGTCGGTCCGAACTGTCCCGGCCTCATCACACCCGGCGAGGCCAAACTGGGTATCCTCCCCGGAAACATCTTCTCTTCGGGGAACGTCGGTCTCGTCTCTCGGTCCGGGACGCTGACCTACCAGGTCGTCGATAACCTCACCAACCGCGGTATCGGCCAGACGACCGCCATCGGCATCGGTGGTGACCCGATCATCGGCACCGATTTCGTCGACGCTCTCGAGTTGTTCGAGAACGATCCCGAGACGGACGCGATCGCCATGTGCGGAGAGATCGGCGGCGAGGACGAAGAGGAAGCCGCCGCGTTCATCGACGAACACGTCGACACGCCGGTCGCCGGCTTCATCGCCGGTCGGACCGCCCCGCCGGGCAAGCGCATGGGTCACGCGGGTGCGATCGTCTCCGGGTCGGGGACCGGCACCGCAGAGAGCAAGATCAACGCGCTGAACGATGCCGGCGTTCCGGTCGGTGATACGCCCGAGGAAGTCGCCGATCACATCGAAGCGTTCCTCGAGTGATCGGTCGATAACCAGCTGTAGCGACGGGGTTTCACCACACGGATTTCGTATAGCGGTCGTTACTGCGGAATCGTGGTCCGCTCTCGCCAGCTCCACGTCACGGCGACGGCGAACGCGAGGACGACGGCCACGAACAGCAGCCAGTTGAGAAGCGTCGGTCCGCCGTAGGGTGACGTGGGAACGAGCACTCGAATGAGTTGCGTCAGCGTTGCGACGAGGAATACCAGTCCGAATATCGACGAAATCGCGACCCACGCTCCGCTCCGGAGCGCGTCGGTGGTTTCTCGAGCGTCGGATTCACTGCGTTCGGTCGGCTCTTCCGGCGGATCGGGCTCCGTACGATATGAATGTCCCATGGTACCAGAACACGCGCCGTTCCTATAGCTCTGATTCGCACTCTGCCTAGAGGTCAATCACGAACAGTTACGCCCACGAACGCCACTCCCGATCGATCTCAAAACGAGCTCAAAATACCCGCCCGATCGTGGCCTTAATCCAACCGATCACGCCACCCGTATCGCCGTCGGTCTCCGATACGTCGCTATCGTCTTGTGGCGAATCGACGTCGGAGCCCTCATCCATTCGTTCGTCCGTCACCTCGAGGCCCCCATCGACACGGTCGTCCATCGCCTCGGCGTCGTCGGTGTGACTCGAGTCACGGCCGTTCGATCCGGAGTCGACGTTTTCGTCGGCTATCGATTCCGGGGTGGCCGCTGTCTCGGCCTCCAGATCGACTTCGGACGTCTCACCTTGCTGTGATTTCGCGTCAGAACCAGGAGCCGTATCCGGTTCGGTCCCAGTATCCTCGGTCGACGATCCCGAATCGACCCAGAGGAACTCTTCGCCTTTGGTCCGTTCCGTGAGCAGAAGATCCGCCAGTTCGTCTTCGTCCGCGAGCAGGTCGTCGTCGATCGGTTCCGCCGGCTCGGGATCGGGTTCGTCCGCACCCGCGATGATCTCCTCCGGAGTTTCGTCCTCGAGGACGCCGTCCGCTCCGTCAGCGACGACCTCGTTTTTCAGTTGCCCGAAGACGGCTGCAGCCGTCTGATCTTCGACGCCGGTGTCGTCTTCATCGGCCGGTTCTCCCTCGTGTTCTGTGCCTGTTTCGTCCCCGTCCTCGTCCGATCGATCGACATCCGCTTCGAGAGGCTCTTCTTCGATCTCCCCGAACAGTTCGTCGGCACTCGACCCGACGTCGAACCCGCCGTCACCCGGTTTGTCGTCGATCGTACTGTCGGTCATGGACTCGCTCTGTTCTAGTACATTATCACAGATAATTAAGTTTTGGAATTTTTACTGTCACGAACGTAATCGGTTCCGGTCGGCTTCGTCACGTGGTCCTCGCGCCAATCCTTATTACTCGAGGAAACGAAGAACGGCAGTTGCCA
This sequence comes from Natrarchaeobius halalkaliphilus, assembly GCF_003841485.1. Lineage (NCBI taxonomy): Archaea > Methanobacteriati > Methanobacteriota > Halobacteria > Halobacteriales > Natrialbaceae > Natrarchaeobius > Natrarchaeobius halalkaliphilus. The sequence goes on along the minus strand of NZ_REFY01000002.1, from coordinate 438,399 downwards.
TGACCGGAATCGAGTACGACGACTTCCTCGACCTCGAGTACGAACCAGCGTCGACGGATCTGGTCTGTACGTTCACGATCGATCCAGCGACCGATATGTCGATGGAGGCGGCAGCGAGCCGAGTCGCCTCCGAATCGTCGAACGGAACCTGGGCCGCGTTACACGTCGACGAGGCCGAGTTGACCGATCTGGGTGCAGTCGCCTGCGGGATCGACGGCAGCCGGGTAACCGTTGCCTATCCCGCCGATCTGTTCGAGACGGGGAGCATGCCACAAATACTCTCGTGTATCGCCGGAAACATAATGGGGATGAAAGCCGTCGACTCGATTCGACTCGAGGACTGTACCTGGCCAGCGTCGATCGTCGACGGGTTTCCGGGGCCGCAGTTCGGAACGAGCGTCGCCAACGAGCTGCTCGACGCCGGCGAGCGTCCGGTCCTCGCGACCGTTCCCAAGCCGAAGGTCGGGCTGTCGACGTCGGCCCACGTCGACGTCGGTGAAGCCGCCTGGCGCGGCGGTATCGATCTGCTGAAAGACGACGAGAACCTCACCGATCAGGCGTTCAACCCCTTCGAGGACCGACTCGCGGAGAGTCTCGCTGCCAGAGACCGCGTCCAGGAGGACGTCGGTGAGCGAAAGGATTACCTCGTCAACGTGACGGCCGAGACCAACAAGATGTTAGAGCGCGTCGATCTGGTTGCCGAACACGGCGGCGGGTTCGTCATGATCGACGTGATCACCTGCGGTTGGTCGGCCGTCCAGACGGTTCGCGAGCGCTGTGCAGACCACGGCCTCGCGATCCACGCCCACCGCGCGATGCACGCCGCCTTCGACCGCACGGACCACCACGGCGTCTCGATGCGCGTCATCGCACAGATCGCGCGCCTCTGTGGCGTCGACCACATTCACACGGGAACCGCGGGCCTCGGCAAACTCGAGAACGAGGATACGCCCGGGATCAACGCCTGGCTCCACGGCGAGTGTCACGGTCTGCAGCCGGTCCTGCCGGTCGCCTCCGGCGGGCTCCACCCCGGCGTCGTCGACCAGTTGATCGACGCGCTCGGGACGGACATCTGTATTCAGGCCGGCGGCGGCATCCACGGCCATCCGGACGGAACGCACGCCGGCGCGAAGGCGCTCCGGCAGGCCACCGAGGCCAGCCTCGAGGGCGTCTCGCTCGAGGCCGACGCCGAAGAGCACGAGGAACTCGCGACCGCACTCGAGAAGTGGGGAGCCGAGACGCCGCGGTAGCGGGCCGCCACCGCTCGCCTCTCATCGACCACCGACTCCGGGACGCTGTTCGTCGGGCGATCTGTCGCCGGAAAGTCACAAGAATTATCCTTCCGTCAACAACTCATTCGTCTGTGGTTTACGAGACTGGAAACGAAACGATCGACGACGCGCTCGAGCGGGTGTTCGCCGGTGAACGCCTGGATCGAACCGACGGACTGGCGCTTATCGCACAGCCGGTCGAGGCGCTCGCGGAAGCCGGGTCCGTGGTTCGCGACCACTTTGGTGACGGGACGGTCGACGCCTGTTCGATCGTCAACGCGAAGGCGGGCAACTGCGCCGAGGACTGTGGCTTCTGTGCGCAGTCGGTCCACTTCGACACCGGCATCGACACCTACGAGTTCCTCGGCCCGGAGCGGGTTCTCGAGGCGGCCAAACGAGCCGAACGGGACGGTGCCCAGCGTTTCGGCATCGTCCTCGCGGAGAAAGGCGTCTCGAAGGACCGCCGCCCCGACGAGTGGGAGGAGGTCCTCGAGGCGATCAGGCTCGTCCGCGACGAGTGCGATCTCGAGGTCGACGCCTCGCTCGGCATCCTTACCCGCGAGGAAGCCGATATTCTCGCTGACACCGGGATCAACCACTACAATCACAACATCGAGACCTCTCCGCGGTACTTCCCCGAAATCGTCGACACGCACAGCTTCGAGGACCGCGTCCGAACGCTCGAGATCGCAACGGAAGCCGGCATGGAGCTCTGTGCGGGGGTAATCCTGGGCATGGGCGAGACGCCGACCGATCGCGTCCATGCAGCTATCGCCCTTCAGGAGATGGGCGTCTCGTCGCTGCCGGTGAACGTCTTGAACCCGATCGAAGGCACGCCGCTCGCGGATCGCAACGTCGAGATCACGACCGACGAAATCGTCGCGACCGTCGCCGTCTACAAACTGCTCCACCCCGAGGCGCGGGTTCGACTCACGGGTGGACGCGAGGTCAATCTGGCCCCCGACGAACAGCACCGCCCGCTCGAGGCTGGTGCGGACGGCATCCTGATCGGGGACTACCTCACGACGGACGGTCAATCACCCGCCGCGGATCTCGAGGTCGTCGATCGGGCCGGACTCGAGCCGAACCGAGCTACGAACGACTTCGACCCGGACGCGATCACCGATCGATAACGTTCCGTCTCTCGAGTCGGTAATCTCCCGGACTCGACTCCAGGCCAGATTTCCCGCGTCGACGACGAGCGTCTCATACGGTCTACTGTAAGTCGTTACCGGATCGACCGCAGGACGGCTCGCGGTCGCTCCGGTAAAAAGTCACAGCAAACCGTATCACTCTGTGACGCTCTTTCGACCGGTCAGTCGCTCGGGATCCAGTCGAAAGTCGTGAAACGGAATCTCGTCTCGCGGACGGTCGAAGACGTCGACCTTGGGGATATCGACCGCCCACATTCCCTGCACTTCGACCGACTCGTGTGGGAACTCCCCTAGCTCCTCTAACGTCCCGGTTGCGATCACGCTTCGCCAGCCGTCGTCCGTCTCGCCGTGGGTCACGAACGATACCGGATTTTCGATCACGTCGTCCTTGGTGGTCCCCTCCGGAAACGACAGGCGAAAGTAGAACGCCTGATCGTCGTCGAAATAGCCGTACGAAACCGGGAGCGAGGCCGGTGGATCCGTCGATTCCGTTCCGAAGGAGAGAACGCCAGTTCCGCCGGTCCCCAGAAACGCCGTACGTTCCCGATCGGTCAACTGAACCCAGCGTAATCCGTCCATGGGCGGTGCTACCACGTGTAGCACAAAAATCCTCACCAGGATTTGCCTACGGGTCTCGTTCCGGTCGACCTGTCGGGAAACCGACCGTCGTTCGCGCTGATCGGTCGATTTGTGGGGGCGGTCGGTCGACTCGAGAGACGGTCGATCCCTCGGTGGTGCGTCACTGGGCAGCGATCAGTATTTAGGGCGTTCTCGAGTAGCCACGCACATGTTCTCCGGGACCGGGTTTTCCGTGCTCGTCCTGGCGGCGGGTGTCGTTGCGCTGTACGTCGGTGCCGAGTTACTCGTTGCCGGTGCCGGACGCCTCGCGTTCGGGATTGGGCTCCGTGCTGCGACCGTCGGCGTGACGGTGATCGCGTTCGTGACGACCGCTCCCGAACTCTTCGTCGCGCTCATCGGGGCCCTCGACGTCTCGACCGACATCGGCCTGGGAGCCGTCCTCGGGTCGAACGTCGCGAACATCGGGCTCGTCCTCGGCGTCGCGGCCCTCATCAAGCCGCTGACGGTCAGTGAGACGGTCATGCGTCGCCACGTTCCGTTCATGGTTTTTGCGGCTCTATTGCTCGCCGTCCTCGGCGCTGACGGGACGATCGGTCGTCTCGAGGGAGCGATCTTTCTTTCCGTTCTCGCCGGGTTCACCGGGTACTTGCTCTATTACGTCGGTGCGGATCCCGCGTCGGTCGTGGACGAACCTGACGCAGGCGAGGGTATCCGACGTCGGGATATCGCTCTCGTCCTCGGCGGATTGGTCGCGCTGGTCGTCGGCTCGCGGTGGTTAGTCGGCGGCGGGACCGAACTGCTCTCGATGCTTGGTTTTTCGGATCTCTTCATCGGCCTCACCGTGTTGGCTCTCGGGACGTCCCTCCCCGAGCTGGCAGCGTCAGTCGTCGGGGCCGTTCGCGGCGAAACCGGATTCGCGATCGGCAACGTGGTCGGATCGAACATCTACAACGTTCTCGCAGTCCTCGGGGTCGTCGCACTCATCACGCCCATCTCCGTCGCCTCGGAGACGCTCCGATTCGAGATCCCCGCGCTGATACTGTTCACCGTCGTTCTGGTCGGACTGATGGGATACGATCGTCGCCTCTCGAGGCTCGACGGCGGCGCGCTCGTCATTGGGTACTGCGTCTTCGTGTATCTCCTCTTCCCGTAAGCGAAATCCGGCGACTTAACCGCATCCGGTGCCGGAAGAACGGTATGAGCGACCTCGCGATCGTCGAGAGCCGCGCCGACCGGGCGTCGGTCCACATCTGCGACGAGCTTCGCGACCTCGTCGACTGGACCGAGCGTACCGACGACGGACGACCGGACGCCGACGGCGGCGGCACCTACTACCGAACCGATCGGATGGAACTCCGCTCGTTCGACGACTTTCATCTCGACCTCGAGCGACCGGATTCGGCGTTCGAGTGCGATCCGGATCTGCTGGCGTTCGCCTCGCGACACTCGGGCGACACCGGTGCGCTCCTGACCGGCCATTTCACGGGGAACTTCGGTCCCGCCGAGTTCGGCGGCGATACCAACGCCGTCGCCACCGCGTGTCCGAACGCGCTCGTCCGGTTGCTCGAGACGTTCGACGAGCACGCACCGGACGGCTACGACGTGGGAATGGAGTGTACCCACCACGGGCCGACCGACGTCGGCTGCCCGTCGCTCTTTGCGGAACTCGGCAGCGGCGACGAACAGTGGGACGATCCCGCCGGCTCGCGGGCAGTCGCCCGCGCGATTCTGAAACTTCGAGGCGTCGCTCCACACCGGGGCCGTCAGGTCGTCGGCTTCGGAGGTAACCACTACGCACCCCGGTTCGAACGAATCGTCCGCGAGACGCCATGGGCGGTGGGACATGTCGCAGCCGACTGGGCGCTCGAGGCGATGGATCACCCCCGCACCCACGAGGATCTCATCGAAGCCGCGTTCGAAGCTAGCAACGCCGAATTCGCCCTGCTCGACGGGGAGTGGCCAGTTCTCGAGACGACGCTCGAAAAACTCGGATACGACGTGGTCAGCGAAACGTGGCTGCGCGAGGTCGGTGACCGTCCGCTGACACTGGTCGCGACGGTCGAAACCGATCTGGGAACGATCGATAGCGGCGTTCGCTTCGGTGTGCGGCGCGAGACGCCGGTCGTCGTGATCGACTTGCCGACCGAACTCGTCGAGGCGGCCGAAGGGATCGATCCCGACGAGGTTCGCGGGGTTATAGAGCGTAACAGCATCGCGTTCACGACCGACAATGGCGGCAGTCGAATCGGTGACCGAGCGGCGGTTCCCGGGACCGGTTCTCGAGATGATGTCACAAACACCGATGACGCGGTCGACGACGGCCGCGGTGACGACCGCACTCCGCGCGTGGCGATCGTCGAGGAACTCGCGGCGGTTCTCGAGGAGAAATACGAGTCGGTGGCGATCACCGGCGACGCTGTCGTTGTCGAAAGACGGGCCTTCGATCCCGGTCTGGCTCGAGAAGCGGGCGTTCCGGAAGGACCGAAGTTCGGCACGCTGGCCGATGGTGAGTCGGTTACCGTCGACGGTGATACTATCGAACCCGAACGCGTGTGGGTTCGACGAACGCGAACGTTCGCTATATGAGATGTTGTATCTCGAATAGTAGTACAATACTACTGGTGTACGAGAACCGTTCTGCTTTTTATTAAAATTCGACAAGTAATACAACCATAACGTGTCAGACGATTGGCTGACGCACAGGGGAAAGGTAATTATGCTCCGCCCGTTAGGTGATCGCAAGAATGGATTCACTCATCGACGATGCCATCGACGAGGCCGAAGACGGGGACCCATCGACAGTTCCCGACGAGGCTCAGTCGGCGGACGGCGCTTCGTCCGGGAGCAGTCGGGAAACGGGAACGATGACCGACGACGAACTCGAAGACGTTCTGCAGGACCTCCAGACCGATATCACCGTCGTCGGCTGTGGCGGTGCCGGTGGAAACACCATCGATCGAATGCACGAGGAAGGCATTCACGGCGCGAAACTCGTCGCCGCCAACACCGACGTCCAGCACCTCGTGGAGATCGAAGCCGACACGAAAATCCTGATGGGCGAGGAAAAAACCGGCGGTCGCGGTGCCGGATCGCTCCCGCAGGTCGGAGAGGAAGCCGCCCTCGAGAGCCAACAGGACATCTACGATGCGATCGACGGCTCGGACATGGTCTTCGTCACGGCGGGACTCGGCGGCGGAACCGGAACGGGCTCTGCTCCGGTCGTCGCAAAGGCGGCCCGCGAAGCCGGCGCGCTGACGATCTCGATCGTCACGACGCCCTTTACCGCGGAAGGCGAGGTCCGTCGGACGAACGCCGAGGCGGGTCTCGAGCGTCTTCGCGACGTCTCGGACACCGTGATCGTCGTCCCCAATGACCGGCTGCTCGACTCCGTCGGCAAGCTTCCCGTCCGGCAGGCGTTCAAGGTCTCGGACGAGGTCCTGATGCGTTCGGTCAAAGGCATCACCGAACTCATCACCAAACCCGGCCTCGTCAACCTCGACTTCGCAGACGTTCGAACCGTAATGGAACGCGGCGGCGTCGCCATGATCGGCCTCGGTGAGTCCGACTCCGAAGCGAAAGCCGAAGACTCCGTCAAAACCGCGCTCCGTTCGCCGTTACTCGACGTCGATATCTCCGGTGCGAGTTCCGCCCTCGTCAACGTCACCGGCGGAAACGACATGTCGATCGAGGAAGCAGAGGGCGTCGTCGAAGAGATCTACGATCGGATCGATCCCGACGCGCGCATCATCTGGGGAACCTCCATCGACGAGACGCTCGAGGGCAGCATGCGAACGATGATCGTCGTCACCGGCGTCCAGTCTCCTCAGATCTACGGCCGTCCCGAGGGCGATGCCGTCCAGCCCGAGATGGAAGACGACATCGACTTCGTCGACTAAGCGGCGATCTATTTAGCAGTGGATTCTCACTTTCAACATTTCAGAGATAACTTAACGTGGTCGAAAAACCCTCTCGTTTCGTCACGGATTGTCGCCGGTTTCATACGGTCTACTGTAAGTCGTTACCGGAGCGACCGCAGGACTGCTCGCGGTCGCTCCGGTAAAAAGTCACAGCAAACCGTATCAGTCGTCGGCAGCCGCTGTCTCCCCGCCCGTCGTCTCGAGGTCGCCCTCGATGCTCGGCGGGTAGACTCCCCGTTCGAGTTTGAGATCCGACTGCGGCCGGGCCATGCAGGTCAGGGCGTAGTGTTCCGCTTCGTCCTCCGTAAACGCCCGTGCGGCGGGTTGGGTGACTTCACCCTCGAGGATTTCGGCGGAGCACGCCAGACACATCCCGACCCGACAGGAGTACTCCTGGGCGATGCCCTCCTCGAGACACCGACTGAGGACCGTCTCGGTTTCCGAACACGTTATCGTCTCACCTGTCCCGACGAACTCGACCGTGTACTCTGTCATGCATGTCGCTACGGACGACCCGACTAAAACTCTTTATTCCACTTTTGTCCTGCTCGATAGGACGAAAGTCACGAGTCGGGTGGTGTAGCTGATCACGGATTGCCTCGCGGTCGGTTCAGGCGAACGGTCGAATCGACCATAAAACGTTTTCTTACCGGGGTAGAGATACTGTGGGTATGAGTACACTGGAACAGTCGGGAACAGCCACGTCATCCGGCACTCGAGGGGTTGACGTCGCCGTCGTCGGTGCTGGAACTGCCGGATGCTACGCTGGCGCAACTGTCGCATCCGAGGGCTACGACGTCGTTATCCTCGAGCGAAAATCCGAGGAAGAAGCGGGTCACATCGCCTGTGGGGACGCGTTGAAAGGTGCAAACGCCTTTCCCGATTCGATCCCCAAATCGCAGATCGAATCCGCGTTCACCAACACCGGCGTCGATCACGGTCGGTTCGAGATCCCCCAGGAAGACACCGTTCTGGAGATTCCGGTTCCGGGCGAACTGGCGGTCATCGACCGCTGGGAGTACGGTCGTCGGATCATCGAGGGTGCTATCGACGCCGGTGCGGAGCTTCACTACGACACGGTCGTCCAGGACGTCACCCAGACGGACGACGGCCGCGTCACCGGCGTCGAGGCGATCCGAAAAGGGGAACCGCTGACCTACGAAGCGGACGTCGTCATCGACGCCGCGGGGTCGCTCTCGGTCCTCCAGGACCACGTCGATTTCTCCGGTTCGACGTTCGATACGAACGTCGACTACTCGCACTTCTGTTCGGCCTATCGCGAGATCGTCCACGTCGAAGAGCCGGTCGACTGGCACGACGCTCTCGTGTTCAAGCCGACCGAACGCGCGGCGGGCTATCTCTGGTATTTCCCGCGGACTGAAACGGAGATCAATGCCGGACTGGGCTTTCAGATGACCGAAGAGCCGATGAAACTCGTCGACGACTTGAAACGCGACCTCGAGAACCGACCCGAGTTCGAGGGTGCCGAGGTCGACGACAAACTCGGCGCTGCGCTTCCCACGCGACGGCCCTACGACTCCGCCGTTCATCCGGGCTACATGGCCGTTGGCGACGCCGCGGGTCACGTCAACCCAACCACGGGCGGTGGTATCGCCGGAGCGGCGTACGCCGGACAGTACGCCGCCGAACAGGCTATCGAGGGAGTAGCGACCGGCGCGTTCGACGAGGACGTCTTCTGGCGGTACAACGAGCGCGTCATGGATCACTTCGGCGCTCGCTATGCGGCACTCGACGTCTACAACATCCTCTCGACGGCGGTCGACGTGGACGATTTGATGGGGTTGCTCGCGGCGATGCCCGGCGACAAGCTCGCCGAGGCGCTCTACTCGGGAAGTACGGATATCGGGTTGAAACTCAAACTCGAGGCGCTGCTCAAAAGCCGCGGCCACTGGGGAACGATCTGGAACCTCTATCAGACCAAACGGCGGGCCGACGACCTGCTCGAGCACTACGAGTCGTATCCCTCGAGTCCAGACGGCTTCGCGGCGTGGCAGGCGCGCCGCGACGAGCTGATGGAGGCCGTCTACGAGACGACGGGAGCCGATCCGAAGTACTAAAACCGACCTTTTGCGCTGCGGTCTGTCGCGAGCGAGGTGTTCGTACACCTCGCTCCCGCCGTCCCTCGGCAAAATGTCGATCAAAAGCACTCCTCTTTCGTTCCGGTTCGCTTCGCGTCCCTCCACATCAGTCGTCGGCCCGCTCGCTCCCGACGGTCGCTCGCGGAGAGTATCGGCTGAACCCCTGCCCTTCCTGCCCTTCCCCGGGTCGCGGAACCTCGCGGCGCTCGGTCCCGCTCTCGGCCGGATCTTACACTCGAGCGCGCAGCCGTTCGATGCGCGTTTCGGTCGGCGGGTGCGTTCCGAAGAGTTTGCGGGCGACGAACCAGCGGGTGCGGTCGAAAAATCGGTGTTCGTCCCACGGCGACGGGACGATGGCGAAGGCGGAGGCCGTGTCCCGCTCGCGGAGGTCCGTCGTCGGACGACGCTCGAGGTCGTCGTCGAGCCTCTCGAGCGCACTGGCCAGGGCGGCCGGATCGCCGGTGATCGCGGCCGCGCCGTCGTCGGCTGCGTACTCTCGTCCGCGGGAGACGAAGGCGACGTACCAGCGACTCGCAATCTGGACCACCGTCGCGAGCGGTTCGACGACGGGATTGTAGCCGTACCGGCTTCGAGAGAGCTGTGCGACGGCACCGGGTGCCGACAACGCGGTGAGCACCGCGGCGTCTCGGTTTTTGAGGTGGGCGAGTTCGTGGGCGACGACTGCCTCGAGTTCGCGCGCTTCGAGCGTCTCGATCAATCCTCGTGAGAGGACGAGCGTCGACGCGGCCGGCCGGTAGCCCACCGTCAGCGCTATCGCCGGTTCGCGATCGAGGATCCGAATCTCGGGGGTCGGCAGATCGGCCTGACCGGCGAGTCGGGTCACGATCGACTCCAGGGACGCACGAGTCGGGTCGGCATCGGTCGCGAGCGTCTCGAGGTCGAATCGATCCTCGAGATCCCGGAGAACGGCGGTGTCGCCGCCGAACTCCGCGCGGATCGCGCCGCCGGCGTGGACGCCGACGAGTGTGACGGCGGTCGCGGCGGCCAGCGAGGCGGCGAGCGACTCGGTCGGGATGCGGGTCGCCGCCCAGTAGCTTGCGCCCACCACGGCGAGTACGCCGCTCGTCGCGATGATCGTCGTTCGCGGGCCGCTACCCCGGTCGAGTCGGGCGCGAATTCGGTCGACGCCGTCCGTAACGCCGTAGACCTCGTCGGGGTCGACGGGCGTCTCCTCGGCGCTTTCTGCGGCTCGGCGTTCGACGGCGTCTCGAACCCGATCGACGTGGTCGGGTGCCAGAACCGAGCCGAGGACGAGCCAGCCGAGCGCCACGACGACGAGCAGGGCGAACCCGGACCAAAACGCCACGCTAAGGTAGCCGACGGCGAAGACGACGAGAACGAGCCAGTTGCCCCCTGTCGTTCGCTCGTCGTCCACGCCGTCTTTCGAGCGAAGCCACTCGTGGGCGGCCCAGGCGTAGCCGACCGTCAACAGGTAGAAGAGACCGACTAAGATCAGGAGTGCGAACGCCGGCTCCGGTAGTGCCGCACGCAGGAACGGCAAGGCAGCCAGGGCGATCAACAGCGACGAGAGTAACAGCACGTACGAGGCGAGTTCGACGGTTCCCTGTGCGAGCGCACCCGCCGGTGAGCCGCGCTCGCGGGCGGTGCGAACGGTTCGCAACGACAGCTCGACGGCGGTCAGACAGACGATCACGACCGCGATCACGACCGCCGCTGCGAGCGGTTCGTCGACCAGACCGGAGTGGAACGGCGCCGTCGGTGACGAAAGCGCAGCCACACCGTAGCGAATCGCCGCGTAGACGGGGGCGGCGACGAGCAGGAGGGCTGCGCCGGCAACGGCACTCGAGAGGGCGAGACAGCAGCCGGCGGCGACGACCGTACGGACGAGGAGACCGACGCGGGTGCGAACCGACGTCACGGTGAACCCACCTCGAGTCGCAGTCGATCGCCTGTGGTGGAGGGAAGTGTCGGGGAACACATCTCGTTCGAACGATTCATCTCGAGTGGGAAATAGGTATCCGAGTGGTCGCGCGAGACGAAAGTCCCCGAAGCGCCGCGTTCGGACACTCCCGTCGTTCCTGACTCCGATAGTGTGACGGTCTTCAGGGGTGCTCTCGAGCGAGTCGTTCGATCGTCCCCGAGAGAACGTCGACCGCGTGGCCGATGCTCGGCTCGTCCACGTCGAACGTCGACGTGTGATGACCGCCGGGATGATCGGTTCCGACGCCGACGTAACAGGCCGTGCCACCGTTTCGCTGGACTTCGCGCATCAGGAACGTCGCATCTTCGCTGCCGCCGAGCTGATCACGCTCGAGGACCGTCTTGACGCCCGGCGTCTCGGTCGCGACGGTTTCGACGATCGAGACCAGTTCCCCATCGCTCGTCGCGCTCGGTGCCTCCGCACCGACGTCGATCTCGAGATCGCAGTCGTGCATTTCGGCTGCACTTCGGAGGACGCGGCGGGCGTTCGCTCGTACGTACTCCAGTAGCTCGGTCGTCTCTCCGCGAACCTCGGCCACGATCCGTGACTCCTCGGGGATGATGTTCGCCGCGCTCCCGCCCTCGACGACGCCCGCGTTGATCCGCGTTTTTCCGTCGTTGTGACGCGGAATTCCGTAGAGATTCTGCACTGCGGTCGCCATGGCCTGGACGGCGTTTCTCCCCTGTTCGGGGTGGCCACCCGCGTGTGCGGGCTCGCCCGTAAAGGTCGCCTCGAGGTGACAGACCGCGAGAAAGCCGTCGATGCCCGCGACGATCTCCCCGGTCGGATGGTCGAGACCGATGTGAACCGCAAGCAGCGAGTCGACGTCCCGGATGTGCTCGCTTTTCGCCATCGACTTCCCGCCGCCGATGATCTCTTCGGCCGGCTGAAAGAACACCTTCAGCGTTCCCGAGAAGTCACTGTTAGCGATTCGCTCTATGACACCGATACCGATCGTCGCGTGGGCGTCGTGGCCGCAGGCGTGCATCGCGCCCTCGTGTTCTGAGCGAAAGCCCGCGGCCGCCGGGTGGTGATCCGGATCGTTCGATTCCTCGCGTGGCAACCCGTCGATGTCGACTCGAAGTCCGACGGTCGGACCCGGCCCGCACTCGAGAACGGCAACGGCTCCCGTGTACCCTCCCTCGAGTTGCTCGAGAATCGCCTCGTCGATCCCGGCGTCGCGAGCCTGTACATACCATCGGTCGAGTTCCGCATCGTCCGGAACTGCCATCCGCTGTTCGTCAGCGATCGCGTCCGCGCCGACGTGGAGTCCGTCGAGGTCGAAACGCGACTCGAGTTCGTCGACGATACGGGCCGTCGTATAGAATTCACGCCACGCGGGCTCCGGTCGCCGGTGGAGGTCCCGCCGAAGAGCGATGAGGTCGTCGGTGGTCATATTCGTGCGACGATGCGTGCTCTCGGTACGTAATGCCGTCGGCGGCCGCGTCGATCGTCCCGCCTCTTACAATCGATCAGTTCTCGCGGCCCGCACTGTGAATCTGCTCGACCTTTGCCTCGATATGAACCGAATCGGGAAAGTTCTGTGAGGCAATGTTCCGTGCGAGATTGTCGTGGCCGTGAATCTCGAGTTCTCTGGTAAAAACGGTGTAGGTCCAGGAGGAAAATCGCCGGTCGTCGTCGGCGTGGAGCCGACAGTGCTGGGGGACGGAGTACTTCCGGGGCGGGCGTGAGTGTGGCCCTTTCAGCGCAGCGCCCTTTCGCTCTGCGGTCGATTTGATGTCGTCGACGATACCGTCGAGTGCGGCTCTGTCCCCGCTCTGGAGTGTGAGGCGTGTGACGAACGTCATAGCTATGGTATCCAACCGTCCACGCCCGGCGCGTAAAAAGTTGCTGAGATCGGACGCCGCCTCTCCCTGGTACCGGGTGTTTCACGGGGAGCGGACCTAAATTTGTGACTGTCAAGATAGAATGCAGTATACGGACGACGAACAGTCCGATATTCACTTAACGTCGTAACTATTAGTGCTGTTAATGGCAGTTGAAGCTACGAGCGCAGGCGCGATCCTCTTTCGCGACACGCGGGGCCGGCGCGAGTATCTTCTACTCAAGAGTCGCCCGGGCGACTGGGAGTTCCCCAAGGGCGGCGTCGAAGGAGACGAAGAACTACAGCAGACGGCTATCCGCGAGATAAAAGAAGAGGCGGGCATCGACGAGTTTCGGCTCCTCGATGGCTTTCGTGAGGATTACAACTACGTGTTCGAGGCGAACGGAACGACCATCCACAAGACCGTTCATCTCTTCATCGCGAAGTCTTTCGAGGCGAGCGCGGAGCTCTCTCACGAACATCGCGACCTGCAGTGGCGCGATTACGAACAGGCAGTGAACACCGTCACACAGGACGGCCCTCGAGAAATCTTGGAGCAGGCACACGCGTTCCTCGACGATCGCGAGGAGGACGAAGAATAACGCGACGGCCGTTCCGTTAGCGTTGGTTGACGACGACGGTGTCCGCGACGAAGTCACCGACACGCTTGTTCTCGTCAGTGACGAGAATCAGGATGATACCGACGAGATATGCGGTCGGAAGACTGTCGACGATTATCAACAGGTTTCGCAGGACCGACGCGCCGATCGTACAGTCAGAACCGTCGGTCTTGACGACCACCAGTCCCAGAAGGTGCTTTCCGGGTGTGTACCCGTACATACCCTCGAGCAAGAAGACGTAGACGATCGAAACCGCGAACGCGACGAGCGACATCAGCATCACGCCGATGTCTCCCAGTACGAATCCGATTCCGATGAGGACTCCCGCGATGAGACCCATGATGATGCTGTCGAGGATGAACGCGAGAAATCGCTTCCCGATGACATCCCCGTTCGTTCCCATCTGCGGAGCAGGGTGTTTCTCCATGGTAGGCTGAATTTCATTCGATCGAGATAAATCTTGGTATCAACAGGAAGACAGATTCGACACAACCTAAAAGACAGGTTCGACATCACCACGAAGCGTTTAACCATCAGGTGTGAGACCGTTCTCTCGAGATGGATTCGGTGCTCTCCGACCTGGGTTCCTATCCGCGTCGTGGACGCGCTCTCGAGCGGACGGTCGTCGGCGGTGCGCTCGTTTTCGGTTCCGTGCTCGTGATTCCCGCACTCGTTTTGATCGGCTACTGCGTTCGCGTCGCGGAGACGACGCTTGCGGGTTCCGACGATCCACCGGAAATCGCTCCGGGAACGTGGCGTCCCCTCGCAGTCACTGGAACCGCAGCATCGGTGATCCTCCTCGTCTATCTCGTCGGTCCGCTCGCGCTTGGGACGATGCTCGGTCTGGTGGTCGGTGCGCTCGGGTACTACGGTCTCCTCGGACTCGCACCGGTCGTCGCGGATCACGACACGCTCGTCTGGGGAACGAGCGTCGTCGCGGCGCTCGTCGCGGCGCTTTTGGCACTCGCGTTCGTCGCTTTCACGCTCGTCGTCTACTATCACCTCCCGGCGGCGCTGGCACGGTACGCCGAAACTGGGTCGCTTCGCGCCGCGTTCGAGCGAAAACCGCTCGTGCGTATCGCCACCACCAGCGAGTACGCGCTCGGAATGGCAGCCCTACAGCTGGTTCCGCTGGTCGTTCCCATCGTCGCCGTCCTCTGTCTCGTTTCGATCGTCGGAATCGTCGTTCTGCCGGCGGTTCCGTTCGTCGCAGCGCTCGTGAGCAGTCGGCTGATCGCGGTCGCGGTCGCTCGCTCACGGAGCGCCGACGAACCGAGTAACGTTTCCGTTACCCGCTCGAGGGGGCGGGTGTGAGCCGGTACAGCGCCGAGTTCAACTTCGAACTCCGAACCTGTCGGTGGGCGGAACGCGAGTGGCCACCCGATTCCGACGACGACCGTTCCACCCTGGTCGCTCGCCAGCTCGGGACGAAACACCGCCGGTGGGACACGCTGGTCCTCGAGTGCGATCCCGTTGGTCTCCGTGAACGCGCGAACTTCGGCCCGAAGCGTCTCGACGGTGACCTCCTCCACGTCGTCAAAAACGCGCCGACGGAATGGGCGTACTACCGCGACGCGGTACCGCACCCCGGCTACCCGTGGCGGTACGTTCGCGAGGCGATCCATCGGGCCGACGACCGCGGTATCGTCGACGCACGACGCGCTGGAAACCGGATTCAGATCCGACGGAAGTGGTCCTATCCCGACTGGGTCGATCGGATCGTTGCGATCGAGAACAAACCCGACCTCGACGCGAGCGCTGCCCGTTCGCTCGAGGCACAACTCGAGTACGACGTTGCGATGGCGCTGTCCGATGAAACCTGGGTCGCCACCGAGCAAACCGGAGCGCCCGTCGAACCCGTTCTCCTCGAGGGACTCCCCACGGAAGTCGGCGTGATCGTACTCGATACGGAGACGCTTTCCGCCGACGTCGAGTGGTATCCTCGCTCGCTCGCGGTATCCGACCCCGGAACGCGAATCCTCGAGCGGCCGAGCGGCGGCGATCACGACGGTTCGGCTGCCAGATTCGATTCCATCAGTGCGGACGAAAAAGCCGAAATTCGGCTGGAAATAGCCGAACGGGCTTACGAACGCGGCTGGCGTTCGTTCGTCGACACCATGCGTCCCGACTGTCGGTTTTTCGGGTTACGTTCACACGCCGGGAATCAACTGGTTCCGTACTGCGATGCGATCGACGAGTGCCAGACTGCGACGGCGTGTTCCGGTTCGTGTCCCGAGTTCGAACCCGAACCACCCGCCTGGCGAATGCGGGGCTGGCCGATCGACGGCGGACCCGGAGCGCGCTGTCGACGGTTACTCGCGGACCGGCGCGAGCGGCGACGACCGGGACTCTGACGGTCCGCGGCGTTCGCTCGAGTGCGGGTCTCTCCCTTTCAATCCGAGACGCCGACCTCGAGATCGTCCCTCGAAACCGTTAGCCGGAACGTCGGGACGGTTCGATACTCGACTTCGACGACGTCCTTTCGTCGGAGACTCTGGAGACCCGACCGGACGTCCTCGGTGTCCGGGTCGACGTCGAATTCGTCCCTGAGCTTGTGCAACACCGAAACTACGCTTTCTGACTCTTCGTCGGGTGCAGCGAGGACCGCGACGATTCGGGACTGGAGTTCGGGAACGCGGATCCGCGACGGTGGTCCCTCTTCGTCCGGCCCGGTCTCGATTCCCGGCTCGACGTCGACGAGATCGGCCGCTTCCGACGTTGCACGGATCAGGCTGTTATCGTCGCGGAAGTAGTAGTCACCAAGTTCCCCCTCCAGATACTGGTGTACTTCGCTGCCGCTTTCCATTCCCCACCGGTCCTGGAGCTCGGCGTTTTTCGTCGGCTGTAGCTCCACCACGTCGGCCAGCCGTTCTCTGGCCTCCTCCGAGAGCGTCATTGTCCAACCGTATGCGTATCCGCTACTTTTGCGTTGCGCCCCGTCCCGCATACTGGTCTCGGAGTGGCGACCGTACTGGATCGGTGGATCGATCATCCCCCGCCGACGATCGGCAGGGCCGTCCTCGTCTCGAGCGTCTCTTCGATCTGCGTGTAGACGAGAATCGATCCGAACACGGCGAGTACCGTACCGAAGACGAACGGAACGTAAAATCCGTAGCCGATCAGTGCACCCGAGGAGAGTGGACCAACGGCGATACCGAACCCGAACGCCATCGTCAGCACCGACAGCTTCGAGCCCGATTCGCCCTCTCCGGCGAGGTCACCCGCCAACGCGAGCGACGGCGCGAACACCATCGCGCCCGCGATTCCCTGGAGTAATCTGGCGAGGAACATCGCCTCGGAACTCGGTACGAATCCCTGGACGAGCGTCGTCGGAATCAACAGGATCATCCCGCCGACGATGAACGGCCGGCGACCGAAGACGTCACAGGCGCGTCCGATCGGAGTCTGTAAGAGGATCTGTGCGATGATAAATGCCGCAAACTGAAGTCCGAACCAGGTCGATCCCTGCTCGAGTCGACCGTTGACCTGTGGCTGAATGGTCGCGAACAGCGCGATCGCGGCGGCCATCAACAGCGAGGCAACGCCCAACGTAAAGATCGGGTCGAGGACGTTCGGTCCGGTTCGGTCACGGATCGAAATAGAGAGATCCGCGCCGGCGTTCGCCTTCGTCGAATCGGGGTCCGAGATCAGAACGGTCACCATCGCGTAACTCAACAGCGCCGTGATCGCGGCGACGTAGAAGGCGGCATCGAATCCACTGATAATCGTCCCGCCCGGCAATCCGTAGGGACCGAGATTGACCACCGCACCGGCCGCGACCGGTCCGGCACCGAATCCGACCAGCCGGAACGTGTTGTAGACGCCCATGTTCCCGCCGCGGTCGTGCGTCGTCGCGAGTTCGTTCACCAGCGCGATCGACGCCGGAACGATGAACGCGACGCTGATCCCCTGGAGGCTGCGAATAAACACGAGCGAGAGATACGACTCCGCGAAGACGTACGCCAGGTTCGTCGCGGCGAGTCCACCCAGCCCGATCAGGATGAACGGCTTACGCCGGCCGATCCGATCCGAGAGACGGCCGGTAAACGGCTGAAAGCTGCTGTTGAGAAAGCCGAACAGCGAGAGGATGATCCCGATAATCATCGCCTCCTCGAGTCCCAGCGTCGTCCCGCCGACGACGTCACTCGCCACGTAGAGCGGAATCACGATGATCAGAAACGAATTACCCACCCCGTCGGCCATTCGTGCGAACGCGAGAGCGAGTACCCGTCGATCGACGACGAACTGCGCGACGATTCGACGAGCGAGTTCCCGCATCGGTGCGTATCTCGAGCATCCTGTGCGATTATAGTTTCGAATCGAAATGGTGTGTGGCGGTGACCGTCACGCAAACCCACAGAGAAGTACAAACGGTCGGATTCCGTTCGTTCGGACATGGACTCGGAGATCAAACTCAACGAGATTGAATCCGCTTTCGAGCGCCTCGAGTTCCCACTCACGGACGACGAAGTGGTTTCCGAATTCGACGGCATGACGCTGTTGCTCGCTGACGGCGAGCGAAATCTCGGGGAGCTCCTCGAGGCGAGTACGAGCGACAGATTCGATTCACCCGCGGATCTCGAAGCGGAGTTGCACAACGTCCTCCCGCGGGAAGCGGTTGGCGAGCCGTTTCAATCGGAAGGGGAGGGATAGCTCTCGAATCGGACCGTTCGGGACGGACCCGGGACGGCAAACGCGTCGTTTAAGTCGCTCGGTCGACGTAGCCCGGACAACGATGGAGTTCTGCGACGAATGCGGTTCGATGATGAAAGCGGAGGATGGTCTCTGGGAATGTGGCAGCTGTGGGTTTACGAAACCAACGGGCGACGCCGCCAAGTACACCGTCACGGAGGACCAGGAGATCGGCGAGGTGATCGAATCCTCCGAAGAAACCTCGCTCCCCGAAACCGACGCGCTGTGTCCGGAGTGTGGACACGACCGCGCCTACTGGTATATGCAACAGATCCGATCGGCCGACGAGTCCGAAACCCGGTTTTTCATCTGTTCGTCGTGTGAGTACAAGTGGCGCGAAGACGACAACTGACGGTCCACTCGACCACGCTGGCGTTACCGTCCGGCGGAAAGGCGACCTGATGATCGTCCGGCGTTCCCAGGTCGATCGCTATTCGGACAGCGGTGGCGTCGTCTCCGGCGGGCGGCGATGATCCGTCACGTGCTCGAACGCGGACGCCAACTCGAGTAGCGTGGGTTCGTCGAACGGCTTTCCAAGGATCTCGAGTCCCACCGGAAGCCCGTCGTTCGTAACGCCAGCCGGGACCGACACCGCGCTACACAGTGATTGAGAGGCGATGATCGTATTCGTCGCGAACGTCATCGTATCGTATTTTCCGTCGCGGATTTCGTTCTCCGTCGGGGGGAGTACCTGAACGTCGGGGTAGACGATGGCGTCCAGATCGTGTTTCGCAAACACGTTCAGGATCGCCTCCTGAAACCGCTGTTGAGCGTTTCGTCGCTTCCAGTACTCTACGTGGTCGGTGAGGTCGTCGGGACCGTCCTCGGCAAATCCCTCGAATAGGTCCAACAGATCGTGATACTGTCCGCGTTCGTACAGTTCGTCGACTCCTTCGACCGGCGTCTTTCGATCGGCCAGAAACCGGTCGAGATCCCGTTTCGATTGCAGAATGTACAACATCGTTTCCTCGAGATACTGGTTCAGCCGCGGGAGTTCGACCGGATCGACGAGCGTCGCGCCGCAGTTTCGAATCGCCGTCAGCGCGTCCTCGATAACCCGGTTGACCGGCGCAGCGTCGGGGTTTTCCTCGTCGCCGAACCCGTCCCGCAGAACGCCGATTCGCGCCCCGGTCATGCCGTCCGCACCGAGGTAATTCGTGTACGATTCAGCGTTCCATCGCAACTCGGTTCTACCGGTGAGTTCGTCGTGTTCGTCGTAGCCGACGAGGACGTCGAGCAGCCTGGCCGTATCACGGACCGTACGCGTCATCGGCCCGGCCGTATCCTGCTGGGAGACGAGGGGGCTCATCCCGGACCGGCTGATCAACCCCGGCGTCACGCGAAATCCGACCAGATTATCGAACGAGGCCGGAACACGGATCGAACCGCCACAGTCCGTCCCGATCCCGACCGCTCCGAGGTTCGCCGCGACAGCAGCGCCCGTTCCACTGCTCGAGCCGCCCGGATCGCGGTCGGGATCGTACGGGTTCTTCGTTCGTCCGGCAACCGAGGAGAACCCGAACCACGACGTCGCCCAGTCGGGCATGTTCGTCTTCGCGAGAATAATCGCTCCCGCATCACGCAGTCGGCGAGTGACGTCGGACTCCGTTTCGGGCGTGTACTCGTCGAACGCTTCGGAGCCGAACGTCGTCACCACGTCGGTCGTTTCGATGTGATCTTTCACGAGGACCGGAATACCGTGGAGCGGACCGACGAACGTTCCGGACTGGTCGAACGCCTCGTCGAGTTCCGATGCCCGGTCGGTCGCGTGATCGTTGACGGTGACGATCGAGTTGAGCACGGGACCGTCCCGGTCGTACGCGTCGATCCGCTCGAGATACCGCTCGACGAGCGTCTCGCTCGTAATCGTACCCGCCTCGAACGCTCGACGGATCTGATCGATCGTCGCTTCTTCTATGGTACACTCGTCGAGTGTCATGGCGTTGCTCTTTCGACATCCCGTTCAATCAATCATTTGGTCAGAGTAGAAGCCATATTCGAGGTTACTGTCCACAAAAACAGTCAGTAACGCTACAGAGAGGAACCCGTGGCACGTCCTCGTTCGGTTCCGCCTTCGAAAACGGAGCGTCGTACGGGGGCGTCCGAATCCGGACACGAGGGTTCGGACGGACTAGACGTTCCGAGCGATCGTTAGATAGCCCGTGTGGCCGACCGGCGCAGTCGACGGCCGCGAGCCCCGGTCGTCGAACTGCATCTCGCGCTGGATCGTCTCTCGAGTGCGGACGTTCGACAGTTCGACCTCGCGGGCGGCTTCGACGACCGCTCTGGTCGACTCGATAAACGGGCTGTAGACCGCAACGAATCCCCCCTCAACCAGGAGGTCGGGAGCGTGGGACACGATCGAGGCGGCGTCTCCCGTATCGAGCGTCAGCACGTCGAACGACGACGGCTCGAGCGTCTCGATTTCCTCGCGAACGTCGCCGGTGCGAACGTCGACGTCCTCCGTGACGCCGCCGAGTGCCATGTTAGTTCGTGCGACGTCAGCGAAGTCCGGGTCACGCTCGTAGGTCACGACCGACGCGCCGGCGCGAGCCATCGAGGCCGCGAGAACGCCCGTTCCAGTACCGGCATCGAGGACCCGGTCGCCTCGAGCGATCCCCGTCTCACCGATCACCAGTCCGATGTCGCGTGGGACCATCGGCGCGCCCGTCCGCTCGAAGTGATGAAAGAGGTCCGGACCGCGGAGCCGACGGACGGTGAACGCTTCCCCGAGGTGGGTCGGTATCGTGTCACCGGATTCGACGTCGTCGGGAACGTCGAGGACGCCGAGATCGGTCCCCATCTCCTCACCGGGTTCGATGAGGAACTCGCGATCGTCCCGGACCAGCAACACTGGAATACGCCCGCCGTCGTCACCGGGTTCGGTCTCGGCGTCGCCCGTCGGGTCGGTATCGTCTTCCACGAGCCTTACTCGAGGTTGCCGATCGCCGCGGCGAGGTCCCCCCCGGCGGCTTCCAGTGCGTCGCGGGCTTCGTCTTCACTGACGTTCGCTCGCTCGGCAACGAGCTCGACGTCGTCCTGGGGAATCCCAGCGCCAGCGTCGCCGTCGACCGCCGGCGTACCTCCGGCGCTTCCGGCCTCGACCTCTTCGGGCGATCCGATGATCTGGTACGTTTCCTGACCTCTCGCGTCCATCTTGGTCACTTCCGGATTATCGAAGACGAGGTCGTACTCGTCGGTCCGAATAACGACTTCCTGGGCGTCGATGTCGTCGACGTCGATCCCCATCTGTTTCATCATCTGTTCCATCTTGCGCGGGTTGAGTCCGCCTCCTCCTCCGAACATACCCGACATCTCGCCACCCGCGACCTTTTACTTTGTCGTTCCACCCGTCTGACGATCGCCGGCTTCGAGCGACGACCGAGAGCGCTCCGCCGAAACGGACGGAAGCCGATCCGGCTCATACGGACTGTTGTAAGTCGTTACCGGTGCAACCGCGACCGCCCTACGTTGCACCGCTAAATCGTTGCTACAGACCGTTATCAGTCGTCGGCCGGTTCCCCCTCTCGGACCGCAACCGCCATTCCCGTCTCGAAGTCCTCGATGGCCGTCCCGTCGAGTTCGGCTCGACCGACCGCGAGCAGTTCGCCACGTTCGTGGACGACCAGTACTTCGTCTCCCGGTCGAATCTCCGGGTCCGACTCGAGAACGAACTTCGCAAAGACGTTCTTTTCCTCGCGAACGAACGGCTCGCTTTCGTCGTCGACGACCACCCGGTAGGCGGGGTGAGAAAGCGCTCTCGAGAGTCGACGGCCGCCCTCGATCCCGAGGGTAAACCGGCCGTCGACGCCGAACGAGACGATCCGTCCATCCGCGCAGTGGACCTGCTGTGGACGACCGGAAGTCGTTCGTTTGATCGTAAGCGACTCCGTCGGAGAAAAGAGCGTAACACCCGCACCCGCTCCGAACTGATAGTCCGCGATCGTCCGAAGACTCGAAAGATCCGCCTCTCCATCGGCCGGCTCGTCTGACTCGCTCATCGAGGGTGTGTTCGTGCGACGAAGCGAAAGCCCTTCGATCGTGGAATTATTCAACGGATGAGAGCGAGTAGTATATACGATGTGGGTGCTATCCCTACTCGAGAATGGACATCACGCAGATCGGGCTCGGGCTCGGACTCCTCGCCGTCAGTAGTTTGACGCTCGTCGGCCCGTCGATGTTCGACACCGACGTCGTCACGATCGTGATGGGTGGAGCACTTCTCCTCGGTTCGGTCGCGGTCCTCGCGAGCGTCGCACGCGATGCTCGGCTCTCGTGAGGGACTGACCGCACCGATCGAATCGGTGGATCTACTATACTCGTTCTTTCGACGAGCGTTCGGTGAGGCGGCTGTTTTCCCATCAAACCGTCGTGGCGATCGCCTTCATAGGGGGTGTTGTACCGATTTACCGGTGAAACCACGATTCGTCTGTGGTTTCACCGGCAATGATTCACAACAGTCCCTATCAGAGCAAAAACGTCTCGTGGCGCTCACCGAGATCGAGAAACGTATCGGCCGCATCGACCAGTTCGTCGGCCGTCGAAGATTCGAAGGCCATCACCTCGACCCGGACTCCCTCGTGGCGAAGGTGTGAACACAGCCTCGAGAAGTCTCCGTCGCCGGTACACAGGACGACGGTGTCGACGTGGTTCGCGAGAGTCACAGCGTCGAGGCTCATACCGACGTCCCAGTCGGCCTTTTTCGTCCCGTCTGAAAATCGTTTGATATCCTTTATTTTGGCCTCGAAGCCGATATCCACCAGCGCGTCGAAGAAACTCTCTTCGTCGGGCGCTTCAGCCCGGATAACGTAGGCGATCGCGCGCGTGAGCTGTCGATCCTGGACGGCTTTCTCGAGCAGCGCGGAGTAATCGATATTCCGGCTATGAAGACTCTGTGCCGTATGATAGAGGTTTTGAGCGTCGACGAGGACGGCGACGCGCTGATCCGGATGAATTTCCGTCATGGGTTAGCCTCGTCGGGCAGCCCTAAAAATCGGCCGTTCCAGCCGTCGTTCGCCGTCCGTCAGGGCCGACCGTCGCTGTCGACGGACGTTCGTCGATATTTCAGACCACGATATCGAACGTGATCCGAACTCCGAACCGATCCGCGATTCCCTAATTTCGGAGCTTTTGGATGCGCTTTTCGGTCGGTGGATGAGTCGCGAACAGCTTCGCCAGCAAGCTCTTGTCCGCGTTGAAGATACAGAGCGCACTCACGCTGTCGTCGAGGCTCGACTCGCGCCCCTCCGAACCGCGAGAGATCTTCTCGAGGGCGCGTGCGAGCGGATCGCCGCTACCGATGTACTGGCGGGCGTCCTCGTCTGCGATGTACTCGCGGTACCGGGAGATCGCCAGTACGAACACCATCACGAGCATCTGTGCGATGTTCGAGATGACCAATCCGACGATGATACTGCCGAAGTTTCGGTCGTTGCCCATGATGTAGATCATGTAGGCGACCCAGCCGACCATCATTCCGATTGACTGGCCGATAACCATCGTGACGACGTCGCGGTTTTTGATGTGTGCGAGTTCGTGAGCGACGACGCCCTCGAGTTCGTCGCGCTCGAGGAGGCGAATCAGCTCGGTCGAGACGACGACGACGCCCTTACCCTTTCGGCCGGTCGCGAAGGCGTTCGGAACGCCCATCTCCATGACCATCAGTTCGGGTTTCTTGATACCCATATCTCTCGAGAGCGACTCGGTCATCTGGTGGATGTCCCGGTACTGGCCCTCCTCGGGCATCGACTCGGCCCGCCTCGTCGCGGACCACGTACCGATCTTGTACTGGATAACGGGCAACACGAGCAAGCCGAGCAACACGAGCGGCCACGCGCCGAAACCGAACATCGCGAGCGCGAATGCGCCGACGAACATGTAGAAGGCGAACAGGATCGATCCGACGATCGCCATTCGAACTTTCAATCCGAAGTCGGTCATAGCCGTCCCTACGTGCTGGCGGTGGTATAAATTACGCGAAATGTTGTGTCAACCGATGTGGCAATTCACCGTCGAATTCACGACGGCGCGTCGTGCGTGCTGAGGAAAGACGCAACTGATAAGTTAGTGGGTATACGATTTTCGCCCATGCGTTGTCTCGCTCACCGGGACGCCGAATCCGTCGTGAGCGACGCCTCCGTCCGTTTTTCGAAACGTAAACGTTCGTGAGTGTGCTCGAGGCGGGCGTAGCGTCCCCGTCCCGGGCACGTTTCGGCACGAATTAGTTCGATCGACGACTACCGACGAGATGATTGCGGATCGAGACACGACCGAACACCAACTCCATGAGCACACCACTCGACCTCACGGGCGTCTTCCCGGCGATGTGTACGCCCTTCGACGACGACGAACGAATCGACTTCGACACACTCCAGACCGATGCACAGCGACTCGAGACCGCGGGCGTCGACGGGCTCGTCCCCGTCGGCTCGACGGGCGAGTCAGCGACGCTCACCCACGACGAGCACGTCCGGGTCGTCGAGGCGGTCATCGAGGCCGTCGACGACGTTCCGGTCATCGCGGGCACCGGCTCGAACAACACTCGCGAGGCGCTCGAACTCTCCGAGCGCGCCGCCGACGCGGGCGCGGACGGATTGCTGTTGATCTCGCCGTACTACAACAAGCCCGAACAGCGCGGACTCGTCGATCACTTCCGGGCGATCGCTGACGCGGTCGATCTGCCACAGATCGTCTACAACGTTCCTTCGAGAACCGGTCGATCGATCGAACCCGACACCGCCGTTACGCTCGCAGAACACGAGAACATCGCGGGCTACAAGGCGGCGAGCGGCGACCTCGGACTGATCGGAGAGATCACGGAGCGAACCGCTGAAGCGGACTTCTCGGTGCTCTCGGGCGACGACGCGCTGACGGTGCCGATGATCTCCGTCGGCGCGACCGGAACGATCAGCGTCGCCGCGAACGTCGAACCGGAACGGACGTGTGCGATGGTCGGTGCGGCCATCGACGGCGACTACGAACGCGCACGAGGACTTCATCACGAACTGGGTCCGCTCTTCCGACAGCTCTTCGTCGAGACCAATCCGATTCCGGTCAAGGAGGCGATGGCGATCCGGGGCAACATGCCGGCACGACTGCGGCCGCCGCTCTCCCGTCTTTCCGACGAACACCGCGGCGACCTCGAGACGATCCTTGCGGATCTCGAGACGGAACGAACGTCGGTCGCTGACGCGTCCTCGGAGTCCGATCGATGACGGCTCGAGTCGGTGTGACGGGTGCGACTGGACGAATGGGCCGAGAAGTGATCGCCGCCGTAAACGATCGCGACGACTGTGAACTCGCCTTCGCGATCAACCGCAGTCCGGATGGTCAATCGGTCGGCGGGACCGAAATCGAGCCCGCGGCGGATTTCGAGACGCTTCTCGTCGATCGAGAGCCGACCGTCGTCGTCGATTTCACCGGCCCCGAATCGGCTCGCGAGTACGCGTCTCACTGTGCCGAGACGAACGTGGCGTTCGTCACGGGAACCACCGGCTTCGATGCGGACGATCTCGAGGTTCTCGCGGCGGCGAGCGATCGGGTTCCCGTTCTTCGAGCGCCGAACTTCGCACGCGGCGTCCAGGCGCTGCTCAACGTCGTCGGTGAGGCCGTTCGGAACCTTCCGGGGTACGACGTCGAACTCGTCGAAACCCACCACAACGGAAAACGCGACGCTCCGAGCGGGACCGCGAACCGGCTGCTTTCCGAGATAGAGGCGAACGGAGAGTTCGCTGAGCGAACGCACGGCCGCGAGGGCGATTCTCCCCGCGAAGCCGGAGAAATCGGCGTCCACGCGCTCCGTGCGGGCGATATCACGGGAGAACACGAGATCTTGCTCGCCGGCAACCACGAGGAAGTTCGACTGACCCACCGCGCAGAGGATCGCGGAGTGTTCGCTGCGGGTGCCGTCGACGCTGCCGTCTGGCTCGCCGAGCGCGACCCAGGCAGGTACGAGTTCGCTGACGTCATCTCGGAGTGACGGCCGAGGAACGCAGCGAAGAGAGAACGGGTGGTATTTTAGCCCTGCACTCGTCATCTCCGGACAGATATGAGTACGCTCGAGGCGGACGTACGGGAGTTGTGGGAGCGCAAACAGAACGATGCGGTCGACGCCCGATCTGCAGGGACTGACGAACTCGCGACGCTGGACGAGTTCGTCGCGGCACTGGAGGCGGGCGACGTTCGCGCGGCCGAGCCGGCCGACGGCACTTGGGAGGCAAATGAGTGGGTCAAACAGGGTATTTTGCTGAACTTCGGTCTGCGT
Source organism: Natrarchaeobius halalkaliphilus (assembly GCF_003841485.1). Taxonomy (NCBI): domain Archaea; kingdom Methanobacteriati; phylum Methanobacteriota; class Halobacteria; order Halobacteriales; family Natrialbaceae; genus Natrarchaeobius; species Natrarchaeobius halalkaliphilus. Next base: position 412,016 of record NZ_REFY01000002.1, on the reverse strand, counting down.
GAAACCCGGCCTCGGGAGTACGGTGGCGTCACGTACAACGACGTTCTGCCGCTGGCCGATACGAGCGATTACGGCGATCGCGGCTCGCGAAACACGCCCGACGGAACCGTCGTCCGTCGGGGGGCTCACGTCGGCTCCGACTGCATCCTGATGAGCCCCGCGTTCGTCAACATCGGCGCACACATCGGTGACGGGACGCTCGTCGACTCCTGTGACACCGTGGGATCGTGCGCACAGATCGGTGAGAACGTCAAGCTCGGCGCGAACACGCTTATCGGCGGCGTCCTCGAGCCCGTCGAGGACGCACCGGTCATCGTCGAAGACGATGTCTCGCTCGGCGCTGGCTGTCGAGTGACGTCGGGGTTCGTCGTCGGTGAGAACAGCGTCGTCGGTGAGAATACACTGTTGACGCCGCGAATTCCGGTCTACGATCTCGTCGAGGAGGAGGTCATCTACGGCGAACTACCCGCCGATCGACGCGCGTTTACTAGATTTGTCGAATCTTCGATCAGCGACCACGAGCTCTTCGAAGGCGGCGCGTACAAACCGGCTGTCGTCGCGACGGACCTGGCGCAGGAAACGCTCGAGGCGACCGAGCGTGAGGACGCACTTCGCGAGTGACCGCGTCTCCAAAGCCAATGTCGGTGGCGAACAGTTATTGGACGATGAGCGTGGGAGAGCGAACAACGTCGATTGATGGAGGCCAATCGGACGACTGGCATCTCCCATCTGCCACTCTTCGGTTCGAGTTCGATGGCTGGGCGCTGAACTGGTCGTCTCGGCGGCGGAATCCAAAGTTTTGAATCCTCGGGACGACTCCGGAGACGTAATGTGTGATCTCGCGGATTCGCCGGCGGTTCGCCGGCTCACCGACTGGGACGCGTCGACGCTCGAGTCCCTCGCTGCGGAGTACGAGACGCCGCTTTACGTGATCGATCTCGATCGGGTCGCGGAGAACTACGCTCGGTTTTCGACCGCCTTTCCCGACGCCGAAGTCATGTACGCGGCGAAAGCACACACCGGGAAAGCGGTACTCGAGACGATCCTCGAGACCGGCGGCGACATCGAGTGTGCCGCCTGGGGCGAACTACAGCGATCGATCGACGCCGGTGCCGACCCGAACACGCTACAGTACACCGCGGTCAATCCACCGGACCACGACCTCGATTACGCGACCGACCTGGCCACGGACCACCCGGGGCTGACGATCACGATCGGCGCGATAGACACGCTCGAGCGACTCGCAGACCGGGGCTACGACGGTCGAATCGCGATCCGCGTCAATCCAGGTATCGGAACCGGCCATCACGAGAAGGTGGCGACGGGCGCCGACGCCAAGTTTGGAATTCCCTACGAGCGGGTTCCGGACGTCGCTGACCGGGTTCGCGACGGGTTCGATCTGGTCGGTCTTCACGCCCACGCGGGAAGCGGCGTTCTCACGGACGGCATCGAAGAGCACTGCCGGGCGATCGAGCGAGTCGGTGCGATGGCCCGACGCGTCGGTGACCTCGAGTTCGTCGACGTCGGTGGCGGTTTCGGCGTCCCCTATCGAGAGGACGAGAAACCGCTCGACCTCGAACGAACGGCGGAGATGGTTCGTGACGCCGTCGGTGAGATCGACGCGACGCTCAAACTCGAGCCGGGGCGATACGTCGTCGCTGACGCGGGGGTGATCCTCACCGAGGTCAACACGATCAAGGAGGCACCCGACACGACGGTCGTCGGCGTCGACGCCAGTCTCGCGACGATGATCCGTCCCGCGATGTTCGGCTCCTATCACCCCATGCTGAACGTAAGCGTGCCCGAGCGTGAGCCACACCCGGTCACCGTCGGCGGGCCGGTCTGTACCAGCGCCGACGTCTTCGCTCACGACCGACCGATCGCCCGTCCGGAACGCGAAGACGTCATCGCCATCGGTAACGCCGGCTCGTATGGCTACGAGCTGGCGAGTCAGTTCCACTCACAGCCTCGCCCCGGTGAGGTCGCACTCGAGGACGGCGGGCATCGGATCGTTCGCCGGCGCGAGACGCTCGATGACGTCACTCGCGTGGAACAGTGACGATGGGTTCGGACTTCGACCTCGTCGAATTCCACGCCGATGCGGTCGCGATCCCCTCTCACGAGGACGTCACGGAGATGCGAGATTTCCTCCTCGAAACGCTTTCTGACGCCGGTATGGCTCCCGAAGTCGACGAGTTCGGTAACGTACTCGCGAGTCGGGGACGGGGAGACGACGATGGTACACACGTCGTCCTGAACACCCACATCGACACCGTTCCGCCACACGTTTCGTACGACCGCGACGAGGGATCGGACGTCGTTCGCGGACGCGGTGCCTGTGATGCGAAGGGGCCCCTCGCGTCGCTGCTGGCTGCGTTTTTGCGAGTCGAGCCGTCGGACGGCCGACTCACGCTCGCGATCACGCCCGACGAGGAGACGCTGATGACCGGCGCTGCGGGACTCGCTGAACGGCTGTCGGCCGACGGCTACGTCGTCGGTGAACCGACCGGACTCGACGTCTGTGTCGGCGCTCGCGGCCAGTGTGAGGGTACGATCACGATCGAAGGCGAGGGCGGGCACGCCGCGAGCGTCCCCGCCGCGACGAACCCGGTGGCAGGTCTGGCAGCCGTCCTCGAGGCGCTCGAACGCTACGACGACGCATCGGGATCGGGGGACACGGACGTTCTCGGCGGACCGAAGCTGACTCCGACCGGTCTCGAGGGTGGCGGTGCACCGAACCGAGTTCCGGGCCGATGCCGACTCACGTTCGACCGTCGAACCGTTCCCCCCGAAACGAGCGAGAGCTTCCGACGGGATCTCCAGGCGTACCTCGAGGAACGCGTCGCCGGGGCGCGGACGATCTCGGTCGATCTGATCCGTCCCGATACGCCGTTCCCGAAGGCGTTCGTCACCGACGAGGACGACGAACTGGTTCGGACGCTTCGGGCTGCAAGCGGGGGCGACGTTCGACCGTTCGGTGCGGCCACCGAAGCGGGCTTTTTCGCCGCCACCGCCCCAACTGTCGTCTTCGGTCCGGGAGTTCTGGCCGACGAGGACGGGGCCGTGGCTCACGCAGAACGCGAGTACGTCGCCGTTTCAGCGCTCGAGGCTGCGGCCGAGGCGCTCGAGGACGCGCTCTCGACCCTCGTTACCAGTAGTTGAAAACACGCCGATTCTATTCAGCAACGCCTCCCGAGATTCAGTCGGCGTTTGAGGTGCTCCAACCGGCCCCAAGAACGTCGCCAAATACTTATCGGGTTTCTGGTGGCTCGGTCGGAAGCCGAAGGTCGTGTGGGTCGTCCTTAGTTGGCGCCGAGAGATCGAAGAAGGGATACAGCCGCGTTGCGTCCTCTCCGTCCAGAGTCTCCGTGAGGTGCTCGTTCGTTCCTTTCGACCAGTAGTAGTGTCGAAGCTGGACTTTTCCAAGTGCCTTTGCGAGCCGATGCTCAGGCGTTTCTGGTTGATCGTACCGATTTCGTTCCTCTGCCCAATTGTAGACTCGGTAGGCGTGTGATTTGATCGCCTCCCACAGCGGCGGTGTGATGTTGTTGGCTGGATTTCGGCTCAGAAGTGCCGTGTACGCCCACGGATCGTCCCGCGGGTCGTCTGGCAACTTCTTTTTGGCCTCGGTGTACCGGCTTGAAATCTCCGCCTTCTCTTGCCACCGCTCGTGGATTTTACCCTTCGGCTCGGGATCGCGGTCGGCGTCGTCGTCTTTCTCCTTTGCCACGGCCTTTCACCACCTACTCATCATCTCGCCACGACCCCCATACCTCACGGTACTTCCCGAGTTCGCGGTACTCCTTCTTCCGCTCGAAGGCGTCGATGGCGTAGATCACCTCGTTTTCCTTGTCCCAATCGATCAGCACGCGGAAGTCACCAACTCGAAGCTTGTAGCCGGGATGGTTCTTCAACCGGTCAAGAAAGTGGTTCGGGAAGTCGCCGATGTCCTCCAGCTTGTTGATGATCCGCTCGGCGTCATCGGTCTCGAACTGTTCCAGCGTTTCGACCAACGTCTCCGTCAGAACGACCTCGTGAGCCACCGTTCAGCCCTCAGTCGTCGATACCGAGGCGTTCGCGGGCCTCGTCCGTGGACATCGTCCGCCCCGCTGCAACATCCGTGTAGCCCTCCGAGACGCCCTCCTGTGCTCCGGGCGTCAGAATCGGCTCCGTGGTGTCGCGCAGCACCTCACGAATGAACTCCGAGCGGTTGGTGTACTCCAGTTCCTCCGCCAGTTCGTCGATCTCTTCGAGAAGCCGCTTCGGCACCTTCACATTCAACTTCACCATGTCCCCATCGCCGTTGTCGCCTGCGTCCGTGCTCATAATGCGTGGTACGCGGGTGGTACTCAAAGAACTGTCGCTCAGTCTTCGTCGCAAACCGCTTCCCGAAGTTCTTCGTACAGATCGCTCCTTTCCTCAAGCAGCTGTGAAAACCCCGCGGCGTGAACCCACGAGTGACATTTTGAGCACAGAGTAACGAGATTCTCCGCTTTGTCAGGGCCTCCTGCTGACCGTGGTATGAGGTGATGAACTTCGATGTCGGTGTCTTCGCCACACCTCTGACACTCGTGATTGTCGCGTTCGAGTGCTTCATCTCTCCCGTCCTCGCTGTGTGCCGACCAGTCTCCGTCGGCCCTTCGCCACTCTGCACTCTTGAGAGCAAAAGCGGGCACCATCTGCTTGAGTATCAGTGCGCTCGAACTCCTCTCCGCACCATTCGCACACGAATGTGAGCGTCTGAACCAGACTCTCGTCGTGCACTTGCGCATGGTGTTGTCGCATCGAAGCTTCGGAATCGAACCAGTCTTCGTTGCAAGATGGACACCCAGCGAACGGCGAGCCGAGCATCGATGCCGTCGCGCCGAGCAACTGGAGCGAGAGGCGAAGCGCGATCTCCGTGAGCGTGAGGAGAAGGTGCTGGAGCAACAGGAGGTGTATCGGCTTCAGACCATCGACCACGGTCAGGTCGTGAAGTACGAGGGTGACCGCCCGGTGGAGACGGCGAAGAATGCCGTTCGTCGGGTCGGCTCACACTCGCGCTACGGCTTCGGAGAACTCCGGGTGATACCCATCGAAAAGACTATCAAGAACTAGAAATATGGTGTGGATTAACTCGCTGAGTAACTCCGAGGAATGCCCGAAATCCCTCGTAAAATATGCACGCCGGTTGCTGAATAAAGAAATCGTATTTGCAACAACTGTTACTGGTCGATAAAAGCGCCGTTTCACCCTTTGATGTTACACACCGGGAACGTGCGCGCGACTTTGTCACCGATCCCGAGTTCGTCCGAGACGCGAACGACCTCGTCGACGTCCTTGTAGACGCCCGGCGCTTCTTCAGCGACCGTCGCGCCCGACTGCGCTTTGACGTAGATGTCTCGTTGGTCCTCGAGTTCGTCCCGAACGTCGCCGCCCCAGTACTCGTTTTTCGCCTGGGTCCGGCTCATCAGCCGGCCCGCACCGTGGGCAGTGGATCCGAAGGTGAGATCCATCGAGTTCTCGCCGCCGCGAAGAACGTAGCTTCCGGCACCCATGCTCCCGGGGATAATGACGGGTTGGCCGACGTCGCGGTAGGCCGTCGGAACGTCCGGATGGCCGGCGGGGAACGCTCGCGTCGCTCCCTTTCGATGCACGTAGAGTTCGCGCTGGTCGCCGTCGACGTCGTGCGTCTCTTTTTTCGCGATGTTGTGGGCGACGTCGTACAGAAGCTCCATTTCCATGTTCTGCCACGATCGATCGAAGACGCGCTCGAAGACCTGTCGGGTCCGATGCATGATGAGCTGGCGATTGACCCACGCGAAGTTGATCGCGGCGTTCATCGCCCCGTAGTAGTCCGTCTCGAGCTGTGAACCCGCTGGTGCCGCAGCCAGCTCTTTGTCGGGAAGCTGATTCAACAACCCCTGGTGTTGGCGTTCGATCTTCCGCAGGTAGTCGGTACACGTCTGGTGGCCAAGCCCGCGCGAGCCACAGTGGATCAAGATCACAATCTGATCTTCCTCGAGTCCGAATGCCTCGCCGACGTGCGCGTCGAAGACGTTCGTCACGCGCTGGACCTCGAGGAAGTGATTGCCCGAGCCGAGCGAGCCGATCTGGTTCTTCCCGCGATCCTTCGCTTTCTGGGTCACTTTGTCGGGATCCGCCTCCTCGCGCGTTCCCTCGTCTTCGCAGTGCAACAGGTCCTCTTCGACCGCGTAGCCGTGCTCGAGCGCCCAGTCGACGCCGCGAGCGAGGATCTCGTTCACCGTCTCGACGTCCGACTCGACGATTCCGCCGCCGCCCAGCCCCGACGGAACGTTGGCGAACAGGGAGTCGACGAGTTCCGCTTCGGTTCCGGCAACCTCGTCGTACGTCAGATTCGTCTTCATCATTCTGACGCCACAGTTAATATCATAGCCGACCGCGCCGGGCGAGATACAGCCGGTTTCGGCGTCCAGCGCGCCTACTCCGCCGACCGGGAACCCGTACCCCTGGTGACCGTCGGGCATACAGATGGCGTAGTTCGTGATCCCCGGCAAGTGAGTCGTGTTTCGAAGCTGTTCGAGCGTTTTGTCCTCCGAAATCTCCTCGAGAAGGGCCCGGCTGGCGAACACTCGCGCGGGAACTCGCATGTCGCCCGTCGCGGGGAGTTCCCAGACGTGTTCGCGTACTTGCTCGAGCGTGACGTCGCCGGCGTCGAACGTTCCGTTGCTCATGGATCTACGTCCGGTCCCGACGCTCAAAGGTGTTCGTCTATCCGGGTATCGGTCGTGGGGTTCTCGAAGCGCTCGAGTCGGTTGTCGAGTGCGAATGGGCCGCCGCCGGTGATGAGCAGAACGGAGGCCATCCCGAACAGCGCGACGTGTGCGAGGACGGGATCATCCGGGAGGGCAAACAGCGTCAGTGTAAACATCGCGACCGCCGCCGCGGCCGTCGCGCGGGTGAACAAGCCGACGATCAGTGCGATCCCGAGGGCGACCTCCGCGAGACCCGCTCCGAGTACCCACAGCTCCGGGCTGGCGGGAACGACCGCGGTGAGATCGTACCGGTCGACGACCCCGAGAGCCAGTCCCGGCTGAAGGATCTTCTGGGTTGCGCCGAGAAAAATGAACGTCACGCCGAGGCCGACCCGGACCACCGTCGGTAGATACCGTTCTGTCGTGCCGATTCGCTCTCGAAACGACCGCGAACGCTCGTGGATCGGATCCAATCGTCTGTACGCCGTTCCCGTCGTTCCGGCGACCCGCTGGAGGACGTGATCGGCACTCGGCCGCCCGCTCCCGATCAGTGCGATCGCGACGAACCCGCCGACGAACTCGAGTTGTAACAGCAGGGTCGGCCACCGAAACACTCCGACGAGGTAGGCGACGAGCCCGGCCAGCGCGACGATTCGCGTCCCGAGTCCGAACAACAGGAGAAAGCCGAGCGTGACCTGCAGGAGTCGCAGATCGACCTCGAGAGCGGGGCTAATGAAGTAGCCGCTGAACCCGGCTCCAATCAGCGGGATACCCAACGAAATTCGGAGGAGCCAGGGAACGTAGTCGGTGTACTCTCGCATGGCGGACCGGAACGCGCCGATGTCTCGCTGGAGCGGCCGCACGAAGAGATAGCCGGCAACGACGGCCACCACTCCGGCTGCGCCGACGATCAGGGGACCGACCACGGCGGGATCCACCAGCGCGTCGGCAAGGAACTCCGTGGCCGTCACGTCTCGCTCGTCGTCGACCACGTACTCTTCGTGTGCCTTTGCGCTCGCCGTCAGTGCCGTTACGAACAGCACCACACTGACGAGGGTGATTTTGGAGACTGCACGGACGAGGCGGAACACCGCCGACGGTACCACGGCCGCGGTGAAATACGCTGGGGAGCGGTTCGCACAGTGGGACACTGACTCGGGCCCCTCACAGTCTTCACTCGTGCACTCCATACCGGTCACCGACCGCAACCTGAAACCGGTCACCGACCGCAACCTGAAACCGGTCACCGACCGCAATCTAGCGTCTCGTGCGGATGCTGCAACGGATTATCGGTTCAACCGCTCTGTCCGGCGGTTGAACCGGTACTGACCTTCACGGACCGTCTCATACGGTTTACTGTAAATCATTGCCGGCGCACCCGCCGCCCGGGCCGCGGGTACGCCGGTAAATCGTTACAGTAATCCGTATCACACGTCGAAAACGACGTACGCCTCCCACCCGTCTTCGACCTGCTCGAGACTCATCTCCGAATACGTGACCGCCTTGACGTCGCGGGCGACGATCTTCGAGAGCGGAATTCCCCGTGCGCTGGCCTCGAGCACCCAGCGTTGATCGTTGCGATCGCCGGCGGCCGTTTCGATCCGATCGACCCGGTGGTCGACCGGTAACTCGACGCGAACGTCACGGAGGTAGATCACCTGGTCGAGGTAATCGAACAGGAGCGCCTCGGGGTTCTCCGCGGTTACGGAGATCGAAAACCGCTCACCGTCGTGGGTCTCCGTATCTTCTTCCGAAGAGGCAGCCGTCAGCCCGTCTGCCGTCGCCGCGAACACCGCCTCGAGTGAGCCTCCCGTCGCAGCGACCGCGATATCGGCCGTATGATCGCGGAGTTCGTAACTCATCGCTGGCATCTACGAGGACCGACGTGGTATGTCCGTCGCTCGTCGGATCGAAACCGGCCGACACACGGAGTCGTCTGACGTTCTCGATTACCGATTGCCGGTGGAATTATATTGGCCACGATGTAAGAGTGTAATAGTGAGCGTCAACATCGACAGTCGCGTCGTCACGCCGGGGAGTGACGACTTTGTCGACGAAGCTTGGCAGCTCAAAGAGGATATCAAACGACGCGAGGGAGTGCTCAAGCAGCGATACGACTTTTTCACCGACGCCTACCGCCGTTCTACCGTCCACTGCTATCTTCAGGAGGGGGAGTTGGTCGGATTCGCGGCGGTCAGGCGCGACGGCTACATCCTCTTTCTCGCGGTCGACCGGGACTGTCGCGGGCTCGGAATCGGAAAACAACTCGTCGCCCTCGTCGCGGACGATCACGATACGATCACCTGTCACGCTCGCACGAACAACGAGAACGCTCTCGAGTTCTACGAGCATCTCGGATTCGAGATCAAACGCCGGATCGACGACTACTACGAGGACGACGGCGACGCCTACTACCTCAAACTCGGTCCCGATGTCGGGATTACAGACCGTCTCTCCGAACTAATGCGAAGATAATCGCCACTCCACGGGTCACCCGTCTCGTCTCATCTCGTAGCCTGTTCGTCCCCGAAAGCCACCCTTGACGGTTCGAGAACGTCTCCCCTCCCCGATCCACTCGAGTCAGCCGTCGAAGATCGGATCAAAGTCGACCATTCGGCAGGATTATACCCCCCGACCGACGACTACCGAGGCGCATGGAGGAGCGAACGAGAGCCTACCTTAGGGGACGGTTTCGTGATCACTATCGCCGGACGGAGATCACGCTACCCCCTGCAGCCAACGAACGGGAGTGGGGGTTTATCCCCTGGACCGACGGACCGGGAACGACGATGGTCAGACACCGGTCGCTGCTCGAGCTGGGGGACATTTCGGAGTTTCTCGTCCGCAAGCGGCCACGACACGTCTACTTCTCCGCGGGCCGATTTCGCGATCCGGGCGCCAGTTCGATGGACGCGAAGGACTGGCAATCGGCCGACCTGATCTTCGACCTCGACGCCGACCATCTCCCGGGGGTAACGCTCGGTGAGGATTCGTATGCCGAGATGCTCGCGACGTGTAAACAGGCGCTGTTTCGACTGCTCGATTTCCTCGAGAACGACTTCGGCTTCTATGAGATGGAGATAGTCTTCTCCGGCGGACGGGGCTATCACGTCCACGTTCGCGACGAGAACGTCCGCCATCTCGAGCGGGAACATCGACGGGAGATCGTCGATTACGTCCGCGGAATCGGACTCGACTTCGAGGAGCTGATCGAAACCGAAACCGTTGCGGGGCTGGGTCGGAAGACGCCGACGGAGCGTCGCCTCCTCCAGATCGAGGGGGGATGGGGTGCTCGGACCCACGCCCATTTCATGGAGTACGTCGACGAACTGCTCGAACTCGAGGAGGAGACGGCACTCGAGCGTCTCCAGGAGTTCGACGGAATCGGTGCCGGGAAAGCACAGGCGACGCTCAACGCCGCACGAAACAACCGGGAGGGACTCGAAGCGGGCAACGTTACCGTTCACACCGCCGTCTCCCAGCTTGCCGAACGCTTTGCCAGTCGGGCCGTCGAACGCGACAATGCGCCAATCGACGAACCGGTGACGACGGATACGAACCGGCTCATCCGGCTTCCGGGAAGCCTTCACGGTGGCAGCGGCCTCGAGACGGTCCGACTCGAACGCGACGAAATTGCGGCGTTCGACCCGCTTTGCGACGCGATTCCGGCCACCTTTCGCGGCCAAGAGATCGCCGTCGACGTCACCGACGGTGGCGAGGTCGAACTCGGTGGCGATATCTTTACGGTCTCAGAGTGTGACCAGTTACTCCCGGAGTATGTCGGCGTGTTTCTCATGGCACGCGGCAGAGCCGAGAAGGAAAAAGAATGAATCTCGACGAGTTACGCTCGGTCCAGAGCAAGGAGCGAAAGAAGGACAGCCTCCAGCATCTGCGACCGTCGTTCTACCAGGAGGTCGGCGAGTACATCGCTGACCTCGAAGCCGAGCGTGACCGCGTCGCAGAGACGGCCGACGACCCGTTCTCCTCGCCGGAAGTCGGCCGACTCACCGACGAGATCGAGACCGCAAAAGACGTCGTCGAGGCGGTCTACGAGCGCAGGATGGGAAAACTCGTCAAGCAGGCCAGTCTTTCCGCGGCCGGTATGCAAGCCGACGACGAGGGCCTGACCGCCGAGGAATCCGATCTCTTCGACGATCTCGTCACTGATATCGAATCGAACAAGTCACGGGTCCTCGACGTCCTCGAGGGACGCGAATCCGACGCGTCGACCGGGAGTGAGGGCCACGAACTCGACGCGGGGACTCGAGACGGCGATCCGCCCGAAGAGACTCCTTCCGAACCGCCCCAGCCACCGGAGCCGGAAACCGAGCCCGGAGTTGACCCACCGCTCTCCGAGGGCGATCACCAAAGCGACACCAGCGGCGTCACCGCCGCGGACGTTATGGACGGCGAGACCGATTCGCACACCGAACCCGATCCAGCAGTTCCGCCTCGAGAATCCGGCGAGAGTTCGTCGAACCCGGATCGAGACGCGGACGAGACGGAACCGGACGACATCGTCGCTCCCGATGAGCCCGATAGCGCGTCGGGTGGCGCTGATCCTGCCGTCGACGGTGCCGACCACAACGAGATCACCGACGAGCCGTCCGTCGAGCGGGTGACGGTCAAGATCACTCGCGACGTCGGCTCGATTCTCGGCGTCGACGATCGCGAATATCGACTCTCGGCCGATGACGTCGTCACCCTTCCCGAACAGAACGCGACACCGCTCGTCGACCGTGAAGCCGCAGAGCCACTCGAGTGAGCGACGTCCGAACTGATTTTTGCGTTCGTTTCGTCGGACGGAATCACAACACATACAACGATTGTCTCTAACAGACGGCTATGCTCGACGTAGGCGATGAGGCTCCGCAGTTCGAACTCCCAAATCAACACGGCGACCTCGTCCAGCGCTCGGATTTCGGCGGCCAACGACTCGTCATCTACTTCTATCCCAGAGCGAACACCGAAGGCTGTACGACTGAGGCGCGTGAATTCAACGATGCGATAGCCGAATTCACGGAACACAACGCCGCAATCGTCGGTATCAGTGACGATCCGGTCGACGACATCGAACCGTTCGCCGCCGAGTACGACCTCGAGTTCGATCTCCTGTCGGACGAACACGGAGAGGTCGCAACGCTCTATGACTCATACGGTGAAAAGCAGATGTTCGGGAACACGTTCGACGGCGTCTTCCGGAATACGTACGTCATCGCTCCCGACGGACGAGTCGAAACGACGTACGAAGATGTCTCTCCCGGCGGGCACGCCGCGGCTGTTCTCGAAACTCTCGAGTCCGAATCACACGAAGTGACTCCGTAGTCGGCCTTCGAACGACTGCTCCGATAGCTGTCGTTTTGCCGGCCCGTGGCCGCTTTACCCGATGATTATCTCGTCAGTGTCGACGTCGATATCACTCTCGTTCGAACCACCCGAGTTGCTCGGCTCGTCAGCACTCCCGGTTCCACCGTCGGCTCCCGATCCCTGGCCGGTCGAGAACTCCGGATCGATCTCCGGCGATCCCTGGCCGGCGGGCGTTATTTCGACGTGGGCGATCATGTCGTTGAAGTTGGGATCACCGCTCTCGTCGTGGGCCGTTTCCCAGTAGTCGTCCGCCGAAATATCTGGATCGACTGACGGGTCGGTATTGTACTCTCGTGGATGGTGGGTGATTTCGAAAACGAAGATGAATTCGTGCTCACCGAGGTCCAGATAGCCGTCTTCGTCGACCGGAACATCGACTTCGGGTCGCTCGAGGAGGTCGTCGGTACTCATCTGTCGTTCGACGCCGGGATTCAGTTCCGGTAGCTGCGTGTCGTCTTGACCGAGGACTCGAACGTTCGTCTCTTCGGTTTCGGTATCGGCCGACAGGCTCACCAGTTCGTTCCCACCGCCGACGGCGTCGTCGGAACACTCCGTGTGGTCCCAGACGCCTCCGTTGTACGTGTCGGTGTACGTGGTGTCCGTATGGCCCCCACAGTAGTCCGAGCCACCGTGGTTGTACGAGGTCGCACTGAGCATCAAGCTGACGCGCTCTTCGGTCGTGAAGTTGTATTCGTACAGCGGCCGGGGCTCGTCGAATCGGTTCAGATTCGTCTCGTGCCAGGGAACGCCCTCGAGCGGTGTCGGCTCGTCGAGTGCGTTGCCATCCTCGTCAACCGGTTGCGTGACGATCTCCGCACTCGCGCCAACCCAGTTGATTTCGTAGCCGTCGACGTCGAACTCCGGCTCGTCGCTGGGCGCCTCTCCGGCCTCGATCGGTCCGGTCCAGTCCCAGTCAGTCGAATGCGTGGAACCGCCATCGTCCGTCCACTCGAGCCTCCACCCACCGGAGTCGTCCCACCAGAACTCCGTCGAATCGGGGAACCCGTACTCGTTACAGCCGGCCCACGTCGAGTCGACACACTCGGGCTCACCGTCGGTGTTCCAGCCGCCCGACTCGTCCCATTCGGGGGCGGTTGCGTCTCCGTTCCAGTCGTGTCTCGTGTCCCACTCGTAGCCGACCCGTTCGCCTTCGACGAAGCTCCCTTCGGTTCTCTCGGAGACGTGTGCGGTACGACACTCCTCGCAATCGAACGGGTTACTGTTCGATATCTCGCTTCCGACGATCGTTACGTTCACGTCCGTCTCCGAGCCGAGATGGATCTCCGAGGAGCCGACGTCGAGCCCCTCTGAAACGTAGAAGTGACCGCTGACTTCCGAATCCGGGGTCGAGATCGTGAACGTGTGTTCGCCCTCGAGGAGCGAGGTTTGATTGATCGTCCAGCTTGCCGGTGCCGTCTCGCCGCCATCACGCTCGATCAGGTCCGAGTCCGTTCCCTCCCAGTCCTCGCTGTCGTGTTCGAGTACAAACTCGACTGGCTCGTCCTCGACTGATTCGACTCCAGCGTTTCGAACGTCTGCCTCGAGAGCCACGTCGTCGTCGCTCGGATCGACCGGGTTGTCGCTATCGGTCGCATCCGTTCCGTTGACAGTCGGACCGGAGACGATCAGCGTCGGCTCGCTGTGTTCTGCATAGTAAAACGTTCCACGCTCTTCGTTGAGGTTATCGTCTTCTGTCGAAACGTCGTACTCGTACTCGGTGCCCGGTTCGAAGTAACTCGCATGACCGTCGATCGTAAAGCTGACCGTTTCTGCCTGACCGCCATCGAGTTCCGTCCGGTTCCCGACGTCGAGTATCTCGGTTCCGTCCTTGTCCGTTATCGTCAGGTTCACGTCCTGTCTCTGGCGTTCGTCACCGGTGTTTTCGATCGTTGCCTGCAGCCGGAACGGATCAGGACTATCCTCAACGAACGTATTCTCGTCCGCGTGCTGACCGCTGACGATCCCGTGATCCGTTCTGATCCAGAAATCCGCGGCATCCGTCTCGCTGACGTTTTCCATAATCACCTGAACGGTAGTGTCACTCCCCGGTCCGATCCGCGGGCTCTGGTTGTTCGGATAAACACTGACGTTCTCGTACTCATCGAACCCTTCGAGATAGTCGTACCAGCCATCGTGATACTCGCTTTTGATGACGAGTGCGAGATCGTTGTACCCCTTTTTCTCGGCCTCTTTTCTCGAGGTCTGCAATCGTTCCGGAAGGTCGCTATCGTAATCCGGTCTCGCGACGGCGCTCTCGTCACTGATATCGTCTTCACTCAGGCTCAACAACCGAAGCCTGAGAAAGTCACCGTCGTAGCGGATATCCGGTGCGGTTCGCTCGTAGAACGCTCCGTTACGCCGTTCCCAGCTCGCCCCTCCCTGCTGGATAACCACGTGATCTTCGAGGTCGTATTCGATCGCTCCAAGCGGCTCGATCGCGACATCGAGTTCGCCAGCTGAACTCTCGTTCGATTCGTTATACCACGCGATGTGTACTTCGCCGTCGGGTCGATACGTCGCTTTATCCCAAGGGATCGCCTGCGTTTGTCCAGTCGAGCTAACGGTAGCGAGATTGTGTTCCGTCGTTTCGATCGCCGCATACGTTATTTCCGACTCACTTTCTGACTCCAGAGAGTCCACGAGCCCCATTCCGAGGACGACGACCAGCGCCGACCCGATAAACACCATTCCAAGGAGCATAACAAAGCCGAGTTGTGGTGACAGTGCTCTCTGTTCACCTCCAGTAGTTCGCTGCCGACCGCCTCCCGAGCCCATTAGAATATAATTACTATAGCACTATTATAAATGTTTCTTCATAATAGAATACCAGAAAGAAGAACTTCGACGAAATCAATACCTCTCGAGCTGGCAAACCTTCCGATTCCTCGACCAGTTAGTTAGTATCGGATATAGGTACTTATTATTTCCGCCTTCGCGAATCACGCATATTTACTGCGGACTCGGATGCTCTCCCCCTGGGCAGATACTCCGACGAAAATAAACACTTGTATACCGAACGTCCCGTAACACAAGCAGATGACACGGACAGCCGAGAAGATCACTGCCCTCGTTCGTGAGGATTCCTCGATGGTCGACGCCCTCGAGGCAATCCGCGAAACCGCCGACGAAAACGGTGGCGAAGTCCAGTGGCAGGACGTAAGCGATGACCTGACGAGTGGGCAGTGGGGGCGCTTGATCGAAAAGGGGGTTCTGGTCGACGGGAACGAAGGATTCGAGATAGCCGACCGGGACGCCTACGACGGGGCTCTCGACGGCGACGGTGATGGGGAGTCGGTCGTCGAGGAGGTCGATATCGACGACGAACAGTCGAAGTGGTCTCAGTGGGACAAACTGGCCGCCGTCGGGTCCGTTCTCCTGATGATCGGCTACTGGCTTGAATCCGTCAGAGACACCGTTGGGGGGACGCTCGATCTCGCGCTTGCTCCCCTGGATGCGACGCTTCCGTTCTACGCCGTTATCCTCTCCGTTGCGATGTTGACCGGACTGTACTCGACGTTGTTGCAGGCGAACCTGATGAACCCCGAGGTCATGGGGAAGTACCAACAGCGTATGAAGTCGATGCAGGAAAAACAAAAGGACGTCAGAAATCGCAAGAAAGAAGCCGAAGAGCGCGACGCGAGCGAGGCCGAAATCGAACGACTCGAGAACGAGTTAGAAGCAGTCCGTGAAGAGCAGATGGAGGCGATGGCGGACAACATCGGGATGTTCAAAGAGCAGTTCCGTCCCATGGTCTGGATCATGTTGTTCACGATCCCGCTGTTTCTCTGGATGTACTGGAAGATTATCGACGGCCACGTCAGCCAGGCCGAAATGACGATGATCATGCCCATTGCGGGCGAGGTTTCGTTGAACCAGGGGCTTATCGGCCCGATGTGGGCATGGATCGTCTGGTATTTCCTCTGTTCGATGGGCTTTACACAGCTCCTGCGAAAAGCGCTCAACATCGATATGACCCCCACGTGATTCGGACGGGGTCTTAACTCCATTTCGAACGCCGTCGTCGGTTCGAACGATTCAAAACCCATTTTACCCGCCACGTCGCAGATGAACCATGTTACTCACCGTCTCCGGTCCACCGGGAAGCGGGAAGAGCACGACCGCTCAGTTGGTCGCCGAGACGTTCGATCTTGCACACGTCAGCGGCGGTGATATCTTCCGCGAACTGGCTGACGAACGCGGCTATACACCCCTCGAGTTCAACAAACTCGCGGAGGAAAACGAGCAGATCGACCGCGACCTCGACCGCCGACTCCGAGAGATCGCTCTCGAGGAAGACGACCTCGTTCTCGAGTCCCGTCTGGCCGGATGGCTGGCTGGCGACGAAGCGGACTTTCGATTCTGGCTCGACGCGCCGGCTCGAGTCCGTGGTGAACGGATCGCAGAGCGCGAAGCGAAAGATCCCGAGCGCGCAACAGAAGAAACGAAAGCGCGCGAAGCGAGCGAAGCCCAGCGGTACGAGCAGTACTACGGGATCGACATTCAAGATCTCACCATCTACGATCTCTCGGTCAACACCGCACGCTGGGAACCAGACGCCGTTCTCGATATGCTCGTCACCGCCGTCGACGAGTACGATACCGACGGTGACGAAGGGAAAGCACCCGTTTTACTCGACTACGAGTTCGAATGACGCTCCGAGGTCCACCCGACGAACGCTCACCTGCTGACCTCCTCTCGTTCGGCGTCGTCAACCTGGATAAGCCGCCCGGTCCCTCTTCACACCAGGTTAGCGGCTGGATTCGCGATGCCGTCTCCGAGACGCTCGCAGAGAGCACCGCCGACGTGACGATCGATCAGGCAGCCCACGCTGGCACGCTCGATCCCAAGGTGACCGGCTGTCTACCGGTCATGCTCGGTGACGCGACCCGCCTCGCGCAAGTGTTTCTCGAGGGTGGAAAGGAGTACGTTACCGTCCTCGAATGTCACGGCCCAATCCCGTCCGACGCCGACCGGATCGTCGCTGAATTCGACGGACCGATCTATCAGAAACCGCCGCGAAAGAGCGCCGTTTCTCGGCGGCTTCGGGTTCGAACGATACACGACATCGACGTGCTCGAGCGCGAGCAACGACGGCTCTTACTCCGGGTTCGGTGTGAAAGCGGAACCTATATTCGGAAGCTCTGCCACGATCTGGGCCTCGCGCTCGGGACTGGCGGTCACATGGGCCATTTGCGTCGAACTGCGACGGCTCCCTTCGACGATACGGACCTCCACACCGCCTTCGAGTTCCTCGATGCGCTCTCGTTCTGGCTCGAGGATGACGATCCAACGTCCCTCTACGACATCGTCGATCCGGCGGAGCGAATCCTCGAGAACGTTCCGAACGTGGTCATCGCAGAACGAGCAGCCAGGGAGGTCGCGAACGGCGCACCCGTCTACGCACCCGGCATACGGAGCGTCGACGACGGAATCGGTACGGGAGATCTCCTCACCTGTGTCACTCCCGACGGTGCGGCCGTCTGCCTCGGAACGCTCGTCGGCGACCCCGAGGCACAGTCTGGCCTCGTCATCGATCTCGAGCGGGTGCTGGTTTGATCGATCCGCGAAGCGGATCTCCCCTCGCGGTACGAGCCGAAACGATACGCTTAAACGATGGACAGCCATCGATTCAATTGCGGGACCGTGGGGTAGTGGTATCCTCTGCGGATGGGGTCCGTAGGACCCGAGTTCAATTCTCGGCGGTCCCATACGAAATTTTACAACCCTCAACACCGGATAACTCAGGCACCTTTATCCAACGTTCTCAGCATCGAGGTATGCAAGAGATTATGCGTTGGAATCCCCGCACATCGGGAACAGATCGGTGTCAGAAATGTGGTAATCACGTCACTCCGGAGTTCCGTCGCGGCTACGGAGATCGGCGTGATCGCGCGCATCGATGTCCGGGCTGGAACACTGTTCGCAGTCTCGGTCACCGAGGTGCGGTCGGAAACGAGGTCGTCAGCCCTTTTCCTCGTCTATTCTACTGAAGCGAATCCATGCGCCGAGGAGCGCCGCGAAGAAAACGACCCCGATAGCGACTCGAAGTCCGATCCCCTCCCATCCCGTCGTCTCGGCCTGGACGAGACCACCCGCCCACCCACCCATCAGTACGGCGAGTCCGCTCGCAACGATTAACATCACGAGAAGTCGATCAGTGGGGATGTCCATTATCCACTCTCGACCTCCGGTTCTGGTAAGCTATTTCCCTGAACTTGCCACGCCGACTGCTTCGCCTCGAGCCGTCTTCGGTTCGTAGCATCGACGCATACGGATGGTTGCTGACCGTTCATTTTCACAATCTGAGAACTCGAAGGGAAACGGAGGGGTTCGTCATAGTAAATGAACCCAACCGACCTGGTTGGATATCGCACTTCGACTCGAGGCTGTCTCTCTGACTTCGAAACGATCCAGCGACCGATCGGCCGGTTACGCCAGCTGGTTCCGAAGGAGCTTCTCGTTTCAGAGCCACAAATGGAAATTGTCTATCAAAACGATACCGAAGAATTCGATAATAAGCTGTTACCAACCCACATATTTATATCGAGACGATAGCTCAGAGGAGCTGATTGGTTTTCGGTTGTGTCCGAGTCGGTGTGACTGCTGTACCCCACTTTTCCCCCTATCGTAATTCTCTTGATCACCTGTGTGTCGGCCGAACCAGCACCACGAAGAGTAACGGAAAATAAACATATCTATAGATGTTCAAAGAGCGTTCGATTCAGCCGAAGATTCCGTCGTCGTCTTCTTCCTCGTCGGGTTCCTCCTCTGGCTCTTCTTCGGGGTCGTCGGGCTCTTCTTCGGGGTCGTCAGGCTCTTCTTCTTCTGGCTCTTCCTCTTCGTCGTCTTCGGGGTCGTCCTCGGCAGCCTCCGTGGTAACGTCGACCTCGAGGAGGTTCGCCTCCGCGTTGCGGAACGACGCGGTTCCGGTCATGGATCCGGTGTCTCCGGCGCTGATATCCGCGTCGTCTTCGTCCACCATGAAGTATCCCAGTATCCCGCCGCTTCCGACGTCGAAACTGACCGCGTAGACGTCCCAATCACCGACATCGTCGAACTCGCCTTCGAACGTGTCCGACTCCAGGATATCGTCTCTGGTACTCGAATCGAACTCCGCGAGAACCTCGTAGTCAGTGTCTGGGTAGTAATCGTGACCGCTCACGACGACCTCTCCTTCCGCCTCGTCGTCGTTGTCGTCGTCATCTTGTGCCGTTGCCATTGTCGCTGAAGCTCCTGTACCGACTGCAAGGGCAGTTGTTGCCAGTGCACCTTTTTTCATGAATGAGCGCCTCGAGTCACCGTCTGCAGTGTGTGTTTCTTTCATTTGTCTCTGTGTTCACGCTTCTTCGTCGTCTTCAGATTCGTCGTTATCGGCCTCATCGTCCTCGGCGTCGGCTTCGTCGTCTTCGGGGTCGTCCTCGGCAGCCTCCGTGGTAACGTCGACCTCGAGGAGGTTCGCCTCCGCGTTGCGGAACGACGCGGTTCCGGTCATGGATCCGGTGTCTCCGGCGCTGATGTCCGCGTCGCCTTCGTCCACCATGAAGTATCCCAGTATCCCGCCGCTTCCGACGTCGAAACTGACCGCGTAGACGTCCCAGTCACCGACATCGTCGAACTCGCCTTCCAGATTGTCCGACTCCAGGATGTCGTCTCTGGTCCCCGATTCGAACTCCGCGAGAACGTCGAAATCGGTGTCTGGGTAGTAATCGTGGCCGCTCACGACGACCTCTCCGTCCTCTTCCTGGGCCGCTGTCGTGGTTGCTGTGGCACCTGTGCCGACTGCAAGGGCCGTCGCTGCCAGTGCGCCTTTTTTCATAACCGATCGTCTCGAGTCTCCGCTTGGATTGGTATCGTCACTCATGCCTGTTCACTGCCCAGTTAGGGCGACCACCAATTCCCTCCCTACTTAAAAAAACGATAGCGGTCGTTCCATCTCTATCGCTGATTAAATGGTAAACTGTGTTCCTGGGTGGGTCCCCGGTGGTGATCCATGCCTGTCCTGACGAAAAGAAAGTAAGTGTGGTAATTGTTAGTTTGCCCTCTTGAAAGACGTATTTCTACTGATCGAGCCGATAGGATTCGTTCTGTAAGCACAGCTGCTCGAGTCGGCCCAGGACACACAGCAACGACTCGCGTTTTCACTCGGTGATCGGTGTGGACTCCGCTCGCACGAAGTGCTCGACATCTCACCCGAGAACGTCGTCGACACCGACGCCGGAACCGTGCTCCGCGTCTGGCACGGCAAAGGCGACGAATTCCGCGAGACATCCGTTCCGCGGGATCTCGCGACGACGATCCACACGGTGGCCGACGTTCGCAATGTATTCAGGAGTATGCCGCTGCTCGAGATCTCGACGACGCACTCGGTGTCAGTACTCACAGCGGACCACCCCGAGCGCGGCGGGCTTCGCGAGCACACTCTGGACAAAGCCGGCTCGTCGCCGGAACCGGCTCGTCACACCGGTCGCACTCGGTGGATTCGACCAGGCGGCTCATCGCGAACCCCCTCTGTTTCCCTTCGAGTTCTCAGATTTTGAGACTGGGCGGCCGTTCTCCGGCCGTAGTGAGTATTCCCGCCTTCTTCGATGAGCTTGCTTTTTCGAGGGGTGATCTTTTGACGATAGCGACCCCATTGCGTACTGTCTCGGGAATTATAGCTGGAAACAGCTGTATCTGAGTCACCCCCGAGACGGGTGAATGAGCTCCACCTCCGCGGGCAGCTCGTTCTTTCGCGGTCAGTATCGCTCGAGGACTCGCCGCTCACGAGACTCATCCCCGTTCTCGAGCGCTTCGCGAACCTCGGCGCCGGTCGCTCGATGGGCCGGATGGGCGATGAGCATTCCGCTCGAGACGTCGTACAGTTCGCTCGCGGGGACGAACGACGGCTTACGCATCGGGCTCACTTCCGTGTCGGCCCGGCGACGTCTCCGGATCCGGAATCGGAACCTCGATCCCAGCGGCGGAGCCGCGACTCGATCGAGCGTAGCCGTCGCACTCGCCACAGCGGTGGGTGCGGTCGAGATCGTTACCGAAGACGCGACCGAACCGATCGGTGACGTGGGATCCACAGTGTAGACATGCCGATCGATCGGTGTCCAGGGTGTAGAACTCACGCAAACCACCCCGAAAAGCGGCCGCTACATGTCAGGAAATCGGAAAACGTATATATGCTGAGTGGGCCGACTCGGATTTGAACCGAGAGCCTCCACCTTATCAGAGTGGCGCTCAACCTGATTGAGCTATCGGCCCGTCTTCGCATCCCGTAGTTGCCCCGTGGTACGTTTAAGCGTTTCTTTCCGTCGGGCCCGTGCGAATCGCTAGCGAGCGCGGGGGTCGCGATCATCGGTCCCGTCTTCGGAACTCGAGGAACCGGTCGATGATTCGTCTCCGAAGTCGATCGTGTACGAATCCCCGCCGGTCGAATCGACGGAGTAGGCGTCCTCTCCGAGGTCGTACGTTCCATCGTTCGCAGTCGTCGCGGAGTCCTCCGATCGATCCCCTTCGGGAAAGCCGTACGTCCAGACGGTCCCGCTCGCGAAGCCGGCCGTCTTCTTGTCCGCATACGGGACGATCACGTAGCGTTTGAGACCGGCACGGATGGGGATCCTCGAGAGGGGGAGAACGAGTAGAAACCCGATCGCGTCGGTCACGAGACCGGGCGTGAGCAAGAACGCACCGGCGGCGATCAGTAGCCCGCCATCCAGCAGTTCGTTCGTCGGCGGTTTTCCCGCTGCGAGCGATCGTTGCATCTTTCGAAGGGTTCGTCGCCCCTCGGCGCGGACGAGCAACATTCCGATCAGTCCCGTCAGGACGACGAGCAGAACCATCCCGACCCAGCCGATGTAAGTCGTCTGGCTGACGACGATCGCGAGGATCACCGCGTCGAGAAACGGGATGAGCAACAGCGCGAAGATCCACCGGAGCATGCCCGGATATAGCTTTCCGAGGGTGAAAACCCTTTACTCTCGTCACCGCTCGCGCCGAATTCCGATTCGATGCTCGAGATGACGGAGCGAAGCCCTTACACCGCCGACAGCCGACGGTCCGGTATGAAGAGTGACGACGAAGCGCACGTCGAGTGGCGTGAGTGGGGAAATCGCGCCTTCGATGAGGCCACGGAGGCGGACGTTCCGATCTTGCTCTCGATGACGGCGACGTGGTGTGATCATTGTCACGAGATGGACGAAGAGACGTACGCAGAGCCACGGATCGCGGCGAACGTCAACGACAGCTTCGTCCCGGTTCGCGTCGACGTCGACCGCCGCCCGCGCGTTCGTGATCGGTACAACATGGGCGGTTTCCCGTCGACCGTGTTTCTCGCGCCGAACGGTCAGGTCCTCACGGGGGCGGGCTACCTCGGTCCCGAGGGAATGCGACAGGTGCTCGACAGCGTCCGAACGATGTGGCAGACCAACGGAGCTGATGGCGGACGGGTTCCTCGTCCACTCCGGGAGGACAACCCTCCTGCGGGCGAACTCACGACCGACGTCGAAGCGGCGATGCTGGGTCAACTCACGGAAACGTACGACGATACCGCGGGCGGCTGGGGTGAGGGGCCGAAATTTCCGTTACCCGACGCGCTCGAGTTTTCTCTCAAACGCGACAGGGAGATGGCGCTACGGTCGTTCGACGCCGTCGGAGCGAACTTACTGGACGAGTACGATGGTGGGTTCTATCGCTTCGGGACCGAACGCGACTGGTCGGGGCTCCAGTACGAGAAGCTGCTCGATGCGAACGGGGCGCTCGTCCGGGCGTTCGCCAACGCCTATCTTCACAC
The DNA here is from genome assembly GCF_003841485.1 of Natrarchaeobius halalkaliphilus. Taxonomy (NCBI): domain Archaea; kingdom Methanobacteriati; phylum Methanobacteriota; class Halobacteria; order Halobacteriales; family Natrialbaceae; genus Natrarchaeobius; species Natrarchaeobius halalkaliphilus. The sequence continues at coordinate 389,156 of NZ_REFY01000002.1, read as the reverse complement.
GGGCGACGACGGCTATCGCCGGCCCGCCGAGCGGACGATCGAATATCTGACGACGACGCTCTGGAACGGCGAGGTCGACGCGTTCGCCAGCAGCCAGGCACCCGGCTCGGACGCGGCTCACGGTCTCGACGCGACCGAGCGTTCGAGTGCTCCCGAGCCACCGATCGACGAGCGCGTTTTTTCCGGGCCGAACGCGCTGGCGATCGACGGGCTCTGTACCTACGTCGCCTACACGGACGACGAACGCGCCCGGCGATACGCCGAGCGGGCGCTCGAGACCCTCCGAACGGAGATGATCGACGACGGTGTCGTCGCTCACGTCCACGACGGTCACGATTCACAGCCGGAGACCGGACCAGCGGGCTTGCTTGCGAATCAGGCGCGCGTGGTGTCCGCGCTGACGACCGCTGGCAGTGTTCTCGAGACGAACGCACTCGAGGACGCGGTCGCAGTCGCTGATGCGACGATCGAACGTCTCCGGGACGGTGACTCGTTCGTCGATGCGTCGCCAGAACCCGTCGGTCTCCTCGATCGAACCCTCCGACCACTCGACTCGAACGTGGTCTTTGCTGACGCGTTGATCGATCTGTCGGTACAGACGGGCGACGATCGCTATCGGGCCGTCGCTCGCGAGACGCTCGAGGACTTCGCCGGGGCGAGCGATCGGTTCGGCGTTCAGGTCGCCCGCTATGCGACGGCAGTCTCTCGACTGCTCGAGGGGCCGCTGGTGGTTCTGGTCGGGGACGAAATCGGATCGGATTTACACCGTGGCGCGTTACGCCTCGCGGACCACGAGAAGATCGTCGTTCCGGAGGCGACGGACGAACTCGATCCTGGAACCGCTCGGATCGAACGGGGCGACGTTCACTCCGAAACCGCTGAAACTCCCTCTCAGTTGAGCCACCGGCTAGGGGCTATTCTCGAGGGAATCGAGGGCTAAGGAACGACAATCCCGAACGCCGTCAAACTACCACAGCGTTTATGTTTCTTCACTCACTTCGTTCGACGTATGGCCAGTCTCAGGGATCTCGGGCTTTCTGAGTACGAAGCTCGAGCGTATCGCGCACTCTTGAACACGGGGCCCACAACGGCAAAGGAGTTGTCGCGAGCGAGCGACGTGCCGATGGGACGGATTTACGACGTGTTGAACAGTATCGAACAGTACAATCTCGTCCGGAGCCAGACCGCGAGTCGCCCGAAGAAGTACGTCGCAGTCGAACCCTCGACGGCGCTCGACCGGCTTCTCGACGACAAACGCCGCGAACTCGAGGAAAAGGCAGAACAGTACGAGTCGATCGTCGACGACCTCTCTGACGAGCTCGATGCGGCCGATCCGATCGAAGAGCAGTTCTGGACCGCCGCGGTCGGGCCCGAGGAGACGACCGATCTCCTGTTAGAGCGCCTCGCAGCCGCTGACGACCACATCGTGATGGTGGCTGCCGATCCGGTACCGGAGCGAGACATGCAGACCGTCAGCGAAGACGTCACCGAGGAACTCGAGAACGCACTCGACAGGGGCGTCTCGGTCGACGTGTTAATGACCCGCGAGATGATCGGGACGCTGTCGGAAAACGTGGGTGAGCGGTATCGTCGTACCCTTCAGGGTCGCGACGACTTCGACGTTCGGACGAACGACGACGTGACCGGCTCGTTCAATCTCATCGACGACGTCGAACTCTGCATTCAGGTTCCGAACCCACTCTCGTCGGGAGATGCGTTCGGAATGATCGATCTGAAGGACCCGGAGTTCGCCGCGACCGTCCACGAAGAGTTCGTTCCCAGATGGACCGAGGCCGAACCGCTCGAGTTCAGTTGAACCGACCCGACTTTCCGTCATCGAATCCCTTCATCGGATCTCTCTCACCGCGCGGTCCGACTCGTCCAGCGCCCAGCTGGCGGTGTGCCGGCGTTTACTGGGGACGGTGAGTTCCGTCGATTTCTTCGCGAAGCGTCGCCATCTCGACGACTCGTTCGGCGTGTGCGTTGTGCTGGTGGATCGATTCGTCGTTCGACTGTTTCATCGTGACCACGGCGTCGTCGGGGAGGTGACCGAACTGGGAGACGACCCCTTCGGCCATCGAACGAACGCAGTCCTCGACGAACTTGGCGTCAGAATGTGCCTCGAAAGTCATGTGATCTTCGTCGGGGCGCTTTGCGAGGTTGTAGATCCGCGCGCTCATCGCGTCGCGGGCGATATCGATGACGTCGTTGAGGTCGACGTCCGGATCGCCGCCGGATTCGACCGTCAGCGTCGCGTGGCCTCGCTGGGAGTGACCCGGCTGTGGGACCTCCTCTAGGAACTGCGTGATCGTTTCGTCGTCGACGTCCAGATCCTCGAGCGTCGCTTTCGCTCGGGCAGCCGACATCCCCTGTGAACACGGGCAGACCGTCATTCCCGTGACCGTCGCACCGATCTCTTCGCGGGTCCCCTCGTCGGTCGCGGTCGCGGACGCGACGATGTCGACGGTGTGTTGGGTCTCGCGGTCGGTCGCGGGCGTCTCCTCGCGGCGCATGAACTCGGCTTCCATCGAGACGGTCGCCTTGGAGGTGTACTCGTGTTTTCCGAGGAGCCGCTCGGCGGCGTCACCACAGACCTCTTCGACGTGATAGGCCTCCTCGCGGGTCGCATCCTCGAGTATTTCGTCGATGACCTCCATGTTTCGGCTCATGTCCGCGCCCTTGCGCCAGGCGGGAAGGTCGACGAACACCTCGAACTCGGCGGTGAACACGAGCGGGCGCTTCCCTTCGCGGGCGATCTTGACGAGTTTCTCGACGCCGGTGACGCCGACCTGACTCAGACCAACCGTGACGTCGGGAGACGACGCCTGTACGTCCGGGAGCTGATGACTCATTGCCCGTACTCGGGACAGCGTCCGATTATGCCTTTCGGAACGGGCGATTGCTGATGGGTGGTCGAACGTTCCCTCCGTCCGTCTCGCGTCGCTCACCGCACCGACCGGACACCGAATCGGTTCGGAACCGCTCGACCGACCGCTCTCTCGAGCGTGGATTTTCTTTAAGTACCTCTGGTCACAAGGAGTAGATACGAGGGGCGACGGTTCTCGTGTGAGTCACTGTACGCGAGAGCCCCCGGCTCGCGAATCGGTTCGAACCGTTTCTCGCTCGTCATCCGTGTTCGGCCGCCGGGAACGCCGATGTTTTATACCGTGTCGACCGTAAAGGTTCGTCAATGCGAACACCCATAGACGACTCGGAGTTTTCCCGTACGGCAGATCAACTCGATCGCAGTCCGGACCCCTACGCGCCGGAGATCGGATCGATGCCACAGAACGAACTCACGCGCGCCGACCTAGACAACGTGAACAAGACCGGAACGACGACGATCGGAATCACGACGACCGACGGCGTCGTCATCGCCACGGACATGCGTGCGAGCCTGGGTGGACGGTTCGTCTCCAATAAGAACGTCCAGAAGGTCGAACAGATCCATCCGACGGGCGCGCTGACGATGGTCGGAAGCGTCGGCGGTGCCCAGTCGTTCATCTCGAGCCTTCGCGCGGAGGTCAACCTCTTCGAGGCCCGACGCGGCGAGAACATGAGCATTGACGCGCTGGCGACGCTCGCCGGAAACTTCGCCCGCGGCGGCCCGTTCTTCGCGATCCACCCGATCCTCGGCGGCGTCGACGACGACGGCAGTCACGTCTACAGCATCGATCCTGCGGGCGGCGTGATGGAAGACGACTACACCGTTACCGGCTCCGGAATGCAACTCGCCTACGGTCACTTAGAGCAGGCCTACGAGGACGACCTCTCGAACGACGAGGCGACGACCGTCGCCGCCCGCGGAATCAAATCCGCGGCCGAACGCGACACGGGCTCCGGCAACGGTGTCTTCCTCTGTGAGATCACCGAGGAGGGCGTCGACATCCACGGCCACCACGACTTCGACGACGTCATCTGATCCTCGGCCGCTCTCTTTTGTACAGTCCTTCGAGACGACGCCGTCATGCGGTCTGCTGTAAGTCAGTACCGGCGTATCCGGTGACCGGGTGCCGGGTGCGCCGGTAAACAGTTACAGCAGACCGTATCAGTCGTCGACGAACTGGAGAAAGACGTCGGCAGCCTGATCCGCGTACTCGAGTTCGATCCGGAACGCGAGCCGCGCGAGAACGTCGGGACAGACGTCGCGCGTTTGCTCGGGCATCATACGTACTACGTCTCCAAACGCCGTGGATTCGATTGCGGGGACGGTTGCCTCGTAGCAAGGGGTGGAGACCGTCGTCGAGCCGTAACGACGACTGTCCGGCCGTCAACGTACTCGATTGCGTACTCGTCGCCTGCGTCGACGTCTTCGGTACTGGTTTCGGAGTCGATGTCGACGATTCGTGGGCCGCCGTCGGTCGTCGCTGTCGTCGCGTTAACTGCTGCTCCTGTGAAGATCGATGCACCGACGATCGCGAGCGTCGTTCGTCGCTTCATCCGCTATCGAATAGCTGATTAGTGATTATAAAACTCCTCTATAACTATTTGAATGAATTGCTTTAGCAACTATAATATACTAGTTCTCGGATCGATCGACATCTCTCTGGTTTCGTATCGACACTGCGTATCGACCACGTCGAAACGATGTGGGTCAAGCACTTGACGGCGTTCAATCGGTCAACGATTTGGGCGTCGTCGTTCGCTCGGACTCGGGGAACGAGTCGTCGAACTGGACGGTTCGGCCGGTTTCGCTCGAGCGATAGATCGCATCGATGACGCGCTGGACGACGAGCGCTTCGTCGACCGTGTTCGTCTCCGGTTCGCCACCCGCCGCGATCGCGTCGAGGAACGCCTCGTCCTGTGTGACGTGCCCGGTGACCGTCGGATCTCCCTCGAGGTGAACGTCGGCGTAGTGGTCACAGCCCGCCGTGCTGGCTTCGATTATGTTCAGTTCCGTCCCGCCGATGTCGAACTTCGCCCCGGCCTCGGTTCCCCGGACTCTGAACTCCATGCTCTCTTCTCGGTTGGTCGCCCAGGCAGACTCGAGCGAGATCGTCTGCCCGTCAGCGAATCGGATGAAGGCACTGACGGAATCGTCGACCTCGTAGGTTTCCGCCTGAGCGTCCCAGTTGTCCCCGAAGCCGTCCGGATCGGCGTACGTTTCGCGGGTTCCGAACGTGGTCCTGGTGACGCCGGAAACTTCGGTGATTTCGGGAAAGTCGAGCGCATAGAGTGCGAGATCGAGCGCGTGGACGCCGATATCGAGCAACGCACCGCCGCCGGCGAGATCCGGATCGGTAAACCAGGAGCCGGGACCGGGAATCCCGCGCCGACGGACGTAGTTCGCCTCGACGTGGGTGAGTTCACCGAAGCGACCGCGGGCATCGTACTCGTCGAATATCGCCATCGATGCGGCGTGGCGGTTGTGAAAGCCGACCATACAGAACCCCTCCGCGGCCGCTGCCGTCGCCACGATCCGCTCTGCACTCTCGAGCGTGTGTGCGAGTGGCTTCTCGACGAGCACGTCACAGCCTGCCTCGAGTGCGTCGACGGTGATCGGCTCGTGAAAACGATTCGGCGTGGTGACGACGACCGCGTCGACGTCCCCGTCGACGACGAGCCCCTCGTGCGTCTCGTACGTCGTCGCGTCGAACTCGGTTTCGAACTGCTCTCGCTTCGATTCGACGAGATCTGCGCCCGCAACGATCTCTGCACCGAGATCAGACAGACTCCGTGCGTGAAGCGTCCCCATCCCACCGAGGCCGACGATGCCGATCCCGATCGCTCCGCGGTTCATTCATACGCACCCCTTCCCCAGCCGTTGAGGGCGACCGAATCGAGAGAAACGCACCGCTTCGGTTTCGTTCGTCCGTGAGTGAAGAATTCCATGTAGATACGCAGCCAGCGATCGAAATAAGCGTTGTGACTAATCAATCCGTTTGATAGACGTTATATTCACGAAATAATATAAATACTCTCCTGAACGTATTGTTCATGTGGGAATAACTGGGCAGCAGTACGTAGTTAATACGCCCTCTACCCCACGATGCTAAGGACGTCGATGGTGAGCAACACCCGATGGCCGACGTCACGATCTGGAACGAATTCCGACACGAACGCGAAGACGACGACGCTGCAGCGGTTTATCCGGACGGAATCCACGAAACCATCGCTGAGGGGCTCGGTGATGCTCACGAGATCCATACTGCGACGCTCGACGAACCCGATCACGGCCTCGACGAGGGCCGCCTCGAGCGAACCGACGTGCTGATCTGGTGGGGTCATACGGCCCACGACGAGGTCGCAACGGATATCGTCGATCGGGTCCACGCGCGGGTCCTCGACGGAATGGGACTGATCGTCCTCCACTCGGCTCACTACTCGAGGGTGTTCAAGCGGCTGATGGGGACCACCTGTAGCCTCCAGTGGCGCGAAGATGGAAGGGCGGAACGACTGTGGGTCGTCGATCCGGGACATCCGATCGTCGACGGACTCGACGAATCGATCGAACTCCCCGAGACGGAGATGTACGGCGAGCCCTTCGACGTCCCCGAACCGGATCGGCTCGTGTTCGTCAGTTGGTTTGAAGGCGGCGAGGTGTTCCGAAGCGGCTGTTGTTACCGGCGAGGGAACGGCCGAATATTCTACTTTCGGCCGGGCCACGAGACCTATCCCATCTTCGAGAACGACGCCGTTCGACGGGTGCTCAAAAACGCGGTCGACTGGGCAGCGTCGCCGGGGGGATCACCGCGGTCGTTCGGAGAACGGGACTGAAGGCGGTCGACGACGCCGAGCAACTCGACGGTCTACTGTAAGTCAGTACCGGCGTATCCGGAGACCGGGTTTCGGGAGCGCCGGTAAACAGTTACAGCAGTCCGTATCAACCGCTCCGTCGCGTGTCGACCAGCTCGACCGTGACCGTGAGATCGCCACCGGTCGCATCTTCGAGTCGTTCGCGGACGGTATCAGCGAACCCCGCCGGCTCTTGCTCGCCGGGCGGCCGCTCGACCAGAACCGTGACCGCGGGCTCTGTGCCGGTATAGACGTCGATCAGTTCGTACTCCACGGCGACTTCCTGAAACCGCAGATCTCCGAAGACTGGATCGTCGCTCATCGCCTCGAGTTCGGTCCCGACGTCGTGTTCGACTGCGGCGGTCTGGTAGGTCCCGTACGTGACGCCGCCGAGTACCATCGAGAGTACGACGATCGCGACGACCAACACGACGATTCGCGATCTGACTCGGCCGTAGACGTGCTCGACGCTCGCCCTTCGGTGGGGACGATAGCCCGACAGCCAGAGGACGATCAACGCGGTCAGGTTGATCGAGAGCATGTTGACGAGAACGAGCGTCCCGGCGGTGACGACGACTATCGAGTGTCCCCAGGCGATCCCGAGCCCGGCGGTCGCTGCGGGGGGAACGAGGGCGACGGCGATCGCCACCCCGACGAGGACGGAGCCCACGTTACGAACGAGGCTGACGACGCCGGCGACGCCGGATCCCAGCGCCAGAAACAACGCGAGGAAATTCGGAGTGATTCGCTCTCTGATCTGTGGAACCGTGGTGATGTCGAATCCGGGCGGAAGCAAAACGGTGCCTCGAAGCAGCCACCCTATCAGGGCGGCCGTCAGGACCGTCGCGAGCAGGCCGGTCACCTGAAAGAGAACCCCTCGAGTCGCGAGTTCGCCGTCGTCGACGACCACGCCGACGCTGGCGGCCAAAGCCGGGCCCATAAGCGGCGCAACGACCATCGCCCCGATGATCGTGGCGGCGGAGTCGAGGAGCAATCCGGCGGTCGCGATCACCGTACTGACGACGAGGAGAACGAAGTACGTCGACGCTGCCGGCGCGAGATCTTCGGCCCGCGTCTGGAGCTCTTCCCGCGATATCCGGGTTCCGGAGAACTGTCCGATCAGCTGATCGGTTCGACTCGATACGATCGTCTCAGCGGCGGTGACGACCGTATACGAGTCCTCGTCGAAGCCGGCGGCACGCAACTCCGCGAGCAGCGGTTCGACGGCTGCCGGCGGAACGGGTATCGAAACGAGTGCTTCGAACTCACCTCGACTGGTCTCCTCGGAGACGGCGTAATCCAAGCCGGTCGCGTCGGCCGTCTCGAGGACGAGTTCGAGATCACCCTTCGGGACGAATACCTGTACGAGACGCATACAGCCGTTACACCGGCCACGAGGATAGGCTGTGGCCACAGACGACTGACTCTCAAGCTCACTAGTGTGTTCCGACGGCCGTTCAGAACTCCCGTCTGCCGTCGTCGGTAATCACGCTCTCGAGTAACGAAACCGGTGTCGCGTCGTAGGCGGGGTTCTCCACGTCGAAGCCCTCTGTGGGTTCCGACATGACCTCGATACCGGATCGAAAATCGTTTTCGAAGACGAACCCCTCCGAGATGATCTTCGAAGCCGACCCAAGCACGGTGACGGGGACGTCGAACTGTGTCGCCGTCGCCGCGATCGGGAGCGTTCCGACGCGGTTGTAAAGCGTCTCGTCGACGATACAGTCCATGCCGACGATGACCCGATCACACTCCTCGAGATAGACGCCGTTGGCGCTGTCCGTGATAAGCGTCGGATCGATACCGTCGATTCCGGCGAGCGCCCGTGCCGTCTTGCGGCCGATGTAGCGCGGGCGCGCTTCCGTGACGTAGACGTCGAAGGATTTTCCAGCCTCGGTCGCTTTCTCCAGGGCTCCGATCACCGTCGAGGAGTAATCGTGCGTCAACAGCGTCGCCCCGTCCTCGAGATGTGTTGCGGCGTTCTCGGCGGCCAGACGTTTGCCGGATTCGACCTTCGAGACGACGGCGTCGATCCGCTCGCGCGTCAGATTCTGTGCGTCCTCGACGCTGTCGAGATCCGCGGTCGTGACGTCCTCGACGACTTGTCGAACCGCGTTCTGCAGCGTGGCGTGTGAGGGATTCGCCCGGCGAAGAACGGTCGCGTTTCGCTCGAGCGAGCGGACGTACTCCTCGACGGTCGCAAACTCCCGATCAGTCAGGTCCTCGAGGGCTCGTGTCGCACGGATAGCGACCACCGAAGAGCTGTGCGTTTGCATCTCCTGGATCTGCTCGACGGTCTCATCGATCATATCTGAGAGGATTCTCGTCAGCGGGAAAGGTGTTCCGGGTGGTCTCGTTGCGTGGACGCTCCGTGTTACCCCGCGTTGGCTGTCGGTAGCCTGCGTGGGTGTCGATCTTCGAGTTTTTCCGGATTTCGCCCGCGCGCGTACGTGAAGCTTTATTAGTGACCGTCCACTACCCGAAAGCAGGTTTCTCATGTCCCAGGAAAGCGAGTACGGAGCCGGTCAGATTCAGGTCTTGGAAGGCCTGGAAGCCGTGCGGAAACGGCCGGCCATGTACATCGGTTCTACTGACTCTCGAGGGCTTCATCATCTCGTCTATGAGGTGGTGGACAACTCGATCGACGAGGCACTGGCCGGCCACTGTGACGATATCACCGTTACCCTCCACGAGGATGGTTCGGTGAGCGTCGCAGACGACGGCCGTGGCATTCCCGTCGACACGCACGAAGAGTACGACCGCCCCGCACTCGAGGTGATTTTGACCGTCCTTCACGCGGGTGGAAAGTTCGACAACAAATCGTACCAGGTCTCCGGCGGACTTCACGGCGTCGGCGTTAGCGTCGTCAACGCGCTCTCGGGTCGACTCGCGGCCGAAGTCAAACGCGACGGCGGCGTCTACCGTCACGCGTTCGAGACGGGCGAACCCGTTGGCGACATGGAGCGCGTTCGCGATATGGAGTCCGACGAAGAGACCGGCACCGAGATCCGGTTCTGGCCGGATACGGACATCTTCGAGACGGACGAGTTCGCCTTCTCGACGCTCTCGAACCGGCTTCGCGAACTCGCGTTTTTGAACTCCGGTGTCAGGATCACCCTTCGAGACGACCGCGCGGAAACCCCCGATTCGGACTCGGTCGAAGAGACCTACGAGTACGACGGCGGCATCCGCGAGTTCGTCCAGTACCTGAACGAGACGCGTTCCGTCATGCACGAGGACGTGATCTACTTCGAGGACGAAGAACAGAATATTCAGGTCGAAGTGGCGATGCAAGCGACCAAGGATCTTCAGGGATCGATTCATGCGTTCGCGAACAACATCAACACGCGCGAGGGTGGCACCCACCTCACCGGGTTCAAGACCGCACTGACCCGGTGTGTAAACGACTACGCCAACGAAAACGATCTGCTCGGAGATATCGAAGAGAATCTGAAAGGTGAGGACATCCGAGAGGGACTTACCGCCGTTATCTCGGTCAAACACCCCGATCCGCAGTTCGAGGGACAGACGAAGACGAAACTCGGCAACAGCGAGGTCCGCGGTATCGTCGAAAGCGCAATGCACGAGGGACTTGGCACCTATTTCGAGGAACACCCCGACACCGCCGAGGCGATCGTCACCAAGGCGGTCGAGGCGGCCAAAGCCAGAAAGGCGGCCCAGAAGGCAGAAGAGCTGACGCGACGGAAGTCCGCCCTCTCCTCGACGTCGCTCCCCGGAAAGCTCGCGGACTGTCAGACCAAAGACCCGGATGAAGCGGAACTGTTTATCGCGGAGGGTGACTCCGCAGGTGGCAGCGCCAAGCAGGCGCGCAATCCGGAGTTCCAGGCGGTCCTCCCGATCAAAGGAAAGATCCTGAACGTCGAGAAACACCGCCTCGATCGCATCCTCGAGAACGACGAGATTCGGAACATGATCACGGCGATCGGTGCGGGGATTGGGGACGAGTTCGACGTCGACGACGTCCGCTACAAGAAGATAATCATGGCGACGGACGCCGACGTCGACGGCGCGCACATCCGAACGCTCATGCTGACGTTCTTCTACCGGCACATGCGCCCGTTGCTCGAGGGAGGATACGTCTATGCGACCCAGCCGCCGCTGTATCGCATTCGATACCGCGGCGAGACCTACGACGCGATGACCGACGCGGAACGAGACGAGATCGTCGAGGAGAAATGCGACGGAAGCCCCTCGCAAGTCCAGCGGTTCAAGGGTCTCGGTGAGATGAACCCCGAACAGCTCTGGGAGACGACGATGAACCCGGACAATCGCATCCTCAAACAGATCACAGTCGAGGACGCCGCGGCAGCGGACAAGATGTTCTCGGTATTGATGGGCGATGCCGTCGAACCGCGAAAGCAATTCATCAAGGACAACGCGCCGGAGGCGGAATGGATCGACATCTGAGAAGACGAAACGAGGTGAGGTAACTACATGAGTTCAGACGTACCCGATCCGACAGATGTAGAGGCCCGTGCGGTCGAAAACGTCCGCATCGAAGACGAGATGGAACAGAGCTACATCGACTACGCGATGTCCGTCATCGCCGGTCGCGCCCTCCCGGACGTCCGGGACGGGTTAAAGCCCGTCCACCGTCGTATCCTGTATGCGATGCACGAGATGGGCGTCACGAGCGGTTCGTCCCACCGCAAGTCCTCATCGATCGTCGGGGAGACGATGGGTGATTACCACCCTCACGGTGACAGCGCGATCTACGATACGCTCGTGCGGATGGCACAGGACTTCTCGATGCGCTATCCGCTGGTCGACGGCCAGGGGAACTTCGGCTCGATGGACGGCGACCCGGCCGCAGCGCCACGGTACACGGAGGCTCGGATGGCAGCCGTCTCCGAGGAACTGCTCTCCGATATCGAAAAGGATACCGTCGACTTTCAGGCGAACTACGACGACCGGCTTCAGGAACCAGGCGTCCTGCCCGCGGCGTTTCCGAACCTCCTGGTCAACGGCTCCTCGGGAATCGCGGTCGGAATGTCGACGAACATCCCGCCGCACAACTTGGGCGAAATAATCGACGCGACGATCGAACTGATCGACGATCCCGACGCGACCGTCGAGGATCTGATGGACCACGTCAAAGGTCCCGACTTCCCCACCGCCGCGAACATCGTCGGCCGAGACGCCATCTACTCGGCGTACAAGACCGGCCGCGGACGCATCCGCGTTCGAGCCGAGTTCGAGGTCGAGGAGTGGAAAAACGGCCGCGAGCGAATCGTCATTACGGAGCTTCCGTACCAGGCGAACAAGGCCCGGATGGTCGAACGAATCGCGGAGGACGTCACCGAGGGCGATATCGAAGGGGTCACCGATCTCCGCGATGAGTCCGATCGGGACGGCGTCCGAATCGTCGTCGAGTGTAATCGCGGCGCGAACGTCGAGGTCGTCAAGAACAAATTACTCGAGAACCACCTCGAGAAGACGTTCGGCGTAATTAACCTCGCGCTGGTCGACGGCCAGCCCCAGGTGCTCTCGCTCAAAGAAACCCTAGAGGAGTACGTCACCCACCGACGAGAGGTCGTTCGCCGGCGCAGCGAGTACGATCTCGCGGAAGCCGAGGATCGCGCACACATCCTCGAGGGGCGGCTGAAAGCCGTCGAAAACGCCGAGGACGTCGTCGACCTCATCAGAAATAGCGAGGACCGGACGGCGGCAAAAGACGGACTTCGAGAGGAGTTCGGATTCTCGGTCGAGCAAGCCGAGCACATCGTTCGGATGCAACTCGGGAGTCTGACCTCGATGGAGACGGTCGAGATCGAAGAAGAGTACGACGAGGTCACCGTCGACATCGAACGGCTCACCGAGATACTCGAGAGCGAACAGGAACTGCTCGCGGTCATCAAAGACGAACTCGGAGAGATCAGAGCCGAGTACGCCGACGATCGACGGACCTCCATCATCGAAGATCACGGCACGGTCACCCACGAGGACCTCATTCCCGAAGAAGAGGTGTTCGTCGTCATGACCGAAGACGACTACGTCAAGCGAATGCCGATCGAGAACTTCGATCCCCAGGGCCGGGGTGGCAAGGGGATCATCGGCGCGGACGTCAAAGACGACGATCGCGTCTCGACGGTGTTCCGGGCGAACACCCACGACTACCTGCTTTGCTTTACTAACCGGGGAAAAGTCTATCGGCTCAAAACGTACGAAATTCCGGAGATGGGCCGAACCGCGCGGGGCAAGTCGGCCGTCAACATCCTCGATCTCGAGGCCGACGAGGAGATCACGGCCATCGTCGACACGGACGCGTTCGGTGATGAGGAGTACGTGACGATGGTGACTCGGAACGGCTACGTCAAGCGAACCGCAGGTGACGCCTTCGACAACATCCGTTCGACTGGCATCATCGCGGCCGACCTGGAAGAGGGCGACGAACTCGTCGATGTCGACGTGACTAACGGCACACGGGACCTCGTCATCGCGACGGAAGGTGGAATGACGATCCGCTTCGACGAGGACGAGGTTCGATCGATGGGGCGAAACGCCCGCGGTGTCAACGGTATCGATCTCCAGGAGGGTGATGCGGTCGCCGGTCTCGTCGCAACCGGCGGCAACGGGCACGATGACCGTGCACTCTTGACCGTCACCCAGAACGGATACGGGAAACGAACGCTCCTCTCCGAGTATCGGACTCAGTCGCGGTACGGAAAAGGGCTGATCGATATCAAGACGGGCGACAGAAACGGATCGGTGACGGCCGCAAAAGCGGTCTCGGCGGACGATCAACTGGTCATGATGAGCGAACGCGGACAAATTATTCGGACTCGAGTCGACGAAATCTCGACGGTCGGTCGGAACACGATGGGCGTCATCGTAATGGAAGTCGACGCGGACGATGCGGTCGCGAGCGTCGACGTGATTCCTGCTGAGTCACTCGAGTCGGGAGCCGAGAACGAATCAACGGACGAATCGGCGGACGAGGAAACGTAACCGATCATCGACGCGCGGTTGATTTTCGATGTTCCACTCGAGCGAGCGCGGTTCTCGCTCGTTTCACTCGCTCCGAACCGCGGATAAGCGACGGTGTATCACTCCGCGCAGGTGTTTTCTAGAGAGACGGTCGCTCGAGTGAGCAGTCAGTGAGCGGGCTCGTCGGCGGGTGCGATCATATCGACGATACGGAGAATCAAGATGTTGTTCGTGTCGTCTTTTCCGTCGACGCGGCCCTCGACGACGAGTTTCGAGAGTGGGGTCGGACCGACCGTAACGGCGTCGTCTTCCGAAAAGTCGTCGATCGAGCCCTGCATGTGGATCTCCGCGCGACAGAGTTCCGGGTGGTGAACGCTCGAGAGATCGATCTCTTCGACGATGATGTCCTCGACGGATTCGCCTTCGTGTTCGAGCGGAACGGATGCGGGGTCGTCCATCTGCTGGATTTCGAGGGCTTCGTAGGCGGCCGCAGTCGGTTTGTAGCCGCCCTTGGGGCCGGGTACGCCCTCTACGAGCTGGAGCGCTTTCAGACTCTGCATCTGGTTGCGAATCGTGCCGGGGTTTCGATCTACCTGTTCAGCAATATCCTCGCCTTTGATTGCGTCCTCGGACTCCTTATGGAGGTTCGTCAGCGCACGAAGGATCTTCTTCTGGCTCGGAGTCAGTTCGATGGATGACATACCGAATGGTTCGTAGTTGGATTCCTTAAACCCGACGGGTGAGTGGTCGAATTTCGGGGAACAGCCGTTCGAAACGGAGTACTATGTCGAATTCACGGGGGAACGAGCCACCCCTCGAGGAGGAGATCACCGAGGACGTCCTCGAGGAAGAACATGAGGGCGAACCCGACGACGAACGTCGCTGCATTGACCCGTGTCAGGACGGCTTCGGCGTCGAATCTGATCAGTTCCGCGACTTCGATGAGCACCTGTACGATTGCACCCACGGCGATCGAAAAGAACAACACAGCGAGGAGATCGGACTGGGCGAAACTGCCGATCCAGCCGCCGAGAATAACGGGACCGCCAGCGATGAGTCCCATCGCCGCGAAGTGATAGAGCGGCGGCGTCTCCCTGTCGCGTGCAACTGCGGCGACGACGGTCGGCCCCTCCATGACGTTGTGCAACACGAACGCCAGGACGAGTAACATCACGAGCGTCGAATCACCCTGGATGTACGCGACGCCGATTCCGAGCCCCTCACCGATACTGTGGAGGCCAAGCGCGAGCGCGACCAGGTAGGCGATCTCGAGTCCGCTCTTGTCGGTTGCCGTGACCTTCCGTTGTCGCCACTTGCTGGCGACGTACATAACGACGAACGTGCCGACAACGCCGATGACGGCCAGGCTACCCGCCAGAAGCGTGTTTTCGGCGTCGACACTGTACTCGAGAACGTCTTCCGACATCTCGAGGGCGATAAAGACGAGCACGCCCGCCGCGAGCGCCAGAAACGCGTGAAGATAGCGCGGGTCGAGATCGCGGATAAACGGGAACCAGAGCATGCCGATAGCGACGGGAACGACCCCGGCGAGAGCGCCGATAACGGTCAGCATCCAGATAATTTCGAGCGTGCTCGCGTCGTCGACTGAGCCGAGATCACCGAAGGGTGAGGTTAGATACAACACGCCGAATATCGCACCCAGAACGACGATCGGACCGATCGCGAGGAGGCTTCGGGGTAGATCTGAGAGACACCTCCAACTCATTCCCCGGGATCACCGTTGTTCGTCACAGATAGTTGCTCCATTACTTATTCTTAGACCGCCCTAAACATATATTTCTTTTGTGAACCGCACCGCTAGACCTACTCTAATTTACCCAACAGCGTCCGGCTGTACGGCCCAGGGGTGAATCGGATTCCGATCGGTAGCGTGCTATCTGGCGGTCACTGCTCGGGTTCGGCCGTCCGAGCGACGCGAACGTGACGAGCGACGTCGTCGGGAAGCGAGACGGATTCGTCGCTCTCACTCGAGCGGGCGGTGACCATCCCGAACGGCGCAATCTCGAGAATTTCGAGTTCGAGTCCGGGCTCGACGCCGTGATCGGAGAGATACGAGAGGATGTCCGGATCGTGGTCAGCGACTTCCTCGACGACGACGGTCTCGCCTTCCGCACACTCCACGACGGAGTCGCCGTCGGGTCGGTCGGGTGGCTCGAGGTCGGGACTCGGGATCGGTGAGCCGTGAGGATCGACCTCCGGGTCGTCGAGGGATTCCGCGACGCGCGCTTCGAAGACTTCGCTGATGTGGTGTTCGAGTCGATCGGCTTCGGCGTGAACCTCGGACCAGTCGTAGTCGAGGTGTTCGGTAAGGTAGGCCTCCAGCAGTCGGTGATGGCGAACGATCTCGAGGGCGACGGTCTCACCCTCCGTGGTAAGCGTTACTCCGCGGTATTTCTCTCGGTCGATGAGACTTCGATCCTCGAGTTTCTCGAGCATACTGGTGACGGTCGGCGACGTGACGTCCAGCTCGTCGGCTATTTCGGAGGTTTTGATCCGATCGTCCGTCTGTTGCTGGAGCTGGTAGATCACTTTGAGATAGTCTTCCATCACGTCGCTCAGCATCATCCTATATCGATTTAGCCGTGTCTAACCCTAAATCTGTCGGCGTGATTCGGCGCATCACCCAGTACGACAAAGCGCCTGGAGCACCAGTGGCTACGTATGGATTCGACCGTTCGAATCATCGGTGTCCCGATGGACTACGGTGCCGATCGACGCGGCGTCGACATGGGACCGTCCGCGATACGATACGGGGGACTCGGAACGGAACTCGAGGACGCCGGCGTCGAGCCGGTCGACGGTGGCGATCTGTTCGTCCCTCGAGCCGAAGAACGAGACCCCGATGCGGGGTCCCCGAGGCGTGGAAACGCGAAGTTCCTTCGGGAGATCGAAGACGTCTGTACGCGGCTCTCCGACCGCGTCGCCGATGCGATCGGAAACGGCGAGTTTCCGCTCGTTCTGGGCGGCGATCACTCCGTTTCGATCGGATCGTTGCGCGGTTCGTCTCGGGACGCCGACCTCGGGGTGATCTGGTTCGACGCTCACGCCGACCTGAACACTCCCGAGACCTCCCCCAGCGGAAACGTCCACGGAATGCCACTCAGCGCGACGCTCGGACGCGGAATGTTCGGCGAAATGGAGTGGGCGAACGCATCGGGCGTTCGAGAGGACGCGATCGCGTACGTCGGTCTCCGGAGTATCGACGAACGGGAGCGCAAACGAGTTCGCGAGAGCGAACTGACCGCGTTCACGATGTCCGATATCGACGAGCGAGGAATAACCGCAGTCGTCGAGGACGCTCTCTCAGTGGCCACGGACGGCACCGACGGAATCCACGTCAGTCTCGACCTCGACTGGCTGGATCCGACGACTGCACCGGGCGTGGGAACGCCGGTTCGCGGCGGCGTCACCTACCGCGAGGCCCATTCGGCACTCGAGACCGTCTCGAGACGCCACGACGCTGACGGACTCATTCGGTCGATGGACGTCGTCGAGGTAAATCCGATCCTCGACGAACGAAACGAGACCGCAACGGTGGCGGCCGAACTCGCCGCCAGCGCGTTCGGAAAGCAAATCCTGTGAGGGGAACTGCTGTCCGTCAGCGACCAGACGCCGATCAACAACGGAACATGAACGGATAGATGAGCGCGATTCGGTCGATCGCAACGTTCGCCGTCACTCGTCGACGTTCGAGCGCCTCGTTTCGCCCGAGACGGCGTCGACCTGAACCTGGATGGGACCGGATGAAGTCCCGAACTCGACGTACCAGGTCGCGCTGATACGATAGCTGTCCCGCGTTTTGGCTTCGTCGCCGGAATCGGTCACCGATTCTTCGAGTGACTCGCGCGCGATCGCTTCGGCTTCTTCCGAGGTTTCGATCCGTCGGTCGTCGGTCAACCGGACGGTCACGATCGGTACGTCGGCCATCCGAACGACGCGCTCCGTCACGCTCCCGACCAGCACGCGATCGAGCCCGGTCCGACCCTGAGTTCCCATGACGATCATGTCGATCCCGTGTTCGTCCGCATACGAGAGTATCTCCTCGTGGGGAACACCGTGATCTACGGCAGTAACTGCTTCGAGCCCCGAGCGTTTTGCTGTCGCGGCGACGTGATCGACCGCACGGTGGGCTGCTGGTGTCGCTTCTTCGCTCTCGAGCGTTCCGAGTGGTCCCTCGGGAACGACCGACAGCGCGTGAACCGTCGCATCGAACCGCTCTGCGATCGTCAGCCCGTGAACGATCGACCGTCGAGTGCCGTCGCTCCCGTCCGTCGGAATGAGAACGTCGTGGTACATCGCTGCTACCACGTTGGCCCGCCGTGGGTAAATATGCTGTCGGACGGAAGTCCGCTGGACAACGGTCAGGAGTCGACTCGACAGGGCGGCGAGCACGGAAGCTGCTCGAGCGCCCACTCGGCCCGGTCGCGAACGCTCGAGTCGGGATCGTCTCTCGTTCGTTCCTCGAGCGAGCTTCGAATCTCGTCGACGGTCTCGCCAGCAGCCGTATCGACCTCGGATGCTGCGCGCCCGATCACGACTACAGCGGTGGCACGTGTCCTTGTATCGTCGACTTCGAGTGCCGGAACGATCGATTCGAGGTGCTCCGTGATCGCGCCCGGATGCTCGCTCGAAACGGTCTCGAGCGATCGAAGCAGATCCGGAACGGCAGCGCTGGAAGGGTTCTCCGCGACGAACGAAACGATCCCATCGACTGATGGAACGACGTCGTTTACGGACTCCTCGGCAAGCTCCGCGAGACAGAAGGCGATCTCGTCGTTGAAATCGACCGACGGTTCCTCGAGCAGTTGACGCAGTTTCGGGACCGTTGGCATACAGCGTTCCGGTTGCTCACGGACGTTTCGACGGACGGTTCTGACGGCGTCACGCTGGGTCGCGCGCGTCTGCTCGTCGAGCTGTGCGAGAATTGATGGAAGGTCGACTGGATCACTCCCCTCTCGTTGGTCGACACTCCCCGCTCCATCCCCATCCCCATACATCGTACCTCTCCATGTTTGATAGAAGGGAAAAGCCTTCCGGCAGTTTACTTCGAAACGTTCACGAAGAAACGATAGTCACGCGAGCCATTCGTCGGGTTTCGTATCGTAATCGACGTCCTCGGCTGCGAGATGCTCGACGTCTTCCCACGGGACGTCCTCGGTCGTAACCGACTCCCCGTCGTAGCGGATCAGTTTCCCTCGTTCTTCGGCTTCGGGTTCTCGGTTACGACGCTTTGCTACCTCGACATCGTGTTCGTCGATCTCTTTGACGATCGTCAGCAAATTCACCGGGCGTCCCCACAGTTCGAAGGTGCGTTTCAGCGTTTCTCGAGCCTGTCCGATGTCCAAGACGACGCCGTTGTACTGGTGACCGAGCAGGAGTTCGTTGGCGTTGTTGTAGTTGCCGTCATAGACCGCGATGGTCGGCTTCCCGAAGTTGGTGAACTGCAACAACAGCTTCTTTTTGACGTCCGACGTAGCGTCGCTCGCGACGTGGAACTGGCCGGTTGCTCGGGAGTGTTCGTACGTGAAGTAGTCGTTCTCCGTGATGAACTCCCTGGTGAGGAACTCGTCCAGAAACGTCACGTCGTTGTGACTCTCCCTGACGTCGTACATCCGATCCCAGCCGGCAGTGAACTCGACGTCAGCCAGCGCTTCGTCGACCGATGCGTAGCGGGCGTCGTCGAAGAGGTATCGCCCGATCCGCTCGAGTTCGTTTTGTGTAATCCTGGATAGGAACCCGCGGTGTTGGCGCTTGACCAGCGAGTAGTGTCGACGGGCCAGTCCCTCGTAGCGAAGGACTTTCCAGGGGTAGCGCTCGACGTCGATTTCGCCCGCACGAGCCGCCTCGAGTGCGTCGTGGTCGACCCACTCGGACGGGACCTCCGCTAGCGACTCGAGCGTCTCGGATGCGATCTCGTCGATCGCGTCTGGGGGTTCGAGGGATTCGAGTACGTCGTCGACGTCGACGACGTCGGCGAAGTTGTGCCAGGTGATCCCTTCGACGCGAAGTATCCGCTCGATGACCTCGCGGCGGTTGGTCGTATTCTCGACGTACTCCCAGAGCTCCATCCCCAGACTGTAGGGGTTGAGTCCTCCGGAAGCGAGGACCTTCGCCATGTGATCTGCGTAGTTGAGAAACTCGTCGTCGCCGGCGAATCCCTCGTCGGTCATCATCGTCGATTCCCAGTAGGCGGCCCACCCCTCGTTCATCACCTTGGTCATCTTCTGTGCGGCGAAGTAGTACCCCTCCGCACGCATCATATCGAGGACGTCGCGTTGCCACTCCGTCATCTCGACGGCCCGATCCGTCTCCTCGTCGTACTGTTTGCCGTGTTCTCTGACGAACGCGAGTACGTCCTTCTGGGGGTGTTCCGGGAACGTCGCCGCTCGATCGGTTTCTTCGAGTTTCTCGAGCCACTCCTCGTCGAACACTTCGCCTTTGATCTCCTCGGAGAGGTCGAGTTCGCCCACTTTCTGTGCGAGGTCGTCGTCGATCTCTCCGTTCGGCCCGTCGACGTCGTAGCGCCGTTCGAACACCCGGTGTTGGTCGATGTTGTCCTCGAGCGAGAGGCAGTGATCGATCCACTTTTCGACGTCAGCACGGTCGATCTCGGGATCGGACATGTACTCGTCGATCGCACGCGCGTGGCGTTCGAGCATGGCGGCGGCGTTGACCTGCGTCTGGTCGGCACGGCCGTTGGTGAAGAGACCGAACCACTCGTTGTTCGCGAAGAAGTCCGAATGCGCTTCGACGTGGGTGATGACCGCTTTCTGGTCGGCAAGCGCGTTCGACTCTTGCAAGAAGGCGTGGGCTGGATTGTCGTTGTTGACGATCTCGAAGGCCTTCCCACCGCCGTACTGGCCCTGTTTTTGCTGGCGGTCGTACTGCATCCCCCAGCGCCAGTGTGGATAGCGCGACTGGAACCCACCGTAGGCGATGAGTTCGTTCATCTCGTCGTAATCGATGATCCAGTAGTTGACCGGATACGGCTCGAGACCTAGTTTCTCGGCCAGGTTCCGCGCCTCGGTGACCGGTTCGCGAAGCTCGCTGGCGATCGCCTGCTTTCGGAATCGGTCGGCGTTCGGGCTCAGGTTCGTGTTGACGTTTCCGTGATCGGTACCGCTTTCGTTCCCGTCGACACCGGCGCTTTCGTCCGTGCGCTCGGTGTCGTTCGCGGGCGTGTTCTCGGTGGTGTCACTCATCGGTTTCACCCTCTGTGCTGAGGGTCTCGTAGATCGCGTCGGTCACGTCCGATTCGCCGTTGACGTACGCCACCGCGACGTCGTCGGTATCGGTCCCGAAATAGCGCTCGAGCTCTTCTGCGTGCGTCGCGTTGATCGCGTTCCCCGAGGGCTGGGTCTCGACGTAGGCGTGGAGATTGGCGTCGATCTCCTCCATCATCGGAATCACGCGCTTTTCGGTGTCGTTCGAGGAGTTCTCCGAATCGCCCGCCGCGAAGACGTATCGGTTCCAGTCCGACCAGGGATACGCCTCGAGCAACTCGGACGCGAGTTCGTAGGCGCTCGAGATCTTCGTGCCGCCGCCGGACCGGATGCCGAAGAATTCCTCGCGTTCGACCTCCCAGGCGTCGGCGTCGTGGGCGATGTAGATGAACTCCGCGTTGTCGTATTTCCCCGTCAGGTACCAATCGAGCGGGGTGAACGTACGCTCGACGAGTTCGCGCTTCTTCTCGCGCATCGAGCCCGAAACGTCGCGGATGTTGACGACGACGACGTTCTTCTCTTTTTCCTCGATGATCTCGGGGTAGCGGTAGCGCTCGTCCTCACGACGGAAGGGGACGTGCTTGATCCCCTCGCGGCGGATCTTCTGTTGGACGCTCTCGCGGTCGACGTTCCGTTCGACGTCCTCGATCGAGGACCAGGTTCCCCGCTCGCCGTCGGGAATCTCGGCGTAGGTCGTCTCTATCCAGGCCATCGACACCGGAAGGTTCTCACCTCGAGCCCACTCGAAGACGTCGCGGGGGGTGATCCCGTCGACCTTACAGACTTCGCGAACGAACTCCTCGTCGAAATCCATCGCGAGCTTGCGTTTGAGCCCCTCTTTGAACATCCGCTCGAAGTCGAGCGTGCTGTCCGGACCGCTTCGCGTGAGGTCCGTAAACGGGCCCTCTTTTTCCTCGACGACCGTCTTTCCCTTCGGATCGAGATCGAGCCCGAGTTCCTCGTCCAGCTCCTGAGCGAACTCCTCGGGATCCATCTCGTAGTACTCGTGGTCGCCGCCTTCCTCGCCCGGCTCGCCGTCTTCGTCGCCGTCTCCCGGCCGTGGCTGACCGACGGGCTGGCCGACGTCGGGCGTGTCTCCGTCCCCCTGGCCGACGCCGCCTTTGTCGCGCTGGTCGTACTCGAACTCCGGAAGGGAGACGATCTTCACCGGGATCTTGATCTCTCCCGGTCGGCTCGAGCCGAGTTCGCCGTACTGGATGAACTCTGCCAGGTCCTCTCGGCGCTGTTCTCCCACTTCACGGAACCGCTCTAGATCGTCTCTTAGTCCCATGATCGTCCCTCGCTGGTCAGTCCCATCGGTAGCTCACCTGCCCCATGACGTGTCTGCTGGTCAGTTCGGCCGACGCCCCGGAGTAGTCGAACCGATCGATCATCGTCTCGATCGTTCGTTCCTTGACGGCTTCCGTCTCCGTTCCACTCGGCGGATCGTCCCACTGGCGCGGATCGAAGTCCTCGAAGACGCGACTGACGTCGTCCCAGTCGTGGCTCTCGAGGACGGATTTGATCACCGGAATCGCGGTGAGATCGACGTCTTCGACGGCGAAGTCCTCGTCGCGGTGTTCCCATGCGTGGCGGTTCAACGAGGTGATCACCTTCTCCCGGCGGAAGTTTCTGACGCTCTCTCTGGGGAGGTTGTCCTGGTACTCGTCCTCGGAGAATCGTCCGAGGTGTTCGATCTCGAAGAGCTTCATCTTCAACGGATCGGGCTCGATACGCTCGCCGCGGTCGTTGTACAGTGGCTCGTCGGTCTCCCAGGCGTAGACGTGTTCGACGTACTCAGCGACCGTCTCCTCGTCGACTCGTTTTTCGTGCATGATCGCTTCGATGACGTCCGACTCCTGTTGGTCGAAGACGTAGTTCTTGACGGCAACCACGCGGTTTTCGAACTCGGAGCGCTCGCCGGTCGAAAAAACCGGTGCGTCGGCCATCCCCTCCGCCATCGCGTTCAGCACGTCTCGCGGCATGACGACGTCTTCGACCGGAAGCTCGGAGTGGTGGCGGTCGCGGTCCGCCTGGAGCAACTCCGCCAACGTGTCGCGGGTGTACGTCACCGGGATGCCGTGTTCGCCGTCGTGGCCGTCGTCGTCGAACTCGAACTCGTCTTTCTCCCGCCTCGTATCCCCCTCCTGAAGGTATCCCTGGTCGTAGATCAGCGCCTTGTCGACCAGATCGAGACCGTTCGGCAGGTCCTCTTCGTCCAGACGGGTGACGACCGCATACAGCGCGGCCGCCTCGATCGCGTGCGGGGCAAACTCCTGGGTCCGCGTTTCGCCGGGCGAGTGCGTGATCGTCACCGAAACTGGTTCACGGATACGTTCTGCCAGCGTATCGTAGCTCTCCCCCTCCCAGACCGCCGTCTCGTTGGTCAGCTCGCGACGAATGAGTTCGCACTCGAGACTCAGATTCGTCAGGTAGCCAAAGCGGTGTTTGTCCAGTCGACGCTTGAGCGCCTTCAGCGGGTCCATCCCGTTTCGGTCGGCGTGCTGGTTGAGCTGGGCCTCGAGATCCGGGTTCGAGATTATCAGCAGCTGCGTGTCGACGTCCATCCCGATTCCCTTGTCGAGTTTCACCGACTGTTCGTCGGGAACGTTCAGCAGCTTCTGGAGCAAATCGGCGTGCTGGGCTGCGTCCTCGACGACGGTGAGAACGCCGTTTCCCTGCGAAACGACGCCGTCGTAGGAAAACGCCTGCGGATTCTTTCGGCCCCGAGAGTCGAGTTCTTGAAGCATGCCGTGCATCCAGGACCCGACGAGGCGCTCTTTGGGACGGCCGTCGTCTTCGGAGTGCAGGACGCCGACGCCCTGGCCGACGTCGATCACGTAGTTTTTCACGCGGAGATGGTGCTCGTCCGTAATCGTCGAGAAGAGGTCCGACTTCCCCTCCCGGCGGTAGCGCTTTTCGAGGAAGTCGTAGGCCTCACGCGAGAACGGATCGAGTTCCGTCTCGACTCTGATGGGAACGTGCTCTTCGAGACCGTCGTTGAGATCTGCGAGGATCCGTTTGCGGACTTCGTCCGGAAAGACCGACAGGGGATGGGTCTGGACCGGACTCTCGTACCAGTGTTGATCGTCCGATGCCGTCGGATCGCCGCCGTAGCTCAGGCCGCGCTCTTCGGCTTGCGCTGTCGTGACGTTCCACTCGACGGTGTACCGACGTCCCTCCGGCGTTTTGGAGTACTCCCGGAGGCCGTTGACCAGACAGCGTTTGAGCTCCGACTTTCCCGTCGCCGTTGGTCCTTCGAACCAGACGATCTTCTCGTCTTTCGCCCGGCCCGCAGCGATCGAGCGGAGGTCGTCGACGAACCCGTTCAAGACCTCCGTATTCCCGAGGATCGCGTGCTCGCCGTCGTTGTGCGGATCGTCGAAAAAGCGGTAGCGCTCTTTCTCCTCGCCCTCCTCGACGACCGTCCGCGTTCCCGTCGATTCGATCGCCTCGAGTAAGTACTTCGAAGCGTGGGATGCAATGGTCGGGTTCTCGAAGATCCGGTCGACGTACGCCGCGAGGGTCATCGGCTCCTCGTACGTTTCCTCGAGTGCGCGGTCGGCCTCGGTGACGTAGTCGTTGCCGGTCATATCAATCTTCCATCTCTGCTTTGGCGACCTCCGCGCCGGCGAACTCGAGCACCTCCTTGGCACCGGATTCGGAGTAGCCCTGTTCGATCAACGCGTCGATCCAGGCCGATCGCTCGTCGTCGTCGAACTCGTTGGCCGACACCAGCGCGGAGAAGTTGATGTTGTGTTTTTTGTCCTCCCAGAGCTTGCGCTCCAGAGCGCGGCGGAGTCGCTCGTTGTCCTGGGGGCTAAACGCCTCGCCCTCGCGGGCACGACGGGAGACCCAGTTCGAAACCTCCTGTCGGAAGTCCTCTTTGCGATCCTCGGGAATGTCGAGCTTCTCCTCGACGGACCGAAGGAACGTCTCGTCCGGCTCCTGTTCACGGCCGGTCAGTTCGTCCTCGATCGTATCGTCGTCGATGTAGGCCATGACGTGATCCATGTACTTCTCGCCCTGTCGACGGATCTCGTCGATGTCGTACGCCAGCGCGTGGCGAACGTCCTCGATGGCGCGTTCTTTGTACTCCTCACGAACCGTCTCGAGGTAGCGGTAGTACCGCTCGAAGTTTTCTTCGGGAACCGAGCCGTGGTGTTCTAGGTTCTCCTCGAAGAAGTTGAACACCGTAAGCGGCGAGAGGAAGCCGCGGCTGCGATGTTTCGAGTCCATGATCGCTTCGGCGATCTCGTCCCCGATGAAGCGAGGCGAGATGCCGACCATCCCCTCCCCGATCTCGGCTTTCCGCTCGGCCTCTTCGCGGAGCTTTTTGACGTCGATGTCGTCGCCCTCGTCGATCTCGCCGTTGTAGGCTTTCACCTTCGATAGCAGATCGACCGTCTCCGCGTCCGGCTCTTCGATCCGCGTGAGCACGCCGAACAGCCCGGCCATCTCCAAGGTGTGTGGCTCGACGTTGATGTCCGGCACGTCGGCGTTGTTCAGCATCTTCTGGTAGATGTGGGATTCGTCCTCGTAGGACAGCACGTACGGGAAGTCGATTCGCTTCGTGCGGTCGTTGAACGCCTCCATCTTCTCGTCGCCTTTCTTGTCCTTGTACTCGGGCATGTTCGTTCGCCCGACGATCACCTGGTCGATGTCGATTCGCGGGTTGTTCTTCGGCTTGATCGTCTGTTCCTGGGTCGCGTGCAGGAAGTCATAGAGGAACTCCCGCTGGAGCTTGAGCAACTCCTCGCCCGAGAAGACGCCGCGGTTTGCGTTACAGAACGCTCCGGAGTAATCGAACGCCCGCGGGTCGGACTCGCCGTAGATGGCGATCTTCGAGTAGTTGACGTCGCCGGTCAGTTCGGTCTCGTCCTGGTTTTTCTTGTCTTTCGGCTCGAACGTCTCGAGACACTGGCGCTTGTTCTCGTCGGCGACGAGTCGAACGACCTCGACGTGGTTCTCGAGGACCGCCTGGAGGTCGTCGTCGTAGTACGCGAGCAGTCGATCCATGTAGAACTCGCTTTCGGGATCGAGCGCCTGCTCGTTCTGGATCGTGTACGGTGCCTCGAGCCGTTCGTTTAAGTCCTCGATGACTCGCTGGCGTTGCTCTACGGGGAGGAGCACGAGCGGATCCTGGTTCATGGGCGACCGAACGGTATCGTCCGCGGGATCCTGATCGGCGATGACGTCACAGAGGTTGGTCCATCGGAAGGTGTACATCCGACCTTCATCACGCAACGTGTAGTCTTCGAAGTACGTGCGAACCTGCTTGTCGAAGTGGGACTTGCCGGAACCGACCGGGCCGAGCAGGAGCTTGATTCGGCGCTCGGGGCCGAGTCGACGGGCACCCGATTTGACCTTGTTGACGAACTCGTGGATCGACTGGTGAATCACCCTTCCGTAGAACGTGTTCTCGCCGTCACCGAGAGGGTCCTCGCTGGCGAGTTGATACTCGACGACACCCTCCGTCTCGTCGTAGCGCGTTCCGTAGTAATCGAACATGTCCGCAACCCGCTGGTGGGCGTTGCGGGTGATCATCGGATCCTCGTAGCACTCCGAGAGGTACCAGTCGAACGACTTGGATTCTCGCAAGTCGGCGGGTATCGATTCTTTGTACTCCGTACTGAGCGTCTCGAGCGTCTCGATGTCACCGTTCATGCTATCACTGCGGGTTGTTTGTCTCCGGATCGGACGGCAGCGGTTTGCTGGATCATGGTTGAATGGGCACGCATCTCCTCGCACTGTTCGAGACTCGAATGACGTCCCGAAGTCGTACGCTGGGGACCGGCGTAAACCGGATCGGTTCGCTGGGCCGATACCGATAGTATTTAATGAGTGAGTAATCCAGATACTTAAAGTTAGCCCCAAAAGGTATTTACCAGAATATTATTACAGGCAATATATACCACGACAATAGAACGGAGCCTGGTATCACAACACATACAACCGGAGAATCGACCTAAACGTTCGGCTTGCACTGCCGTGGTTCGCTCGCGCGCGGACCCTAAGTTCAGTAATTTTTGAACAGGAGCGCCCGCACGTCGTCTTTGGTCTGGACGTCCTCGCTCGAGCCGTCCGGAAGCGTCACCGTGTAACGATAATCGGCAGACGACGACTCCTCCCACTTGTCATCGTGCGTCTCGAGTAAGCTCATCATCTCGTTCAACAAATCGTCGTCATCCGCGTTACCACCGTCGTCTGCGTCCTCGTCGCCCGCGTTTTCGTCCTCGTTATCCGAGGACGAATCGGAACTGGAATCCGTCGCGGCTCTCGCCGTCTCGTCGAACGTCACTTCCTCGCGCTCGCTCGAGCCGGATTCGACGGGTCCGTCGGCGTCGACGGCGGCCGTACTGTCGTCGGGTGCGAGGTCGACTTCGTCGGCCAGCTGGGTCTCCTCGTCGAGGTTATCGAGCAGAAACTGGACGACGTCCTGTTCGCGAACGAATCCGTATTTGCCGACGACCGATTCCGACATCTCCTCGCGAAGCTGTTGGATAACCTCGTACTGTTCGTCGGTGATCTCGAGCGTCTCCATATTTCACCGATACGGTGGCAAGTACAAATATGTAGGCCGTCACCGGGAACGTCCGGAACACGCGAATCGATGACGGAAACACCGTCCGCATCCCCGAACGATTTAACACCACATACCCGAACCGTATCGACATGGTACTCAAAGAGTCCGACACAGTACTGGATGAGGGAGATGCGCCGCCGGCGTTCGAACTCGAGGGCACCGACGAACGAACCTATACGCTCGTGGACTTCGCGAACGACGAGGCTCTCTTGCTCGTCTTTACGTGCAATCACTGTCCCTACGCGAAAGCCAAGTTCGACCTCATGAACGAACTCGCAGCCGAGTACGACGACGTCTCGGTCGTCGGTATCAATCCGAACGACGCGACGGAGAAGCCGGACGATTCCATAGAACGGATGCGAGACCTCGTCGACGACGGAACGATCGCCTTCGACGTCTATCTCCGGGACGAGAGCCAATCGGTCGCGCGCGAGTACGGCGCGGTGTGTACGCCCGATCCGTTCTTGTTCGCCAACGACGACGGACAGTTCCGACTCGTCTATCAGGGCCGACTGGACGACGCTCTCAATCCCGACGACGAACCCACTCGATATCACGTCCGCGAAGCGATCGACGCAATCCTCGCCGGCGAGAACGTCGATCTCGAGTGGCAGCCCTCGCAGGGCTGTTCGATCAAGTGGTCGGAGGAGTAGCCGAAAACGGTCTGCGGGCCGAATCGATTACTCGACGATGAGCTCGCCGACCATCGAGTTCGGGTGCGGATCGCAGACGTACTCGGCCATCTCGCCGCTGGCTTCGAACTCGAGGATCTGGTCGTCGTCGGGGTCGTCGACCTCTTCGGTTTCGAGGTCGTCGACCACGTCGCCGCCGTCGTCGCGGATCTCGATGTTGTGGAAGTTGTCGTCGCCTTCCGTCCAGCCGATCTCGTAGCTTTCGCCCTCCTGAAGGATCAGCGTCGGATTCACGTCGCCTTCGATTTCGGCCGGCTCGAGGCCTTCCCAGCCGGACATTTGCCCGTCGAAGAGGATCTCCGTACCGGGCTCGATCTCGACGCCCTCGCCGTCCCCATTGCCGTTCCCGTTGCCGTTCCCGTTGCCGTTCCCGTTGTCGCTACAGCCAGCGACGAGTGCGGTCGCGGTCGCTGCACCTGCTGCCTTCAGAAACGTTCGTCGGTTACCATTGAATGTGGTCATGTCCTATCTCTCTGTTCGCACAGAACGTCATTGAAATGCCCGTCGATTCCCAGCGGATGGGACGGAGGCGAACATGTTCGCACCAATATAATATATAGGCCCGAACGTGATCGTCGTGCGGACGATCGATCACAGCCCGAACATCAACGGACCGATCAGCACGCCCATCAGATGCACGCGTCTCGCTCGCAATCGAACCGGAACCATGCCGATCGTGGCTGCAGCGACGAACACGGCGATTCCGAGCGCTCCGGTGAACAGATACGAAAGTCCGAACAACAGTCCGAGAACGACGATCGAAATCTTCCAGTACGACGTTTTTCCGACGAGTTCGAGATACGTTTCCCCGACCACGATCACCAGCGCGAATCCGATGAGACCGGCGACTATCACGCCGACGAGCAAGATCGGAATCTCGAGCGGTGCGTTAACGCTTTCGAACGCGACCATCACTCCAGTTCGTGGCTGCCCGATGGCTACCAGCGCGAACAGGGCAAAAATCGTATTGGCCGTGTCGACGCCGCTGGTCGCGACGATGTATCCGCGATCGCCGGAGTCACCCGGTACGAAGACGAGGACCGCAACGGCGGCGATCGCGGCGGAGATTCCCGGAATGTACCCGACGACCGCTCCGGCGAGCGCACCGGCCAGCGCCGTGGCACCGACGAGACGACGGGATACCGTGATCGCGTCGCCATCCTGTCGCGGAATGCCGTTTCCGACCATCGCGTCGATCAACACCGGCGCGCCGAACAGTCCGGCGAACAGCGGGGCCAACATCCCGCCCGCCTCGAGCGGTGCGTCGGGCGAGAGATCGAGCGTCAGCGCGCCCAGTACGGCCGCGAGTCCGAACGAGAGCAGCCCACCGAACCGACCGCGCCACGTCTGCTCCGAGGCCACGAGTGCGACGACGACCACCGCCAGTACGAGCGGAAGGTTCGATCTGATCGTGGGATACGCCGTCGTAACGGCCCACGTGACCGGGACGGCGAGCGGAACGGCGGCGAGGACGGCGAGAATGCTACCCAGCGCCGAAAGCCGGATCGCCTCGTAGCCACGCCCCTCGAGTACCATCCGGTGGCCCGGAAGCGCCGTGACGGCCATCTCGGCGTCGGGAACGCCAAGCGCCATGGCCGGAACGGCGTTGAGAAAGGTGTGAACGACGCCGGCTGCGAGCATCCCACAGCCGACGAAAAGCGGCGGTCCGGGGATCGATACGGCAAACCCCGCGAGCAAGAGCGCGAAGTTGTTGGCGTGGAGCCCCGGCACGAGGCCGCTTAGACTTCCGAGGAACGAACCGGCAAGTATCCAGGCGAGCAACTGAATCGAGAGCGTCGGGTCGACGACGAACTCGACTGGAGCGACGGCCATCGCTCCCTCTGGGTTCGTCCTGCTTTGTAAACTCGAGGATGGACTCGAACCGTCACGCGAACGGACGACGGAAGCGACCAGGGACGACGCTCGGTATCACGCTCTCGAACCCCTTACCGGACCTGGTAGTGGTCGACTCTCGGCCGTGGAGGGTCACGGTGGTGGTAGATAGCCAGCAGATCGCAGTCGCTGGTGGGTGTGACCAAAGAAAATTGATTTCGTGAATTCGTCGCGTCGCGACTTAGCCGAAGAGCTCGCCGAGGCCCTCGCCGCCGGCATCGTCGTCTTCGTCGTCTTCGTCGTCGTCCGTCGTGTCCGGGACGTCGCTCGTCTCCTCTGCGTCGCCGTCGTCGTCTTCGCCGTCGTCGGCTGCGGCGGCAGCACCGCCTGCAGCGGCTCCAGCGGCAGGGACGGCGGCGGCCTCGGAGACTGCCTCGTCGATGTCGACGTCCTCGAGTGCGGCGACGAGCGCCTTGACTCGGGACTCTTCGACGTCGACGCCAGCAGCGTCCAGTACGTCCGTCAGGTTGTCTTCGTTGATCTCTTCGCCCGTTTCGTTCAGGATGAGTGCAGCGTAAACGTATTCCATTGTTGAATCCTCCGTTCGTTATCCGAACATCGCACCGAGACCTTCCGCGCCGTCGCCGTCGTCTTCGTCATCGTCTTCGTCATCGGTTTCGTCGGCTTCGTCGGCCTCTGCTTCGTCTTGGTCGTCAGCCGATTCGTCTTCGACCTCGTCGGCGTCTCCCGCCGCCGGGACGGGTGCCTCGAGGTTCTGGAGCTCTTCGGGGAGCGCCTCCTCGTCGTCGATCTGGGCCGCAAGCGCACGAAGCTGTGCGTCGGCCTTGCTGACGAGGTCGGGCATGAGCTCTTCGTCTTCGATCGCCGCGTGCAGGCCGAGGCTCTTGGCCTCGCCCGTCGCCTTGGCGATGAGCGTCGAAGCCGTCGTCGCGGTCGGGTAACTCGCGTTGACCGAGAGGTTCCGAGCGCGGGCAACAGCCGTCGAAACGTCGCTTTCGTAGGCCTCGACGTCGATGTCGAGATCATCGGGATCGAAGAGCACGCCGTCAGCGATGACGGCGCGAAGATCGAGTCCGACTTCCTTGGGCTCGATACCGAGTTCGTTGAGGACGTTCGCCAGGTCGACAGAGACTTCTCCGCCGGCCTCCAGGACCGTCGAATCCTCCATGACCTGAATCGAACCGTCCTCGATGCGTGCGTTCGCACCGATTCCCTGAAGGTCACCGACGAACGGCCCCGGATCGACGCCCGTGTCACCCTCGGGGATGACGATGTCGTTCGGAGCGACTTCGCCCTCGTTGATCGGAGCGGGCGTCTTCGACGCCTCGAGTTCCTTATAGAGCGTGAAGGGGTTGTCGTCGGTCGCGACGAGTCCGACCTGTCCCTCGACGTGCGTGACGAGGTCGTCGAGGCCGGCGTCCTCGAGCGCGTGGACCTGCAGCGTGTTACGACTGACTCGTACCACGGCGGTTCCGTGGAGTCCACGGCGCATGTCCTGAAGCTGCTTCGAGGGGATACCGGTGATTCCGACGACGCCGACGCTCTCGTAGTCGTCGATGAGGTTCTGAAGCTCCTCGACCTCCTCTTTTTTCCACTGTGGAAGGTTTTCGGTCTTGCGTTCAGCCTGTGCGCTCATGTTAGACCACCTCTACGGACGGCCCCATCGTCGTCTTGACGAAGACGCCGTCGATGTTCTGTGGCCCCTTCTCGAGGTCAGCGTGCAGACGACGCAGGATGACGTCGATGTTGTCGGCTATGTCCTCAGCGTTCATATCCTCGGCACCGACGAGCGTGTGGAACGTTCGTCGGTCGCCGGAGCGAATCTGCACGGTACTTTTGAGCCGGTTGACGGTCTCGACGACGTCGTCGTCGGGCGAGAGCGGATCCGGCATCTTCCCCCGGGGACCGAGAATGGTACCCAGGTGCCGGGCGATGTCTTGCATCATCGCCTCTTCAGCGATGAAGAAGTCCGTCTCGTCGGCCATATCCTTGGCCTCGTCGTCGTCGAGATCTGCCACATCGCTCTCCGAGAGCACGTCGTCCGCAGCCTCTTCGGCGCGGACTCCGGTTTCTCCCTCGGCAATCACGACGATCCGCGTGTCCTGACCGGTTCCACCCGGTAGGACGACGGACTCGTCAACACGATTCGACGGTTCGTTCAAATCAAGGTCGCGCAGATTGATCGCGAGGTCGACCGTCTCGGTAAAGTTCCGGTCCGGCGAATCCTCGAGTGCGCGAGCCACTGCGGTTTCGATATCCGAATCTGCCATCGTTCACCTCCGTAGTACGCAGGAGTGCTCCTACGGGTCAGTGAAACAGGCAATGCCTGTCTCCCTTGAGCAAAGTGTCATGGCAAACTTAAACCCG
The DNA here is from genome assembly GCF_003841485.1 of Natrarchaeobius halalkaliphilus. NCBI lineage: Archaea > Methanobacteriati > Methanobacteriota > Halobacteria > Halobacteriales > Natrialbaceae > Natrarchaeobius > Natrarchaeobius halalkaliphilus. The sequence goes on along the minus strand of NZ_REFY01000002.1, from coordinate 356,730 downwards.
TCGAACCACGGTCAGTGTATCCGGCCGAGAGGGCGATACGTGGCCCCAGAGCGGTCTGTTATCCATCAACACGATACTCATCCGACGTTTTTGATCGAGACCGTTCTTCCGAAAGTAATATCTCCAATGACAGTGTATCGTTCGTGCATGTGGCCAATAGATTTATCGGGTATGGGTTGGAACGCGGGTCTCGAGCCGACCGGCCAGTTCGCCCACGTGTGGGTCCTCGAGACGTACCGGTCGCTCACACCGGTCGAACGGATTGGCGGACAGTTCGTCGGAGCGCTCGTCGCCGCGGTCGTACTGCTCGGGCTGGTTCAGGAGCACAGTTCGCGCGCGATCGCAAAATCCCGCCGGAGTCCGATAATATCGAGCTGTCTCGGATTTCCATCACTCCTCGTCGTCCTCACCATATCGAGCACCGGATATCTGATTCTCGGCTCGAGTCTGGGGACGTTTTTCGGGGTCATCTTCGTCGTGTTCGGAATAACGGTGATCCCGGTAGCCGCCGTCGTCGGTCTCGTCGCCATCGGTCAGTCGATGGCGGCGCGGTTCGGACGCGATACGCTCTGGTTCGGCGTTCTATGTGGCAGTCTCGTTTGCGGGCTCGCCGGGCTGTCGCTCGCTGTGACCGTCGTTCTGGTCGGGACGGCAACGACTCTCGGTCTGGGCACTCTCGTTCGGATTCTGCTCGGGCCAGGCGGAACGACCAGTCCCGAAGACCGGAGCGTTCCGCCAGCGAACAAGATCTGAGTGGCGGACGACGCGCTCGTCGGTCCGAAGCGATCCGAAAATTCGTTGTCGTCTTATGCGAGCGTCTCGTCGTACTCGCCCGCGTCGACCTTTGCTTTGAACTCGCGAGCATCGTCGCCTTCGATGGTAACTCCCATCGAGGCACAGGTACCGACGACTTCCTTTGCAGCGTTTTTCGTGTCGTAAGCGAGCAGGTCGGGGTGTTTTTGTTCTGCGATCGTTTTCACCTGATCGACGGACAGATCCGCGACGAAATCCTTCTGGGGCTCACCGCTTCCGGTCTCGAAGTCCGCTTCGTCCTTGACGAGTGCGGCCGTCGGGGGAACGCCGACGTCGATATCGAACGAGCCGTCGTCGTCGTACTCGACGGTTACCGGCACTTCGGTTCCGTCGAACGCCGCTGTCTGGTCGTTGATCTGCTGTACGACCGCCTGTACGTCGACGGGTGTGGGTCCGAGCTCGGGACCGAGCGGTGGGCCAGGGTTGGCCTGGCCACCCGGAACGAGCACTTCGATGGTTCCAGCCATATCCGTCACAACCCGTGCGCGAGTTTTAAGGGTTGCTTTTTCGGGTAGACACCGTCTGTGACTCCCTGACGCACTTCGAAGTGATCACTCACGGTCACCGAATGGAAACAGGTCTCGAGTCAGTCACTCTCACCGCTGCTCGGCTGGGTGACCTCGCCTCGCCACTCAGCGAACGACTCGAGGGCGTGACTCTCGTCGAAGCGCTCGATACACGGAACCTCGTGTGGGTGGATCTCGAGGACGCGGTTCTCGAGTTCGGCGTAGACCGTGTCAGTCGTTTTCGCGAGTAACACGACCTCGTCGTCGTGGTGTATCTCACCGTCCCAGCGGTACGTGGAGGTCGTCGGTATCCTGTTGACGCAAGCTGCGAGTCGTTCTTCTACGAGTACCCGTGCGATGCGCTCGGCCTCCTCGGGCGGAGCCGTGATGTAGACCGTCGTCATCGACCTGATGGGCGTCCCCTCACTCCTCGAGGACGGGATTGAACGTTCCGTTGATATCCCACTCGTGGAGGCAGTGCGGGTTTCCGACCTGCTTTTCACCGTCTTCGTGGTCGATCTGCCAGGCCTCGAGTTCGTCGTCCCAGTACTCGGCCCGACCGCACCGCTCGCAGACGCGGGCAGTCGGTGTTCGGAGGTCCGTACTCATTGGCGGGTGTGAGAACTGCACCCATATATACTGTTCGCTGTGTCGACGAAACGAGTCTCGCCGACTCGGATCGGTGTCGACACAGCGGAGGTTTCGACCCGTTACACTCGACCGGAAGTCTGTTTTCGTTGACACTGCAGCGTTGAAATAAATACAGGTAATTAGCAATCTTTATTAGTAATACTGATAACGAGATAATCGTCATCAGTGATACGCATCTGCGCGTAGGCAGGCAGTTGCGCCAATCACCGGCGCGGAACGCGGTCGATAACCGGTAGGTATAATCCATGAGTGATGTGTCAGAACCACGGCAAACGTCGGAACGGCCAGCTGAAACGAACGGAAACCCATCGATCGCGTCGAGGCTCGTCCCCGATATACTCAGACGACGGCTCATTACGAAGGTTCTCGTCGCAGTCTGTGCGATTCTCCTGTTGACCGCAGCGATCAGCACGGTCTTTTACTTCGGGATCAGCGACCAGCTCGAGGGACAGGTCGACGACCAGGCCGAACAGACGACCGAACTCCACGCGAGCGTCCTCGATCAGTGGTTCACGGATCGTGAGGACGATCTGACCGAGATTTCGCAGGCGGACGTCCTGACGATGGACGATTCGGATCGAATATCGACACACCTCGAGAATCAGGCGTACACGAACAGTTTTTCCGAGCTACATCTCGTCGAGGAGGGAACGGGTGAGGTGGTCGGGAGTTCGAATCGGGACGCCGTTGGCCAGAACATGTTCGAACACATCCCCGAGGAGACGGCCACGCGGTCGTCTTCGTTCATCACGGCGGAGCGATACACCAACTTCGACGACGACGAGGTGGTCGCTATTGGGAGACAGCGCGTCGTTATGGGCGATCGGATACTCGTCGCTGAGTTCCCCCCTGAGAGGGCAGGACCGGACCTTCCCCAAGCGGTTGACGGGGCGAATACCGTTGTCGTCACTCAAGACGGTGAGCCAGTTATCGGTGCCGGCGGCGTCGGCTCGGCCGTTATCGAGCCCGGCGTCGACGGAATCGCCGAGAGCGTCGACGACGAGCAAGTCTATTCTTATCTGCCGAGCTACCAGTACTCGTCCGCTGCGGGCGAGACTCTGTACGTGGTGACGACGACGCCGACTGACGCCGCCTTCGCGGTGCGAGACGAGGTACAGACGAGTTTCGTGGTCACGATCGTGTTGACCGGGCTCGTGTTCGTCGCCGTCGGCCTCGTCGGCGGTCGGAGCGTTTCGGCGGATCTAAATCGTCTCCGAGATCGCGCACAGCGGATGGAAGAGGGAGACCTCTCTGTCGATCTCGAGACCGGTCGAATCGACGAAATCGGGTCGCTCTACCATAGTTTCGGGACGATGCGCACTTCACTTCGAGAACAGATACGAGCGGCACAGGACGCGCGTCAGGAGTCCGAAGCCGAACGCGAACGCGTCCAGCAACTCAACGATCGACTCGAGGACGCCGCCACGGAGTACTGTGCGGTGATGGAAGCCGCCGCTGCCGGCGACCTCGCCGTCCGAGCCGACATCGAAACGGACAACGAGTCCATGCGAACGATCGGTGACGAGTTCAACGACATGCTCGACGACATCGAAACCACCGTCGCAGATCTCCAGACGTTCGCAACGCAGGTCGCGATCGCCAGCGAACAGGTGACCGCTTCGAGCGAGGAAGTGCGTTCCGCGAGCGAGCGAGTCAGCGAATCGATCCAGGAAATCTCGGCCGGAGCAGAGCGACAGAACGCATCGCTCCAGCAGGCGACCGGCGAAATGTCCACCCTGTCGACGACGACCGAAGAGATCGCCGCCTCCTCGAACGAGGTCGCCGATCTCGCGGCACGAACGGCGAACACTGGGCAGACGGGACAGGAGGCCGCCCAAGAGGCCCTCGAGAGCATGTCCGAGACGGAAACCGAGGCGCGACAGGCCGTCGAGGAGATTCGAACGCTCGAGTCCGAAGTTGGCCAGATCGACGACCTGATCGATCGAATTCAGCAGATCGCAGAGCAGACGAACATGCTCGCGCTCAACGCCAACATCGAGGCCTCTCGATCCGCGAGCGGTCGGGACGGAGACGGGTTCGGCGCCGTCGCCCAGGAGATAAAGGAGCTGTCCAGCGACGCGAAAGCGGCCGCGAACCAGATCGAGAACCGACTGGAGAGTATCCGTGGGCAAACGGTTCGATCGGCCGAGGAGGTCGAAGCGACGAGCGCGCGACTCGAGGCGGCACACGAGCAGGTCGACCGGGCAGTCACGGCGCTCGAGGAGATCGCAGCGTACGCAGACGAGACGAACGTCGGGGTTCAGGAGATCTCTGCGGCGACCGAAGAACAGGCTGCGACCACACAGGAGGTCGTCGCGATCGTCGACGAGGCCGCGACGATCAGCGAGGAGACGACCGCCGAGGCCGAAAGCGTCGCCGCGGCGACCGAAGAGCAGACGACGGCGTTGACCGAAGTGTCGACCTCGGCGTCGCAACTCACCGGGCAGGCGACCAGGCTCTCTGAGGCACTGGATCACTTCGAAACCGACGTCGACGAGTCCGGTGGGGACACCGACGGTCCGGTGGGCGACGATCGGGAGAATGATCTGGCCGATCCGGAGGAGGAAACGGTCGATTCGGAGGCGAAAACGACTCGAGCGATGTCCGCAGCGACATCCCCGGATCGAACCGACGACCGATCGGACGATACCGTCGATTCTGACGAAGAAAACGGTCCCGACGAGCGCGTCGACTCCGACGAACGGCAGGTGGGCGACTCCGTAGGGGAGACGGAGAACGTCTTCGAGTTCGACGACGACGCCGGTAACCCCGACGACTCGTAGCGACGACCCTCATAGTACGTCGGCTCGCCTCGTTCTCACGCATCGGCCACGAGGACGGCGGGTAGACCCCTCGTTCGTCTCCTGCGGCCGGTTCGACGGTGTTCGACTGGTTCAGTCGGTAGCGGCTACGGTGAGGCGCGTTCGATACTAGGGGCATATTAACACATAGGATATATATTAGATGTTAATCGACTAGGCTTATATTGTTGAATAGCACGGATTTCTCCATGTCGGTGAACACGACCATGAACTGGGTCGACCCGGTTACCTGTCCGTTCTGCGGCGACGAACTCGCCTCTCCCGGTGCTGGATTCGTCGATCATATCGACGAGAACGGCGACTGCGAACGCGGATTCGATCATTGGCGAGAGAACATCGCTGGAGATCTCGCCGGCGAATGGTCAGGCTAATCACCTCCGACGTTCCGATCGATCTCTGTGACGGTTTCTTGAAGCGGATCTCCAAAACCCGACAATGTATGGGTATCGGCGGCCGTGGCCACCATCGGTTTCGTGATCGGCGGTACTCAAGTACGCGCGGCGAGCTCGATGTGGACGCCTCGAGTACGACTCGAGCGTCGCCCCGCGTCCGAACAACTGGCACATCGGATGGTCCCCTTTCGATCCATCGGAGTGGGTTCTCACGCGATCGTTCGGCGGGGATCGAGTCGGGTGAGATGGGTTTGAACCTCACCAAGACCGTCCGAGTCGCCCTCTTCGTTTGTTTCCCGGGCTTGGACTTGTCTGGTTCAAACTGCTCAACGTGACGATTTTGCGCCTCACGGATTTGTTCGGCGCAAAAATAGTGGGTTGGGGCAGATTTGAACTGCCGGTCTCCTCCATGTCAAGGAGGTGTCATAACCAGACTAGACCACCAACCCGCCTGGCTTTCGTCCGTGGCTCGAGGCCACCTTCACCTGCACTCAACGGTTGCCCGCCACCGTAATTGAAGGTTTCGAATCGATCGCCGTACGCGACACCGAACCACGCGGACCTCCGATACGCTTAAATTGATGCACTCATTTGGACATTGTAAGACAACTACGTACATTGGTGTCCACTATGAAGGAATACATCGAACGGGTGGCTGACGGAACCGACCTCACACAAGCCGACGCTCGGGCGGCCTCGACGGCCGTCTTCGAGGATGCGACGGAGGCACAGATCGGCGCGTTGCTCGCGGCGTTGCGCGCGAAAGGAGAAATGGAAGCCGAGATCGCGGGCTTTGCGGAGGGAATGCGCGATGTGGCGCGTACGATCTCGCCGGACCGAGAACCGCTGGTCGACACCTGCGGAACCGGTGGTGACGACTACGACACGATCAACGTTTCGACGACCAGCGCGATCGTCGCCGCCGGCGCGGGCGTTCCGATCGCGAAACACGGCAACTACTCGGTCTCGTCGTCCTCGGGCAGCGCGGATGTCCTCGAGGAAGTCGGCGTGAACGTCGAGGCGGAGCCGCCGGCCGTCGAGACGGCCATCGACCGTGATGGAATCGGGTTCATGCTCGCACCGGTCTTTCACCCGGCGATGAAAGCCGTCATCGGCCCCCGCAAGGAACTCGGCATGCGAACCATCTTCAACGTCCTGGGGCCGCTTACCAATCCCGCGGGCGCGAACGCACAGGTCATCGGCGTCTACGATGCAGATCTCGTTCCCGTCCTCGCGGACGCACTCGCCCGGATGGATACCGATCGTGCGCTCGTCGTCCACGGCTCGGGCACCGACGAGATCGCCGTTCACGGCGAGACGACCGTCGCCGAAGTCCAGGGGGACCGGGTCGAAGCGTACACCGTCGAACCGACCGATATCGGCCTCGACGAACACGCGATATCGGCCATTGCGGGCGGTTCACCCGAGGCCAACGCGGCCGATCTCCGCGGCATCGTCGAGGGCGACGTGACGGGCGCAAAACGCGACGTCATCCTCGCGAACGCCGGCGCTGCCATCTACCTCGCGGGCGAAGCCGATTCGCTCGAGGAAGGGGCGGCGGTCGCTCGCGAGGCGATCGACTCCGGCGGTGCGGCGACGAAGCTCGAGCAGCTCCGGAGTGCGGTTCCCGGACTGGGTGGACGATGACGCGAGTGAAGATCTGCGGGTTGACCGGCCGCAACGACCTCGAGACGGTCGTCGACGCGGGTGCGGACGCGGTCGGCGTCATCGTCGACGTTCCCGTGAACACTCCTCGAGAGATCACGGCCGACCGGGCCGCGGACCTCGTGGCGACAGCGCCGCCGTTCGTGACGACGGTCCTCGTTACGATGGATCGGGGACTCGAGCACGCGGCCGATCTGGTCGAACGGGTCGAGCCGGACGTCCTCCAGCTCCACGCCGATCCCGAGACGATCGATATCGCGGCGGTGACCGACTGCGTCGACAGTCAGCTCGTCCTCGCCGTCGACACCGACGACGTCTCGAGCGCCCAACGCCACGACGGCGACGTTGACGCCTTCCTCGTCGATACGCCCGCCGAGGACGGCGGCGGTGGGACGGGGCGAACGCACGACTGGAACCGCACCCGGACGGCCATCGCAGACCTCGAGTCGCCGGTGATCCTCGCGGGCGGGCTCACGCCGGCGAACGTCGCCGAGGCGGTGAGGGCCGCCGATCCCTTCGCCGTCGACGTCGCAAGCGGCGTCGAGGCCGACGGTGGCGTCAAGGATCCGAATGCGGTGCGATCGTTCGTCGAGTGCGCACGACGCGCCCACGGCGCGGAACCGACGCCACACTCCTCATGAACGACGCCAACTCTACCACAGCGGAGACCGAACGAAGCGACGGGCCGGGAGACGAGTCGCCCTCGCTCGACCTCGATCGAACGGCGTTTCGCGAGCACGCAAGCGGCGAGGGGACGACGGTCGTCCGGACCGTGGCGCCGATTCCCGTCGAAACGACACCGCTGACAGCCTACGCGGCCCTCACGGGTCGTTCGACGGAAAGCGACCGCGACCGATCGCCGTACGCGTTCTTGCTCGAGAGCGCCGAGAAGACCGCCTCGAGCGATCCCGACGGCGCGTTTCGGCCGAGTTCGGTCGGTGCACAGCGCCACGCGCGCTTTTCGTACGTCGGCTACGACCCGGAAGCGGTCGTCACGGTCGATCCGACGGGGACGACGGTCGAAGCGCTCTCGGAGGGCGCGCCGGTCGAGTCGATCGAAACCGACAGCGACGGCGACACCGTCGATGCCCTGCGGGCTGCGATGCCGGACGCGCGGCTGGCGAACTTTCCCGACCACGATCGACAACATCTCGAGGGCGGGCTCGTCGGCTTTCTCGCCTACGACGCCGTCTATGATCTCTGGCTCGAGGAGGTCGGCTGTGAGCGCCCCGACTCGCGTTTTCCGGACGCGCAGTTCGTGTTGACGACGAAAACGATCGCGTTCGACGAGCACGACGGGACGGTGTCGATCGTCTGTACGCCTGTTCTCACCGATGACGACGATCCGGACGAGGTGTACGACGGACTGCTCGCGGAAGTCGCCATGGTCGAGCGAGTACTACGAGAAGCCGACCGACCGGAGACGAACGGATTCGTTCGTCACGACGAGGTCGCGGGTCCGAAAGCGGAGTACGAAGCGAACGTCCGCCGAGCGAAAGAGCACGTTCTGGACGGCGACATCTATCAGGGCGTCATCTCGAGAACACGGGAACTCTCCGGCGAGATCGATACGCTCGGTTTCTACGAGGCGATGCGAGAGGTCAATCCGTCGCCGTACATGTATCTGCTCGATCACGACGATCTGACGGTCGTCGGTGCGAGCCCCGAAACGCTGATTTCCGTCCGCGGTCGCGAGGTCATGTCGAACCCGATCGCCGGAACCTGCGACCGGGGATCGAGTCCGGTCGAGGATCGGCGGTTGGCCGGCGAGATGCTCGCGGACGGAAAAGAGCGCGCAGAACACACGATGCTCGTCGATCTCGCGCGAAACGACGTCAGACGCGTTTCGGAGGCCGGATCGGTTCGCGTCGACGAGTTTATGAACGTTCTCAAATACAGCCACGTCCAGCACATCGAGTCGACGGTGACGGGGAAACTCGCGGCCGACGCCGACGCGTTCGACGCGACCCGCGCAGCCTTTCCGGCGGGGACGCTGTCCGGTGCGCCGAAGGTCCGAGCGATGGAGATCATCGACGACCTCGAGGTCGACGCCCGAGGGCTGTACGGCGGCGGCGTCGGCTACTACTCCTGGACCGGCGACGCCGACTTCGCGATCGTGATCCGGACGGCGACGGTCGAAGACGAGGGAGATCACGATCGAATCACGGTTCAGGCGGGAGCCGGGCTGGTCGCTGACAGCGATCCGGAATCGGAGTACGAAGAGACCGAACAGAAGATGGGCGGCGTTCTCACGGCGCTCGAGGCGATCGAAACCCGCGCGGAGATATCCGACGGTGACGACGCGACTGCCAACCTCGAGACGACCCCGGAGGCGAGGCGATGAGCCCGAACTCATCGTCGAACGGCGAACCGGTGACGGGGGCTGAGACGGCGACGCTCCGCGTGCTGTTCGTCGATAACTACGATTCGTTCACCTACAACCTCGTCGAGTACGTCAGTCAGTTGCCGGGGACGGAAACCGAGGTACGGAAGAATACGGCGTCGCTCGCGGACGTCCGTGCGGTCGACCCCGACGCGATCGTCATCAGTCCCGGACCGGGACATCCGAAAAACGACCGCGACGTCGGCGTTACGATGGACGTTCTCCGCGAGCTGAGCCCCGACGTACCGACTCTCGGCGTCTGTCTCGGTCTCGAGGCGACCGTCTACGCCTACGGCGGCTCCGTCGGACGAGCGCCCGACCCGATTCACGGCAAGGCCTCCGCAGTGGATCACGACGGCGAGGGCGTCTTCGACGGCCTCGAGCGGGGATTTCGTGCCGGACGGTATCACTCGTTGGTCGCCACCGAGGTCCCGGACTGTCTCGAGGTGACGGCGACCGCCGACCACGACGGTACGGAACTGGTCATGGGCGTTCGCCACCGCGAACATCCGATCGAGTGCGTACAGTTCCATCCCGAAAGCGTGCTCACGGCGGTCGGCCACGACGTGATCGAGAACTTTCTCTCGGATGTTCGCGATCGAGATCGGTCGGCTACTCCGCCGACCGCTCGCTGATACTGGCACTTTAGACGGCCGCTCCCGCTTCAGACGACCGTTTCCGGTTCCCCATCTTCGCGGGTGTGGCGAATCTGTTTCTCGGCGGTGCGCTCAGTGATGGGACAGCTCGGTCGCGGCTTCGAGAGCGATGTCGATCGCACGGCCGACGTTGTTCTTTGCCTTCTCAGGGAGTTCGTCGTCTTCCGTATCCGTTCCCTTCTGTGTCCCATCGACGAGATTACCGTCGACGGTACAGATCGCTCCGGCGCGAAGCCCGCGCCGTCGAGCGAGCGTAAAGAGCGCGGCGGCTTCCATTTCGACCGAGAGCAAACCGGCTTCTTCCCAGTCCGCAACGTATTCTTCAGTTTCGGCGTAGTAAGCGTCGTCCGAGGCGATCGGACCGACGTGCACCTGTCCCGCCGCGTCCTCTCCGTTCGACGCTCGGACCGTTCGGTTTCCTTCGCGTTCGTTTGCGGTCTCGACGAGCGCAGAGAGCACCTCGTAGTCCGGAACGGCGGGGTATTCGGCGCGTTCGTACCGTTTCGAGGTCCCCTCGTTTTTCGCAGCACCGGTGGCAACGATCATATCACCGATCTCGATTCCCGACTGCAACGCGCCGGTCGTCCCCACCCGAAGCACGGTTTCGACGCCGACGTTCGCGAGTTCCTCGAGGGCAATTGCGGCGGAGGGACAGCCGATCCCCGTCGAACAGATCGTGAGCTCGCATCCCTCGTAGCTCGCGTTGACGACCTTGTACTCGCGGTTGCTTGCGACCGTTTCGGATTCGTCGCAGTGGCTCGCGATTCGATCGACTCGACCGGGATCACCCGGAACGAGCGCGATATCGGTCAGGTCACCGTCCTCGACGAGCAGGTGTGGCTGGGTACCCATACCATCGCGTTCCCCGGGTGACGAGAAAAAAGGTTCGAGAAGGGGACGGTTCGATCGCCGGATCACGACGCCGTCGGGGACACCTCGACACGTGTCGAGGTGACGACGACGGTCACATCCTCGACCTCGAACTCCACGCGATCGGCCGAGCGCTCGACGCCGCGTCGTGTGTCGGTAAACAGCGCATCCAGCGCTTCGGGATCGACGTACTCGTAGAGGTTCGTACTCGTTTCGGTGACGCTTTCACCGTGATATCGTGCAAGGGCGGTTACGACGGCGACACTGGGCGATTCGTCAACCCCTCGGTCGTACGTTAGGCATCGATCGAGCAGGTATCCGTCGGACTCGCATATCCTTCGTTCCGTCATGTCTCTCCATCACGTTTCCGTGACAATGTACTCGAGTGGCCAACGGCTCATCACATATAGCTACCGTCAGACACCAGCAGCTGAAAAGCACATAGAGGCGTACTGGAAGTCGCTCGCTCGTGTGGGTTCGACAGCATTCCGTCCTCACCGGCGGCCGATAAGACTCCACCGCTCAGAACCGTGACCCGAGAAAGGCCGATATCTCCTCGGTCGACGGCGCGTTTCGAGCACCGTGAGCGCTCGCCGTCAGTGCACCGCAAGCGTTTCCGTACTCGAGTGCGCGTTCGACGTCGTCTCCCTCGAGCAGTCTCGCGATGAAGCCGGCTGCGAACGCGTCACCCGCGCCAGCGGTATCGACGGGATCGACGTCGAATCCGGCGTGTGTGTACGAGCCGTTGGGAGCGTGGACAACGGCACCGTCCTCACCGTGTTTGACGACAACGAAACGGTCGATTCCGATCGACTGTCCGAAGTGGTCTTCGAGCAGTACCGCGCTCTCCCTGTCGTTTGCAAAGACGATATCTGCCACCTCGAGCGTCCGTGTGAAGTTCCGGTCCGCAATTCGACGCCCGGGATCGACGCTGACGGTGGTGTCGCTCTCGTGTGCGGCGGTCGCGATCGCCGCGGCCGTCTCGGGACGCTGTCCCGTTATATGGACGTGCTCGGCCGTTCGTATCCCCGACTCGTCGACGTCGTCGGGGCCGATAGCCTCGTTGACGCCGTCGTTTCCGAGGATCGCGACTTCGCCTTCGTCGTCGACGAGCAGGTACTTGACGGCGGTGTCCGCACCGTCGACGACACACACCCGGTCCAGGGAGACGCCGGCGTCCTCGAGCTCCTGGCGGGCGAGCAAACCGTTGTCGTCGTCGCCGACGCTTCCGATCAGTCCCGTCTCGATTCCGAACCCGGCCAGCGAAGCGGCGACGTTGCCCGCGCTTCCGCCGCCGGACTGTCGTTGTGAACGAATAACGGCTTCACCGTCCGCAACGGGAAAGCTGTCGACTCGGAGCGTCACGTCCCAGTTGATGTGGCCGGCAGTAACCACCCTAACCATTCGATTATCGGAACGTCGATGGCCGACGAGAAAAGTCTAGGCGACGGCGAACAGGAGGACGTTGTGAACTCCCGGTCCGAGACCGAGCGCAGCGATCAGAGCGAGGAGAAATCGTCCCTGGGACGGATCGGCGTCGACGTACTCCCTGAAGAGTCCGAGGACGACCATCGCCAGCGCGATTTTCACCGCCACGAACAGCCAGCCAGCGCCGATGTACTCCGCCGTCGGGAGGGATCCACCGGCCTCCAGGATCATGCGCGAGACCGGAACCTCTTCGCTGGCTCCGAGCACGTCGTAGCCGATGGCGGTCGAGATGCCGTCGAGCGCGTGACCGAAGACGACGAGTGCGCCGGTCGCACCCGTGGTCGCGGCGACGTCGGTGAACCAGAGACCGAGAACGAGCCAAGCAAGAGCCGTGACCAGTCCCGAGACGACGACGGCGACGACGGGCCAGAACGGCTGGACCGCTCCGTGTTCCCAGCCGACGACGAGCACAACGATCACCGATACCGCGAAGACGACGACGCCGACGCTGCCCAGAAATCGCTCCGCCGTCCGCTGGAGGCCGGCGGCCTCGAGAAAGGTTCCGAGAATCCAGACGAGACCACCGACGGTTGCCGTCACCAGATAGACGCCCGGCGAGGCGAACAACACCGCGATTGCGTCCGGATAGACCTCGAGTCTGTAGAGGACGTGCGCGGCGGCACCGATCATCATCCACGGCGCGAACGCGAGTACCGTCCGATCGGTCACCGGTGGCTCGAGCGTCCACAGGAGTGAGACGGCGCTGAGAAATACCACGAGGAGCGGAACGAGGAGGTACCACGGCGGAACCACGAACCCCTCTGGTAAGACCATACGCCTACAGGCACATGCAAGTAACTAACATGTTGCGGTTATCTCCGAATCACCGACAGAATACGTACTCGTGTCGTGAGCGGACACTCGAGGTCGGTGTACACTGCTACGTTTCCCACGGCTCGGTGGTCGTCTCACCGAACAGCTCCCGCATGAGCGTCACGACGCTTTCCGGCGGGAACTGGCCGTGTTCGGTGACGATCGCGTCGACGTGTCTCGGGGGCGTGACGTCGAACGCCGGGTTTTCGACCGTGAATCCGTCGTCACCGTCCTCGAGATCGGTTATCTCGCTCCGTTCGGACGATGTGAGTACTTCCGTTTCGTCTCGCATCTCGATCGCGACGGTGTGGCCGGTCATCGTCCCCGGGTGAAGTTTGATCGTCTGAGCCGCAACCATCACCGGAACGCCCCGTTCGCGTGCGTTGACCGCGAGGCCGCTCGTTCCGATCTTGTTGATGACTCCGCCGTCGGCGGCGATGCTGTCCGCTCCGACCAGAACGTGATCGGCGTCGTCGAGATACCGTCTGGCCGCGTTGTCGACGATCAGAGTCACGGGCACACCCCACTCGCGGAGCTCTCGGGCCGTGATGTGGCCCTGCTTTCTCGGCCGGGTCTCCGTGACGATCGCTTCGATCCGTTTTCCGTCATCGAGCGCGGCCTCGATACACGCCAGCGCGTCGGTCGAGTGACAGTGAGTCATGACGACGTCGCCATCCCGCAGGCGGTTGGATCCGATCTTTCCTAGCGTCGTCTGTGCGTCCTCCAGATCCTCTCGGAACGTTTCGGCCCTGTCGATCGTCGACGACCGTAACTCGTCGACGCTATCCCCGTCCGTTCCTCGAAGAACGTACCTGAGGGCGTTCGGCAGGCTCACAGCGGTCGGGCGCGTCTCGTAGAGCGTTCTGGCCGCCACGCGGAGCTGGGTTCGAAACGCCCCCGGAGTCACGGCGTCGGATCGCTCGGCCTGTATCGCAAGCGCAGCCGCAGCCGCATCAGCGATCGCTGCCGCACCGCGTATCCGCATCGCGGCGATATCGGCGGCGGTCGATTCAACGACCGGATCGACGGCAGGCGCTTCGTTTCCCATGCGTAACGAAACGATGGCACGGAACAAAAGCGATCGGTCGGCTTTTTGACCGTCCGGCGAGTCGGTCCGCTATGGAGCGCAACGAACTCGCGCCGCTAATCGATCACACCGTTCTCGGACCTGAGACGACGCCCACCGACGTTCGATCGGTGCTCGAGGACGCACGAGCGTTCGGGATGAACGCCTGTATTCCGCCGTACGCACTCGAGGACGCGACCAGCGACGCTTCTGACGTGACGATCGCGACCGTCATCGGGTTTCCCCACGGCCAGAACGACCACGACGTCAAGCGTCGCGAGGGCGTTCTCGCCTGGAAGGCCGGCGCGGACGAACTCGACGTCGTGATCAACGTCGGTCGACTGAAAGCGGGGGAGGACGACGCCGTTCGGGCCGAACTGGCGGAAGTCGTCGCCGCGGTTCCGGTCCCGGTGAAAGTGATCGTCGAGACCGCCCTACTGACGGAGGCCGAAACGGAGCGAGCGTGCGAGGCCGCGGTGGCTGCTGACGCGGCGATGGTCAAGACCTCGACCGGCTTTGCCGACGCCGGCGCAACGCTCGCTGACGTCGAGTTGATGAGCGGCTACCTCCCGGTCAAAGCAAGCGGCGGAATCGGGAGCTACGAGGAAGCGCTCGCGATGCTCGAGGCAGGGGCCGAACGGATCGGCACCTCGAGCGGCGTCGAAATCCTCGAGGGCGCACCGTCACGCCAGTCGTAGCGACGGCGACGGCGGGTTCGATCGAACACTCCGCTCGGTGGCTCCGATCTCAATCGCGGCCGTGGCGAGTCAGGCACTTCGAGAGGCCGATCAGTTCGACGGGTTCGGAATTGTCCGGCGAGTAGACCACCATCTGTCCTTTCTCCATGTAGGGCACTTTCGACTCGAGGTTGCTGGGAATGTTGACGCTCTTGATGGCGTCCTCGTCACCGAGGTTCAACACGACGGTGGTGTTGATCTGCTTGAAGACGGCGTCGTCGATATCCTGTGGGTCCTGGGTGATGAGAAAGAGACCGAGCCGTTCCTTTCGACCCTGTTTTGCCGCCTCGGTGAACTTGTTGATGACCTTCCGGGCCTGAACGCTGTCGGCGTCCGTGAGGAAGTTGTGCGCTTCGTCCATTCCGAGGACGAGCGGCGTCTCCTTGATCCGATCGTAGGTCGGATCGTTCGAGAGCTTCTCGTCGATCAGCAGCGACGAGAGTGCGAGGACGACGGCCTCCGTCGCTCGAGTGTCGTTGATATGGTAGGTCGGAACGACGCTTAGCTCGCCGGGACGGACGAGGTCGTGAACGAGGTCGGTGATCGGCCGTGCGTCCTGATCGAAGACGTCGTCGAATCCGAACACGCGACGGCGGACGGCATCGTACGTCGCCTCGTGGACGCGTCCCGACTCGTCGAGTTCTTCGCGCAACGCCGGATCGTCGAGGAAGGTTTTGAACTGCGTGTACGTCCCGTCGTTTCCGTACTCCGAGAAGAACCGGTCGATCAGGAACGTCAGCGCGCCGTACTGATTGTCGTTGAGCGAGCCACCGGAGACGAGCCACGGGCGGCGTTTGCACATCGAAAAGGGAACTGTGAACTCGATCTGCTCGGCGCGGTGGTGGCCCGCCGAGTACGCCGCCGAACCCACTCGCGGAATAAAGGCCGTCGTCTCCGAAACGCCGCCGTGGGCGATTCCCTCGCGCTCGAGACGGCGAGCGAAGGCGTCGTCGAGGTCCGGGTTGTCGTCGTGCATCTGAGCGTACTCGTCCTGGGGATCGAACTGGACGACCGCGGGGCTGACCGTCCGGCCGTCGGCCATCGGATAGGTTCGTTCGTCCGCGAGGAATTGCCGGAGGACGTTCTTCGCGCCGTGGGTCTTGCCCGAACCGGTGCCGCCAGCGATCAACGTGTGACGAAAGACGAGTGGGTCGCCCGCCTCGTAATCGTCTTTCAGGCGGTAGTCGATCGTCGGCGGCGACGCCGCCGTTCTGACTTTCTCGCCGCCGACCGAGAGGTGGCCGAGGAAGACCCCGTCTTCGGGCATCTTTAGTCCGGTTTTGATCGCTTCGGTGTCGTCGGCCGTTCGGACGATCGTCTGTGGCTTGGGGACGCGGTCGGTCATCCGTCGTTTCAACTCGCCGTCGTCGTCGTAGAGCACGGCGACCGGCTCCAGTCCGGCGACGAACTTGTAGTCGGCTTCCTCGATGTCGTCGGCCCGCATCGCCCGACGGGCGTGGATCTCCGTCGCGTCGTCCGCGTGATACTGCTGGGCATACTCGAGTCCGGTGATCCGACAGAACAGCGTTTCACCGTCGGGATAGGGTGCGAGCAGGTAGCTGCCGAGACGGATCGACGACCGGTTGCCGCGAGTGATGTAGGCTCGGAGCGTGGTGTCGTCGCCGTCCTCAGCGACGCGAAGGCCCTGTGAGACACAGACCGCACCGATGCCGACGTCCTCTCCGCGGGGTTCGACGGCCGTCGATTCGAACGCATCGTCCGAACGCGACCGTTCCGATGGGCCGTCTCCGGACCCGATGTCGGTCTCGCTGGGACTGCTCGAGTCGGAGCCGGTTCCAGCGTCGGAACCCGAATCCCCGGCTCCGTCGCCGGACGCTGCGCTGTAATCACCGAAGTCGCCCAGATCGGTCATACTCATTCCATCCGACTGGTTCCTGAAACCCGTTTCCCTCCCGATCCGGTATGGGCGTCACGGCCGTAAACGCGTTACTCGGGGGTGAAGGCGTTCGCCCAGGGGGTTTCCGGTAACAGATCGGACGGATTGTCGTACCGATGTTCCGGTGCAATCGAAAACCGTCACCGATCGAATCGGTACTGATTTACAGGATCTCGTCTCAGGACTCGATCGAACGGACCAGCCCCGACTCGGGATCGTACTCGAGGAGGCCGGCGTCATCGAGCGCGGGGAGATGCGAGTGGTGTAGGGCGGCCGTGACCGTGTCGGCGTCCGAACGTTCGATAATCCCGTTTGCTGCGAGCGTCGAGGCGAGTGCCTCGAGTGAGAGCGAACCAGCGTGCCCATTCAGGACGTCGAGCAGACGCAGTCGAACGGGATCGGTGAGACACTCGAGACGCTGCGTGTCGTTTTTCAGTACCCTCGAGAGCCTCTCCGGACAGACGGGCGGGTTTTCGACGAGGGCAACGCCGCGTTCGTCATCCCACTCGACGATTCCGGCGTCGACGAGACGCGGAAGGTGGTTGTGAACGAGGGAGAGGTGCACCTCCCGACGCGCCGTTCCGACCGGAACGTCGGTCCCCCCTCGCTCGATGAGCGTCGTCGTGAGCTCCTCGAGCGTTACTCGAGGCCGATCTTCGATGATTTCGAGCAATCGGACACGCCGGGGATGTCGAAGAATCTCGTAGTGGTCCACGGGGACGTCGTTCAGTAGACTCCGGCCAGCGCTGCTACCGGGAGTTACGTCCGAACTCATTACCAGTACAGATCAGCGTGCCGCGGATAAGCCCATCTCCAAAAGAATTTGGGAGGGGGACACATCACATCCGGACCTCGCGTATTCGATCGGGTCACGGGAGATGACAAGTGTCGAGAACGTGATGAGGTTCGGCCGTCTGCAAGTCACTCCCTTTTTGCACCCGCGAGACGTAGGTGTGGCATGCTCATCGTTCGCGGATCGGCGGGTGGGACCGAGCTCACTGGCACGCTCTACGAGCGTGGTGAACAGGCCCCGTCGTTCCGCGGTGCCCCGGACGAAGACGCCGCGTACGTCTGGGTCTGTGACGAATTCTACGAGGTCGACAGCGGAGGGACCACGCAGCTCGTCGACGGACGCGAAGTCCACCTCGCGTTCGAGTCCCCCATGCCACGCGGCTTCGATACGCGACCGCAGGCCATCGAGTGTGCCAAAGAACACGTTCGAACGCAGTTCGCCCGCATCGGAATGGACCCGGCAGACGTCGAATTCGACGTCGAAAAGAGCGAGATCGACTCCGAAGAGTGACGGACAGGAGTTCATGGACCGAACGGTGTCCGAACCGGACGTGATGAACTGATACGGTCTGCTGTAAGTCAGTACCGGCCGTATCCGGAGACCGGGTGCCGGGTGCGTCGGTAAACAGTTACAGCAGACCGTATGAGTGGTACTACAGCTCCTCCCAGCGATGATCGTCGTAGTTGCGCGTTCGGCTCGTGTCGAACTGCGTTTCGAGTGTCTCCCGAAGGGACCGTTTTTCGGCTCGACTGATCCGTGCGAGTTCGTCCGCCTTTTCGATGATAGTCGGCGGGCCGTGGGCGACCGCGACGTCCTGGAGCAGTTGCATCGTCAGTCGCTCTCGAGTATCGGGATCTCGAGTGAACGCGTACGGCGCCTCGACCCGGTAGATGAGATCGTCTCGGGGATCGTACACGACGAAGAACGTCACCTCGTACCGATCGGACTCGAGATGGCGATCGACTCCCAGCGCGTCGCCATCGATCGACAGCGGCCGATCGACGCCACCGCGTGAGCGAAACCAGTTCGTGTACGACAGCGCATCGGTGTCGCGCTCCCAGCGTTCGCCGTCGACGTCGTCGACGTACTCCCCGCGCTCCAGCAGCCGAGTGAACAACGCCGTGTCGTCGGCCCACGGCACGCTGACGTCGACGTCCCGTCTGTTCGTTACGGTCCGCGTGATGAGCCGAGTCGCCGGGTTCTTGACGAATCCCACGAGAGGTATCTCGCGTTCGACGAGCGTCTCGACCAGCCGAACGTAGTTCTCGAGCACCGTCGTCGGCCGCGGATCCTCGAGCAGAAAATCGGACAGATCGGGGTGTTGATCGGCCCATCTGAGCAGCCCTCGCGGGTACAGCGGTCCATCGAGGACGAGAAGGTCGCTGACGTCGGCCGCGTGCTCGAGTGCGTGTTTGCTCTCTGCGAGATAGAGCGCGAGCGCGTGGACGACTCCCTCGGCAAACCGGGGCAGTGGCGGGATCTTCACCGCTCGACTTCGACTGTACCCCTCGTCGAACGCTCCCCAGTTCTCGTCCACCGTCATCGTCTCGTCGTTCGAGTGAACCGTCATGACCGTCGTCCGCGACCGGTGTATCTCGAGGTCACTCGGCGTCGTGCTCATCGCGGCCTGGGCAATGTCGATGACGAGGCCGTTTTTGAACGCCGTCGGATTGATCGTCCCCGCGTCGAGACCGTGCTGGGTCGGGAACTTTCGGTCACACAGTGCGACGTCCTCGCAGTCGACGACTCGACGGCCCTGCTCGTCGACCGGCTCCATCACCGTTCGAGCGTCCGATCGGAGGGGGTCGAGAAAGTTTTCCCAGACGGTCTCGGCAAATTCGCGGCGGTCCCGTTCGCTGGCACCGTGATCGATCCGCCTCGCGAGTTTCGCGATGCCGTCGTAGTGGACCGGATCGAGTGTCATTGCCGTTGACTCGAAGTCCACTTGCAAAAAGCCAGTGATCGGAACCGAAACGCCGGTCGCCCATGGAAACTCGAGAACGCGTGACCGGCCGGGTGTATCGGATCTCCCTCGAGCCGACAACGATAGGTAGTTACGCCAGGCCCGGCATCGCTCGAATATGGATGCAGCGCTGATCGTTCTCGACGGTTGGGGGCTCGGAACCGGCGAGGCACGGGACGCCGTCGAAGCGGCCGAGACACCGACGTTCGATCGTCTCACGAGAACCGGGGCTGACGGCAGACTCGAAGTCTCCGGACGACGCGTCGGCCTGCCGGCGGGACAGATGGGAAACAGCGAGGTCGGTCACCTCAACATCGGCGCGGGACGGGTCGTCTATCAGGAGTATACCCGGATTTCGGATTCGATCGACGACGGCTCCTTCCGGGAGAACGAGGCGATCACCGCGGCGCTGGACGCGACTCGCGAGAACGGCGGACGCGCCCACTTCGTGGGTCTGGTGAGCGACGGCGGCGTTCACTCCGACCACGAACACCTCCACGCACTGATCGAACTGGCCGCCGACCGAGACGTTTCCGCCGTCACTCACGCCATCACCGACGGTCGAGACACCTCCCCGACCGGTGGGCGGGACTATCTCTCGACACTCGAAGACGTGATCGGCGAGCAGGGGACGGGTGACGTCGCCACCGTTTCCGGCCGATACTACGCGATGGATCGGGATCAGAACTGGGATCGGACGAAACGGGCGTACGACGCGATCGTAGCTCGAGACGCAAACTGGACCGCCGATTCCGCGGTCGAGGCGGTCGAGGAATCGTACGATCGCGGCGAGACCGACGAGTTCGTCGAGCCGACGCTGATCCGGAACGGTCCGCGTCTTCGAGACGGCGACTCGGTCATCTGGTTCAACTTCCGGTCGGACCGGGCTCGCCAGCTCACTCGGATGCTCGCGGATATCCGCCGCGAAGACTGGGCCACCGAGTTCGAAACCAGCCCCCCCGATACGACGGTCGTGATGATGACCCAGTACGACGCGACGTTCGACCTGCCGGTCGCGTACCCTCCGAACCGGCCGGAAAACGTCCTCGGTGAAGCGCTCGCGACCGACGGCAAGACGCAGCTTCGGATCGCCGAGTCCGAAAAGTACGCCCACGTCACCTACTTCCTGAACGGCGGTCGCGAGGTCGAATTCGACGGCGAAACCAGAAAGATCGTGGAAAGCCCGGACGTTCCGACCTACGACGTACAGCCCGAGATGAGCGCACCCGAGGTCACAGAGACCGCGATCGATACGATTCGATCCGACGATCCCGACGTGCTCGTACTCAACTACGCGAACCCCGACATGGTCGGACACACCGGCGATTACGAAGCCGCGATCGAGGCCGTCGAGGCCGTCGATAGCCAGCTCGGTCGGCTCGTCGACTGTCTCGAGGACGCCGGCGCACACGTTCTCATCACCGCGGATCACGGAAACGCAGACGAGATGGGAACCGAAGACGACCCACACACCGCACACACGTACAACGACGTGCCGGTCGTCTTTCTCTCTCCCGACGGAACGGACGACGATCGATCAGTTCGCGACGGCGGCACGCTCGCGGATCTCGCGCCGACCTTGCTCGAATTGATCGGTCTCGAGCGCCCGCCGGAGATGACCGGCGAACCGTTGCTCGAGTGATCTCGTCGCCGACGGCTTCGGCCCCGTTCGCTACTATTATGGTCGCGGGGACAGAACGCTTCGATATGAGTGCCGATGGATCCCTGATGGCCGACGAGGACGAGGAGTTTATTCGTCGGGTGCTGTCGATTATGGCCGTCTGGCTGATCGTTACCGTCATTGCCGGAGTCGCACTGGTGTTACTTCGAGATCCGTTCGCCGGACTGTTCGCTTTCGCGGGAGCCGGCCTGTAGCGTCGTTGACGTGGGCGGCGACTGTGGCTGTCCCCCGTCCAGAGCACCGAGGAACTCCTCCGTTTCGCGTTTGCTCGGGAACTCGCTCGATCATGTCACACGACTCGAATTGTTCGGCCAGAATGTTTATCTGAACGCACATGGCGGAACATAGTAACGTTCGCACCGGCAACGCAGTAGTCTGTCCAGTACGACACGAACGCCAAACCATAGGCCTGATAGTACGCACGGGACCTCGAGGTCACGTATCCCAGACGCCGTGAGGTCGGAGCGAGACATCAACACTCTAAAAGACGACATGAACCGGGATTCTAGACGGGCAACTGAACCCGAAGCCACCGATCAGAAGCGGTGCGAACGATCGTTTGACGTCCTCTCCGTCGATGGTCCCGAAACCCGTACGCGGATCACCGAAGCGTTCGAGTCGCGCTACAGGTTCCAGCACGTCACCTCACCGAGTTCGATCGAGGAGGAACTCGAGGACGGTGTCGACTGCCTCGTCGTCGGCGATGGACTCGCCACGGACGAGGCGTGTTCCGTCCTCGAGGACGTACACGAGTCGCGGTCATCGCCCCCCGTTATTTACGTTTCCTCGTCGCTCGATCCGGCGATCGGCCGCGCCCTGCTCGAGATCGAACGCGCCGAGATCGTCTCGAAGGACGGAGCCGACTCGCTGACTCGTACAGATGTTAAGCGACTGCAGGCGTGTCTCGACGAACAGTACCACCGGTCGATTTCGGACGTTCGGGAGGTCGTTCTGGAGGTTTCGCGGTCGCTAATGGGCGCAGCATCGGACGAGACCGATATCGAGATCGAGTGGGGACTCCAACTGGTCGGACGACAGCTCGACGCGGATCGGTGTCTGGTATTCGAGTACGACGAGGGCGTTCTCGAGCCAACATACTGCTGGGATGCCCCCTCGAGAGACGCCGATGACGATGGGGCCAGCAGTGGCGAGCCTCGACCCGTCGGTATCGCCGTCGTCGACGAGCCGTCCGTGGACGTTCCGGCGATCGATGCCGAATCGTTTCCCGGGTTCGACACGCTGTCTCAGTCGTTCGATCCGTACGCCGTTCCACCGGAGATGGACGACGAGTTCGATATCGAAGTTCCCGACGATTTCGTCGGTAGCCTCGGCGTCGACGGTAGTCGAAACGACGAGATCGACGGACAAGACCCGATCGAACATCCGTACTTTCGAGCGCGCGGTCTCGAGTCCATACTCGCGACACCCATCGTCGTCGACTGGGAACTCGAGGGAATACTCCTTATCGAACAGCGAACCAAGCGACCGTGGCCGCGATCGCTTCGCCAGCAGGTTCAGACGGTCGGTGAACTCGTTGGCTACACGCACGATCGTGATCGTCGTCGACGGGAACTGGCTCGCAAGAACGAACGTCTCGAGCGATTCATCTCGGTCATCAGCCACGATCTCAGGAACCCGCTCAACATCCTTCGAGGCTATGCCGATCTGATCGAAGAAACCGGTGATCCGTCCCACGCAACTGACGTCGTCGTTGCAGCCGAGCGCATGGAGACGATGATCGACGATCTCCTGACGCTTGCCCGTCAGGACGAGGACGTCCGCGAACCCGACACGGTCGATCTCGAAGAGACGGTTCGAGCTGCCTGGAACGCGGTCGAAACAGAGCAATCGAAACTCGAAACGGGATCCATCGGACCCGTCGACGGTAATCGGAGTCGGCTTCAACAGGCGTTCGAGAACCTCTTTCGAAACGCTGTCGAACACGCCGGACCGTCGGTTACAGTCCGTGTCCTGGAAACGGAACGAGGATTTGCCGTCGAGGACGACGGTCCCGGAATTCCTTCCGAACGACGCGATCGAGTCTTTCAGGAGGGGCATTCGAGCGGGGACGGGACCGGGCTCGGTCTTTCGAT